>JAJDDE010000061.1 GCA_029260475.1 Phycisphaerales bacterium | reverse complement strand
CGGACTCGCGGAGGATGAGGTGCTCGTTGCCCTTGACCTCGACTTCGGTGCCGGCGTACTTGCCGTAGACGACGGTGTCGCCCTTCTTGACGGCCATCTCGGCGCGCTTGCCGTTATCGAGGCGCTTGCCGGGACCGACGGCGACGACGGTGCCCTGCACCGGGCGCTCCTTGGAGCTCTCGGGGAGGTAGAGGCCCGCCTCCGTCATGGTGTCGGCTTCGGCGGGCTTGATGAGGACGCGGTCTTCGAGGGGCTTGACGGCCATTGCATGTATCTCCATGAGTGAAAACGTGGTTGTGTTATGACTGAACCGGGGCGCTCTCGACGGAGAGGCCCGGGCCGGTGAAGGTCGGGGGCAGGACGCTCGGGACGGGGATGGTTTCGTCCACCTCCGTGAGTTCGGGCGTGTTGTTCATGTGCTGGAACGCCGCGAAGCCGAAGGGCTCCGCGTCGTTGGTATGGGGTTCGCTGAGCACGCACTCGACCGAGGCGATCTGGCAGGGCGTGACGCTGAGTGTCGTAGGATTCTGGTCCGGGCCGAAGCCCTGGAGCATGTAGCCGGTGATGATGTTGCAGACGGCCTTCGTGCCGACCGTCTCCGTGGATCCCGCCGCGGCGGGCAGCGAATTCGCGTCGGCCATCTGCGATTGGCTCCATCGCGAGCGGTCGGGGTAGCAGGCGCCGCGTGCGACGTGCGTCATCACGTTACGGATCGCGTAGACAGCGCCCGTCTCCAGCGTGACGCGGAAGTGCAGGTGCTGACGCTGCTCCTCGCTGACGGACTTCGCCATGAGATGCGCGGTGCGCGCGAACCACTCCTGCCACGTGACGAGGTGGCCCTCACGACCGAGGTCGAGGGTGCGCATCGATGGATCGTGAGCCTCCGGCTGCGCGTTCTCCTGATTCGTCGTGAGGTCAGCCACGGCTCAGAACCCCATCCCGCCCATGCCCGGCATACCACCCATGCCGCCCATGCCGCCCATGCCGCCGCCCATGCCGCCCATACCACCGCCCATGTCGTCGTGCCCGTGGTCATCGCCGCCCTCTTCGGGCTTGTCGGTGATGAGGCAGTCGGCGGTGAGGAGGATGGACGCGACGCTGCCGGCGTTCTGCAGGGCGCTGCGATCGACCTTGGCGGGCGTGAGGACGCCCATCTTGAGGAGGTCGCCGTACTCGTCGGTGAGGGCGTTGTAGCCGAAGGTCTCGCCGATCTTCGCGTCGCCCTCTGTCACCTTGGCGACGACGACGGTGCCCTTGGCGCCGGCGTTGGTCGCGATGGTCTCGAGGGGCACGCTGAGGGCTTGGCGGACAACCTCGAGGCCGACGGCGTGGTCGTAGTTGAAGCTGCCGATCTCGTCGGAGGTGACGTCGTTCTTCTTGCCGAAGACGGCCTTCCAGTCCTTGTTCTTCTGGATGGCGGCGCGGGCGTGGATGAAGCTGGTGCCGCCGCCCGGGACGATGCCCTCGCTGACCGCGGCACGGGTCGCGTGCAGCGCGTCCTCCACACGGGCCTTCTTCTCCTTGAGCTCGGCCTCGGAGCCGGCGCCGACGTTGATCTGGGCGACGCCGCCCGCGAGCTTGGCGAGGCGCTCCTGGAGCTTCTCACGGTCGTAGTCGCTGGTGGCGCGATCGATCTCGGCGCGGATCTGATCCACGCGGTTCTTGATGTCCGCGTTGGAGCCGGCGCCCTCGAGGACGGTCGTGGTGTCGCTGGAGACCTCGATGCGCTTGGCGACGCCCAGGTCGCTGAGCTTCACCTTGTCGAGCTCCATGCCCAGGTCCTTCATGATGGGCGTGGCACCGGTGAGGACCGCGAGGTCCTGCAGCATCGCCTTGCGCCGATCGCCGTAACCCGGGGCCTTGACCGCGACGACCTGGAGGGTGCCGCGGAGCTTGTTGATGACGAGCGTTGAGAGGGCCTCGCCCGTGACGTCCTCGGCGATGATGAGCAGGGGCTTCTTGGCGCCCATGACCTTCTCGAGCAGGGGGACGAGCTTCTGGATGGAGTCGATCTTGTCCTCGTGGATGAGCACGAGGCACTTCTCGAGCTCCGCGGTCATGTCGTCCATGTTGGTGCAGAAGTTCGGGCTGAGGTAGCCGCGATCGAACTGCATGCCCTCGACGACGTCGATCTCGGTCTCGAGGCCCTTGCCCTGCTCGACGGTGATGACGCCGTCGTTGCCGACCTTGTCGAAGGCGTCGGCGAGGATGGCGCCGATCTCGGGGTCGTTGTTCGCGGAGATCGTCGCGACGGCCTTGATGTCGGCCTTGCCCTTGATGGGCTGGGCGCGCTTGGTGATGTCCTTGGCAGCGAGCTCGATGCCCTTCTTCATGCCGCGGACGAGGGCGTTGGCGTCCACGCCCGAGCCGATGGCCTTGAGGCCCTGGCTGAACAGGGCCTCGGCGAGGACGGTCGCGGTGGTGGTGCCGTCGCCCGCGTCGTCGGAGGTCTTGCTGGCGGCCTCCTTGACGAGCTGGACGCCCAGGTTCTCGAACTGGTCGCGGAGCTCGATCTCCTCGGCGACGGTGACGCCGTCTTTGGTGACGGTGGGCCCGCCCCAGGACTTGTCGATGACGGAGTTCCGCCCGCGAGGGCCCAGCGTGCTCTTCACGGCCCGGGCCAGCTTCTCTACGCCCGACAGGAGGGCGTGGCGTGCGTCGGTATCGAAAGTGAGCTCTTTGACTGCCATGGGGGTTCGTCTCCGCGTATTCGGTGCTCGGCCCCGCGCCGGTGTGGGCGAGGCGGGATGACTCGTGAGGGGCGCAACCACGCCCGGACAGAACCATGAGGCAAAGCCGATGCCAACACACACGCTCGATTCTCGGGGCATCGCCCCACGCCCCCTGCCACTCTGACAGTCGGGCCTCCGCGAGCCGCCCGGGCGTCAGTCCGGGCCGTCGAGACCGCCCGGATCACCCCCGACCAGGTCCCGCATCCGCCGCGGACCCATCCGGAGCGACCGCCTGATCCGCAGGCCATCCACCACCGCCAATGCCATCCCGAAGCCGAGGAAGACGGTGGCGATCAAGATGATCAGCGAGCCGATGAGCACCGCCACCCCGCTCCCACCACTCGCCCCGGCCAATCGCAGGATGTCGCCCAGCATCATGACCACGCACGTCGAGGCCATCGCGAGCAGTGTCTGCCGGTCTACGCGCCCGGTGCGCATCGCGATGGACCTGCGGACCAACTCTCGCGCGTTCGGACGGATACCCAGGAAGATCACTACCAAACACCCCCCCACCAGCATCCGCCACAGGATGCGGTCGGTGTCGGGCGAGAGCGTGAAGAAGGCGGCGGCGGGGCCGGCGTTCATGTCGATCGCGCGGATCCTCACCAGCGCGTAAAAGAACGGGACGTACGCCAGCGTAGAGCAGAGGGCGCTCAACACGCTCCACCAGCGTGTCCGCGCCGTCGGCATCAAAAACCCCAGGCTCCCGACGCCCGAGATCACCAGCAGTGCGAACGAGACGTGCCAGCCCCACCAGAACTCGGGCACGCTGATGTTCATCGACCGAAGGCCGTCGGTGATCCGCATCGTGAGGATGAGCCAGACGCCGATCGCCGCGGAGAGCGCCCACGCGATGATGAGCACGCCGGTGAATGAGGGCCATCGCATCGGCGCGAGCTCGTCCGCCAGCGGGTCCACGGCGCTCAGGATGGCGGCCCGCACCGCGGTGCCGCACTCTGGGCAGACGTCACGAACGGAGAGGCCCTTGAGCTCGTAACGGCAGGTGACGCAGGGCAGGCTGCCCGTAAGGAGGGCGTCGGGCCCGGCACCGCCGGAAGCCCCTCCATCCCCGGAAGAGGATGTCCACCCTTCGGCGTCATGCATGCAACGCCCGCGAGTCTAACCGCGAACCTACAGTCGATGCCCATGACCACGACCTCCACGTCCCTCGAATCGATCGGTGCTCTCCGCGACCGGATCCGCACCGTCTTCCTGGGCCACCCTCAGACGGTGGACCAGCTGATCGTCTGTCTCCTCGCACGCGGGCACGCGCTCATCGAGGACGTGCCGGGGGTCGGCAAGACGGTGCTGGCGACTGCGCTCGCGCGGAGCCTGGACTGCACCTTCAGCCGCATCCAGCTCACGCCGGACATGCTGCCCGCGGACGTGCTGGGCGTCTCCGTCTACGACCGCGAATCCGGGCGCTTCGAGTACAAGCGGGGCCCGATCTTCGCGAACGTGGTGCTCGCCGACGAGGTCAACCGCACGTCGCCGCGCACGCAGTCGGCGCTGCTCGAGTCGATGAGCGAGGGCAAGGTGACGGTGGAGGGCCGCCAGATCACGATCGACCCGCCCTTCATCGTCGTTGCCACGCAGAACCCCTACGAGTTCGAGGGCACCTACCCGCTCCCGGAGAACCAGCTCGACCGCTTCCTGATGCGGATCACGCTCGGGTACCCGGACGCGGAGGACGAGGCCCGCGTGCTCGAGTTGCGCCCGGGCGACCACGCGCTGCCAAACCTCGAGCCCGCGATGCACGCCGACGACGTGCTGCGCCTCCAACGGGCGACCGACGACGTGCGCCTCGATCGCGTGCTGGTGGAGTACATCGTGGAACTCGCCCGCGCCTCGCGCGAGCACCAGGACCTGCGGCTGGGCCTCTCCACCCGCGCTGCCCTCGCGTTGGCTCAGGCCGCCCGCGCCAACGCGCTGCTCGATGACCGCGACTACGTGATCCCCGAGGACATCACCCGCCACTTCCTTGACGTGGGCGCTCACCGCGTGCTCCCCGCGCACCACCACGCGGGCGTGGGCGCCGGCCTCGACGCCGATGCGGGGCGCGATATCCTCGAGGACGTCATGCGCTCGGTCGCCTCACCCGTGTAACACGCACGAACACCGGGCGCAAGGCCGGTGGCACCCCACCCGCGGACATGTCACCGGGCTCGCGCCCGGTGTTCGTCAGGGTGTTCAGATCCCCGCCCGCTCATAACAGGAGCCACACCATGGCCCGCCTCATCCGGCAAGACGCCTGCGACCCCATCAAAATCGAGCCGCAGGACAAAGCGGTGTTCGTCTGCGCCTGCGGGCTCAGCAAGAACCTGCCCTTCTGCGACGGCGCGCACAAAGCCGCGCGCACCGGCGAGAAAGCCGGCACGCTCTACGTCTACGACAAGGAGCGGGAGACGGTCGTTGAGGAACGCGAGGACGCGTGACTCAGCCGGCGGCCTCCGCGCCCGCTGACGCGACGACGTGGTCGTTCTCCACGCTGCTGCCCGAGACGCCGATCGCGCCGATGACGGTGCCGTCGGGGGCCTTGATCGGGACGCCGCCGGGGAAGGTGATCAGCCCGTTGTTGGAGTGCTCGATGTTGTAGAGCGGCCCGCCTGGCTGGCTCAGTCCGCCGATATCGCCGGTGTTCATGTCGAAGAACCGCGCGGTCCGGGCCTTCTTGATCGAGATGTCGATCGAGCCGAGCCAGGCGCCGTCCATGCGAGCGAACGCCTTGAGATTGGCACCCGCATCGACGACGGCGATGTTCATCTTCGTGCCGATCTCCGTGGCCTTCTTCGTGGCAGCCGCGACAATCGCGTGGGCCTGTTGGAGCGAGATGTCGTGCGTGCTGATCGGGGGCATTCGTGTTCCTCGGTGTGATTTAGAGAAGGTGTGGCCGCGAAAGGGCGGAGCCTATCGGCCGACTTCCTTGAGTGTGACGATCTCGGGCAGGTTTCGAAAATACCCGTCGTAGTCCAGCCCGTACCCGACGACGAACTCGTCGGGGATCTCGAAGCCCGCGTAATCCGCCGGCGCGTCCACCGCCTTCTCCACCTGCTTGTCGAGCAGCACACAGCTCATCACGCTCGCGGCCCCCTGCTCCTCGCACACCGTCTTGATCAACTGCAGCGTGCGCCCGGAATCGTGGATGTCGTCCACGACCACCACGTGGCGCCCGTGCAGGTCCTTCGGCATCGCCCCGCGGATCTTGGCGCCCTTGCTCTCGGTCGCGGTGCCCGGGTAGCTCTCCACCGCGACCAGGCGGATCGAGAGCTTCAGCGGCATCTCGCGCACCAGGTCGGCGGTAAAAACGAACGCGCCGGTCATCACAGGGAGCATCACGACGCGGTCCGCGTGCGCCTCGGTGTCGTCGCCCTCCGCGTGGAGCTTCTTCTCGATGTCCGCAGAGACGGCGCGCCCGAGCTCGCGCACACGCTTGGCGATCTGTTCACGGCTCAGCAGGACACGGTCGATCTCGTACTTCATGCGCAAAGTCCCCGTGTTAGTGCATGCCCTTGAGACGCCCGTGCCGGCGCTCTTCGGAATAGGCGGCCAGCGACTGTTCGATCACACCGTGCGCCGCCTCGGGCGGCAGGATGTCGTCCACCTCGACCTGCTTGTCCTCGAGCGTCTTGTAGTCTTCGAAGAAGCGTTTGAGCACCTTGAAGATGTGACGCGGGAACTGGCTCGCGGTCATCATGTCCTGGTACTGCGGGTCGTTGGTCAGCACCGCAACGATCTTGTGGTCCGGCTGCCCCTCGTCGATCATCGTCATCAGCCCCACCGCCCGCGCATCGCAGATCGTCAGCGGCGGGACTTTCTCGGTGGAGAAGACGAGCACGTCCAGCGGGTCGTCGTCCTCCGCGTAGGTCTGCGGGATAAAGCCGTAATTCGCGGGGTAGTAGACGGCGCTGGAGAGCACGCGATCGAGGCGGAGGAATCCTGAGGGCTTGTCCAGCTCGTACTTGTTGGAGGACCCCTTGGGGATCTCGATGACCGCGCGGAAGTGCCCCGGGAGCGGGAGGTCATCGACGGCGGGGGTGATGTCGTGCCAGGGGTGGATCATCGGGGTGGTAGTCTACAGTTACGTGTCCCGGGGGAGCGTGAACCCGGACCTCCGTGATCCGACTACACAAATCATGCACACACGCACAAGAAAACTGACCCCCTGGACCCTCTTCGCGCTGCTGATGTGCGGCTGCCTGAGCGGGCCACTCCTCCCCCCGTATCCGAACACGATCGACGTTCAGGCACGAACTTTCCAGTCGCTCCCCGCAGGCATTGGGACATTTAACACGACTATCGGCGACCATCTCTCGCGGGGCCCGGTGCTCCTTGTGCTGCGCACGCATGATGCGTATGAGGGGGATCGCAACGAACGGATGATTGCACAGATGCTGACTTCTTTTCCGGAGGACGATCGGCTCCGGGTCGTCGAGGTGATCCTCTCGGGTGATGGCCGGCCTGATAGCCTCTCGACGAACACGCCAGATCCGCGCTGGCGACGCGTGATTGCCGATGATCGCATGAGCAAGTCGATCCGGCGCAACGTGCCCCGTGCTATTTTTCGTGACGCGCCAACGTATCTCATCACGGAGAAGGCTGGGGCCCTCGCGCTTTATCTATGGCGGGAAGGGCTCGGGCGCCTGAGCGACCTGCTACTCGAGCTCCCGGTATCCGACGCCTTGGATGGCCAGCTCTTCACACACGTCATCGACACCTTTGGCGATCCGACCCGAGATCGTGAGACAGACGCTGAACACGGTGAAACGCATTACACATACACGTACACGAACGACTCGATGTCGCACGATTGCACCACGACATTCAGCGTTCGCGGCAATCTCGTCACCAGCGCGCACACACGACGCATCCACAACAATCCGGCGATCGTGATGTACTCGGGCGCCAACGGCGAACGATATGCGGTCGATGATCTCGTCAGTGCGTCCGATGAATCGGAGCGTTGGCTCCCTTCGTTCGATGGCGTTGATACGGTGACCGTCGAGTGGTTCAACTTGCGCCGCATCGATGCCCCCGGCTACTTCAGCGCCAAGACGACACCATCATGGACGGTCGATCCGGGTGTCTATCGGATCCAACTCAGAGTCCGGGACCCAAAGAGCGAGTACGGGCATGTGTATGTCGAGCTCAAGCGCCACGTAGAGCTACCCGCGGGAGTCTCCACCCACCTCGATATCCGCAGTTTGATTGACGGGTCGATAGACATTCCGCATG
This sequence comes from Phycisphaerales bacterium, assembly GCA_029260475.1. Taxonomy (GTDB): domain Bacteria; phylum Planctomycetota; class Phycisphaerae; order Phycisphaerales; family UBA1924; genus OFTM391. The sequence goes on along the minus strand of JAJDDE010000061.1, from coordinate 49,287 downwards.
ACTGATCACCCGCGCGCCTAGCCCGCAGTCCGGGTAATCTGGTCCCCATGCTGACCATCGACTACGCCAACTGCCTCTCCGAATGGGTTGGCAGTCTGGCGTGAGGTGTCCGGGGCGAGCGTGAACCCGGACCTCCCCGATCCGACTACACAAATCATGCACACACGCACAAGACAACTGACCCCCTGGACCCTCTTCGCGCTGCTGATGGCGGGGTGTCTCTACCCCGGGTTGCCGCCGATGAGGCTCGACACTGATTCGAGGGCGTTTCGCAGTCCTGTCCTGAACGGCGCCAAGAACGCCCCGAGCATCGCCGACCTCGTCGCGGGGCGTGCCGCGTTGATCGTCTTTCACTCCAACCGCAGGGACGCGTGGGAGTTCTCGAGGTCTGCAAACAGCGTGCGCCGTCTCGCCCGCGAACTAGGTGCGCACACCGACTTCATCGTCGTGGAGATCGCGATACGGGCGTCTTCGCACGAACAGGACGCATCGGAAGCGCCGCCGATCGTCCCCGAGAACTGGATCCGCGTCGAAGTGAGCCCCGACGACCCGATCGCGTCACCGGTTTCCGAGTTCTATTCGGGTTTCGCCGCTTACTTCGCGATGCCCGACGCGCCTGCGGAACGCATCACGATGTATGAGCTCGACGACTCGGAGATCGGCCCCCTCGCGGACCTCGCGATGGGCTTCCCCGTTGATCTCTTCGATAGGCGATGGACCGTCGACGAATTTCAACGCCTGTACGCAGGCGTCGCGCACATCGAAATAGAGCACGACGGTGCCCTCGTTGCCCGCTACCACAACCCCGCGACAAACCATGATGTCGTCGCGAGCTTCGCGAGAACTCGGCGCGAAGTGCTCCCACTCTCGGAGTACACGGGGCACGACGAGACACCTCGACGACACACCCGCATCTACACCGACCCCGGAACAGTGTGCATCTCCGGCGTGGACAGCACCTTCCAACGACGAGCCATCGCCAAGATCGCCCCGGCGATCGCCTCGGAACTCGAAGGCTCGACTTCCACGACTTTGGTCACTGTCGAGAGCGCGTATCTCCACGAAACGGATCACGCCCTGCGATACCACCGGTTCAACACACACGAGTACCTTGAGTACCCGAACACTGTCTGCTTCAACACCCGCCCGGGCACCTACCGACTCTCCCTCCTCTTGGTCACTGTGCAAGGGCCCAGGCGCGTCGCGGAGGTGGATACGTCGATCGTGATCGAGATCGGGGCGCACGATAAAGCCCGCGTGGACCTGCACGAACACATTCGGCGGGCGTTGGAGTCCGGACCAGAGTAATCTGGTCCCCATGCTGACCATCGACTACGCCAACTGCCTCTCCGAATGGGTTGGCAGTCTGGCGTGAGGTGTCCCGGGCGAGCGTGAACGCCTTCCGGGTAGGAGAATCTGAATGAGCATGACCACTCTTCGAGCCTCGCCGTGGATCCTCGTCGCGCTGCTGATGTGCGGCTGTTTATCCAGCACGCACTGGGGCATCACGCACGAGCCACGACAAACGCTACGCACTGCGGCCCTCGGTCTCACGATGCCAACCCACGACGGGCTCAGGACAACGATCAAAGTTCTCGCGCGAGACGCCCCAACGATGGTCATTTTCCGGACACCCGACTCCGAGGGCTGGAGCCGCGTCGCATCAACGATCGAGCACACTCTCAACCTGCTCGATACAGACACACCCGCACGAATCGTCGAGATCGTGCTACGGGATCGGAACGACGCGACAGCACCGCTGGAATCGATTAAAGACACCCGGCGCACGCGCCTGTACCCGACTGCTTCACAGTCCCGAGACCTGCTCCACGCGTTGAACATCGACCAACTGCACACGCCTCTCGCGTATGTCGTCGTAGCGAATGGCGAAGCACACTATCTCGACCTTGAGTACCGCGGATCTGGACACTTCGTCGACTTTGCGCAGGGCCTTCCTGTGGGATACGCGATCGTTGGCGAACAGAGCCACTTGGTGAAACGGCGCTTCGGCGAACCTCGGGTACCTGCGCGGTTCGAGGGTGGCGGCTTCAACAACCACTTCGAGTACTCGTACACCAATGAGACTACCGGGCACCGCTGTACGACGGGGTTCACTATCGAAAACGGGCGCGTCCGTAAGGCGGGGACGTGTCGTGAACTCATCAACCCCGCAAAGATCTACTTCTGGTACCGCGGCGACGACTTCGACGCTGAACTACTCGCGAAGGCGTCGATCGAACCGATCGACATCAGCTCGCTCGATTCTGCGGTGACGTACATCAGCTCAGCCGACTTGGTTGATGTCGATCGGACCGGAACAGCCGGACCCGGGAACATGACGGAGAGCCCAGCCGAACTCGAACCGGGGCGGTATCGGATCCGCGTGGATACCGGCCTCAGCGAGCAAAATGGGACACTGACCCTGCGCACCATCCTGCACATCGAGGCGGGCGATGATATCACGCTCGACCTGCACGAGTTCATCCGCGAGGCGGCACAGGCACCGCCCGAGTACTCTGGTCCCCATGCTGACCATCGCCTACGCCAACTGCCTTTCCGAGCGCGTCGGGTCCCACGGCCTGGAGCCCGATTCCCTCGCGCCCGGGTCGCCCGCCGCGGAGCGGGCTGCGGAGCTCACGACATCCCTCAACGAGACCAAGGGCACCGGCTGGGAACGCTGGCGGGACCTGCCCTTCGACCCCGCGCGCTCGGCGCACGTGGAGGCGGTCCGCGCGATCGCCAAGAAGTGCGAGGGGCGGTTCGACAACATGATCGTGCTGGGCATCGGCGGCTCGGCGCTGGGCAACATCGCCCTGCAATCGGCCCTCAACCCCCCCACGCACAACCTCCTCGACGGTGCGCACAGGAACGGACCTCGTCTGTTCGTGATCGACAACGTGGACCCCGCCTACCTCGGCAGCACGCTCGACTTCTGCAAGGCCAACGGCGGGCTCGAACGCACGCTCTTCAACGTCGTCAGCAAGTCGGGCGAGACCGCGGAGACCGCGAGCCAGTTCATGGTCATCCGCAAGCTGCTCATCGATGCGCTGGGCGAAGAGAAGCACGGCGCCAACATCGTCGCTGTCACCGATCCTGAGAAGGGGACGATGCGCACCATCTGCGACGCCAACGGCTACGACACGCTCCCTGTGCCCGAGGGCGTGGGCGGGCGCTTCAGCGTGCTCTCGCCCGTCGGCCTCTTCAGCGCCGCGATGTGTGGCATCGGTCTGGACGCGCTGCTCGACGGTGCCGCGGCGATGGACCTGCGCTGCCGGGAGACCGAGCTCGCGAAGAACCCGGCGGCGATGCTCGCGACGCTGCTCGTGCGCTTGGGCGAGGAGAAGAGCAAGGTCAACCACGTGATGATGCCCTACTGCAACCGGCTCTACCTGATGGCGGACTGGTACCGCCAGCTCTGGGCCGAGAGCCTGGGCAAGAAGCACTGCAAGATCGGCTCGGAGGTGTACACGGGCTACACGCCCATCAAGGCGCTGGGCACCACCGACCAGCACTCGCAGGTGCAGCTCTACCGCGAAGGCCCCAACGACAAGGCGTTCGCGCTGGTGGAGGTCGAGGACTTCGGCGATGCCGACCTCACCATCCCGACGGGGCTGGGCATCGAGGCGACGGGTTACTTGGAAGGCAAGACGATGAGCGGGCTGCTCAACGCCGAGCTGCGCGCGACCGCCTACGCGCTCGTCGAGTCGCAGCGCCCGAACATGACGATCCGGTTCCCCAAGGTTGATGCGCATCACGTGGGCGAATTCATCGCCCTCTGGGAGATCGCGACGAGCTACGCGGGGCTGATGCTGAACATCGACGCCTACGACCAGCCCGCTGTGGAGACGGGCAAGGTCGCGACCTTCGGCCTGATGGGGCGCGCGGGGTTTGAGGATTGGAAGACGAAGGTGGATCAGACGCTGACGGCGACGAAGTTCACGGTGTGACCGCCGCTCACCGAACCGAGAACCGCGCGTAGATCGTGTCCATCAGGATCAACGGCGCGTCATCGTCGGGCACCCGGTTCGCGGTTCTGGTTGATGTTGTTGTCGTGGTGGTCGTGGTCGTGGTGGTCACCGTACGACCGCGCGGTGGTCTTTGTCTGACGTCATGCGACGCCGCGGCATCCGGCGTCGAGGGCCTGACCGATGTCCTCGGCGGCGTACGGACCGGCGGCGCGAGTCGAACGACGGCGCTGTCGAACACCGGACGCCCCTCGTGATTGATGGCCGGGGACTTCGTAGAGTTCGGCCTGAGCAGCAATGTTCCTGCCGCTATCAGGCAGCACACGCCTACGAGACCAGTGATCGCGCGAGCCGCGTTGTTCATCCTGTCGCCTCCGCGGGCGAACCCACCGCCCTTGGCTCACCCCTCAGGTGACCGCACCCTCTGACGCACCCGAAGGGAGCGGGTTCCCGCAAAACGAAACGAAGGCCCGGGATCGGGCCTTCGTGGGAGGTGCATACAGGATGCCTTGCGAGTTTTACTCCTCGCCGGCCTTGGCGATCTGCCACTCTTCGAGCTCGATCGGGGCCTGACGACCGAAGATCGTGACCAGGACGCGGACGAGGCCCTTCTCGGGGATGAGCTCGTCCACCGTGCCCTCGTAGTTCTCGAAGGGGCCTTCCTTGATGGTGACCGCCTCGCCCTTCTCGAAGACCATGCGGATCTCGCCGACGTCCTCGGGGCGGCGGGAGTCCAAGAGCATCTTCTCGATCTCGTGGTTCGCGAGCGCGGTCGGACGACCGGTGGTGCCGACGAAGTCGCCCACGCCGGTGGTCTCTTTGATGAGGAAGAAGACGTCCTGCGGGATGCGCCCGTCCTCTTCGAGGCGCATCTCGACGAAGACGTAGCCCGGGTACAGCTTGGTCTCGGTGATGCGCTGCTTGCCGCCCTTGATGGTCTTGGTCTTCTCGGTGGGCACGAGGATGCGGTTCACGAGGTGCTTGAGGTCCTCGATCTCCACCTTGCGGAGCAGCGTGTCGCGGACCGAGCTCTCCTTGTTGGAGGCGACGCGGAGCACGAACCAGCCCATGCCGTCGTAGACGACGGGCTCGCCATCGATCAGCTTGTCGGCGACCTCGTTGATGCGACCGTCCATCGCGTCGGCGGCGGGCTTGACCTCGGCCTCGGCGGGCGCGGGTGTCGCTGCGTCGGGCACCTCGAGAGCCGGCGCGGGCGCTTCGGGGGCGTTGTCCGTCGAGGCTTCTTCGGGCGCTTCGACGGCGTTGGTCTCTTCGAGCTCGGGGCTGGTGGGCTTCTCTTCGATCATGGTCGAGGCCGCGCTTTCGGTGCGTGGAACGTGGGGACGGGGGGTGTGATCACGCCGGGAAAGGGCGCGGGAATCGGGGGCGGGCCGGAAGCCCTACCCCGCGCGGCTCACGAGGCGGTGCCTTCGAGGACACCGACCCAGGTGAAGATGCGCGAGAAGAAGATGTCGGTGACCAGCAGGATCGCCGCGATGATCGCGCTGATCGCGATGACGACCCAGGTGGAGCCGATGACTTCCTTGCGTGTGGACCAGTTGACCTTGCGCATCTCGCCCTCGGTGGCGATGAGGAACTCGGAAGTCCGGTGCTTCACGTAGATGAGCCAGTAGATGATGATCGCGCCGAGGAGCAGGATAATCGCCGCCGAGCCGCCCTGGTACAGACCGAGCTGGCCCTCGCCGACGTTGTTGCCGAACCACGCGGCGGACTCGCGATACACCCACTGAGCGGTGTAGGCGGTCACGGCGAGGAAGCCGATGGCGCTGAAGATGCGTGTCCAGTACCCCTGGCCAGCCTTGTAGGGAGTCAAACCTGCCATCGTCGGGAGCTCCTGCTCAATCGGGCCCAGCCGCGGAACGGGTCGGGCATCGGGGTCTTGGGCCTCCGCCGACAACACGGCGATTTGGCCCTCGGAACACGCCAAGAGAGACTCGAACTCCCAACCTGCTGATTTGGAATCAGCTGCTCTACCAATTGAGCTATTGGCGTCCCTCGCGATCCCGCCGTACCTCGAGAGGCACGACGAGCGCGGTCACTTGCGTTTGATCTTGTGCAGCGTGTGCTTGCGCAGACGCGGGCAGTACTTGTTGAGCCCATCCTTGAGCTTCTCGGGCAGACCGCCCTTGACGTTGACCTGCGTGCGGTAGTTCAGGTCACCCGTCTCGGAGCACTGCAACCAGACGTATTCGCGGGCGTCGCCCTTTTTCTTGGCCATGATGCTCACCGAGTCTGTTGGGCGGGGGGCGCTCACGCCCACCGCGCGAGGCCCGGGCAACCGCCGGGATGGGATCGTTGTGGGAAGACGCGGGGCACGCTTTCACGTGCCCCACGGATAGTGCGATTCGCGGCCTCACAGAGGCCGGTCGATTACTCGACGACCTTGGAGATCACGCCCGAGCCGACCGTGCGACCACCCTCACGGATGGCGAAGCGGAGGCCCGCCTCCATCGCGATGGGCTTCTCGCCCAGATCGACGGAGATGGCGACGTTGTCGCCGGGCATGCACATCTCGGCGCCGCCGAGCAGGTCCACGGAGCCGGTGACGTCCGTCGTGCGGAAGTAGAACTGGGGCTTGTAGCCGGAGAAGAACGGGGTGTGACGACCGCCCTCTTCCTTCGAGAGGATGTAGACCTCGCCCTCGAACTTCGAGTGGGGCTGGATCGAACCGGGCTTGCAAACGACCTGGCCGCGGCTGATCTCGTCCTTTTCAACACCACGCAGGAGGCAACCGCAGTTGTCACCGGCCTGGCCGAAGTCCATGGACTTGTTGAACATCTCGACACCGGTGACGGTGGTGGGCTTGGCGGTGGTCATAAGACCCACGATCTCCGCGGCGTCGCCCACGCGGATGGTGCCGCGCTCAATACGACCCGTCGCGACGGTACCACGACCCTTGATCGAGAAGACATCTTCCACCGCGAGGAGGAAGGGTTTGTCGTTCTCGCGCTCGGGCTCGGGGATGTAGTTGTCCAGGGCCTCGAGCAGCTCGTCGATGCCCTTGCAGGCCTCGTCGTCGGTCGGGTTCTCGATAGCGGCCTTGGACTGGCCACGGATGACGGGGATGTCATCGCCGGGATAGTCGTTGTTGGAGAGGAGCTCGCGGACTTCCATCTCGACGAGCTCGAGGAGCTCCTCGTCGTCCACGAGGTCAACCTTGTTGAGGAAGACGACCATGTACGGCACACCCACCTGACGACCCAAGAGCACGTGCTCGCGGGTCTGGGGCATGGGGCCGTCCGCGGCCGAGACCACGAGGATCGCGCCATCCATCTGGGCAGCGCCGGTGATCATGTTCTTGACGTAGTCCGAGTGACCCGGGCAGTCCACGTGGGCGTAGTGACGCTTATCCGTCTCGTACTCCACGTGCGACGAGTGGATCGTCACGGTCTTGTTGGAGTCACGGACGGTACCGCCCTTGGTGATCTCCGCATAACTCTTGACCGCGCCACCGTGCTTAACGGCGCTGCGGGCCACAAGGGCCGCGGTCAGGGTGCTCTTGCCGTGGTCAATGTGACCAATCGTGCCAACGTTGACGTGCGGCTTGTTCCGCTCAAAAGTGCCCTTCGCCATTCGGTGTAGCCTCCACCGTGTGTGTGTTCACGGACGAGACCGCATGGCGGCCCGTCACTGCGAGCTGGATCCAACGCCCCGCCAACGACCTCCGTCGGCACTGGGGACCCTCAAGCCTTGCTCCCGCTCGCATGGGAACACGACCCGTACCACGTCCGACCCACCACGGGCCGAGTAACGCAGAAGACAACGGTAGGCCGCAAATCGGCCCACGCGACCGCCCGAGGGACGGCGATCGATCGTCATAAGCCACCGAAGGGACTTGAACCCTTGACCTCACCCTTACCAAGGGTGTGCTCTACCACTGAGCTACGGTGGCCTCCGCCACGCCCTCCGGTGTGATCCAGAGGACACCGACCGCGCTACGCCCGGTCTGGCGAGTCGGCAAAGATAGTCCCTATTCTCGCGCTGAACAAGCGCCACCCGACCAGATTCGCGCGCTCCGAACGGGGTTCTCAACCCCGGGCAAGCGACGCCCCTCACCTCGCCCACGGGTAGCCTGTCCCCATTATGCCCCCGATACCCCGCCCAGCCGTATTCCTCGACCGCGATGACACCCTCATCCGCACCACCGGACTCGCGCCCGACGGCGATCTGGGCGATCCCGGGCTCGTCGAGCTGCTACCAGGCGCTCAGGAGGCCTGTGTCCTGCTCAGCGGTGCCGGGCTCTTTCTCGGCGTCATCACCAATCAGGGCGGCGTCGCCCGGGGGAAATACACCACGCACGACGTCGAGCGTGTCCACGCCCGCCTCAACGAACTGCTGGGCGGCCTGATCGACGAATTCCGCTACTGCCCCTTCCATCCCAAGGGCACCGTGCCCGAATTCACGCGCGAGCACGCCTGGCGGAAGCCGCAGCCGGGCATGATCCTCGATATGGCGGAGCGGCGCGGGCTCGACCTGGCCTCCTCATGGGTGATCGGGGACGCCCCGCGCGACTGCATCGCGGGAAGGGGGGCGGGGTGTTCCAGCGTGCTGATCGCACGAGAAGACCCAGAGACCTGCGCGGACGCGATCGTTCCGAACATCCTGGACGCCGCTCGTCTGGTCCTTCAACGCACCGGAGCCACGCGATGAGCGGCGGGCAAGAAGTCATCACGGTCACACTGCGGTCGCAGACCGATGCGCTCAGCGACGAGCGCGTGCGCGCGACCGTCGAGAGCGCCGCCCGCGCACTCGCGGAGAGGCAGGGCGTGAAGCTCGTCGAACTCATGGTGGACGAACGCGAGCTCATCGCGACGCTCGTCGGCTCCGAGGTCGTGGGCGTCGGGTTCGTCTCCGAGCTCCGGCGGACCACCGAGACGTGGTACACCAAGCGCACCGGCGAACCGACACTCTGGGGGTTGCCGAACCTGTAAGCCGACCTGCGGCGCCGATTCAGCCCGTGGATGCGGGTTCGGGTCTGGCCTTTTTCTTGGTCTTCTGCGACTCGTCACGATCGCTCAGCACGCCGCTCTCGCCCTGGTCCCACGAGATCAGGCCAGGCAGACGCGTGCCGACGAGCCTGTCGTCCCGCGGCACGATCCGCACCGAGACCCCGCACTGACCCGAACCGGCGGGCGTGATCACGCCCTCGAAGGCGTAGACGCCCTCGCCCAGGCGGGTGTCCTCGTCGGCGCCCGCGAGGCGCATGTCGATCGGCTCGATCTCCATGAGGTCGCCCATGTCGTTCATCACGCCGTGGACCGCCTGGACGCGCACTTCACTGGGCTGCAGTGTGCCGAGCGATACCTCGGCCTTGAGCGTCACCGCGGCGCGGACCGAAACGATCGCTCCATCATCGGACCACACCCGGCGCACGCCCACGCGGGACCACTGCTCGTGGTACCGCTGGATGAGCTGCGCGAGGTCCTCGGAGGCGGACAGGTTGTCCGCGAGCATCGAGTTGGAGAGGCCGTAAGAGATCAGGTAGTACTGCTCCACGTAGTCGGCGACCATGCGGATCGTCGAGAAACGCGGCGTCAGGTTCGCGATGCACGCCTTCATCCGCTTCACCCACTTGCGGGGCGTGCCGGAGGCGTCGCGGTCGTAAAACTCGGGCAGGATCTGTCGCTCGAGCACGTCGTACAGCGCCCGGCTCTCGATAGCGTCGGCGACGTCGCGGTCGTCGTACGCCTCGCCCCGCCCGATCGCGAAACCGACCTCGGGCTCGTACGCCTCGTCCCACCAGCCGTCGAGGATGGAGCAGTTGATCACGCCGTTCATGGCGCACTTCATCCCCGAGGTGCCCGAGGCTTCCATGCCGCGCAGCGGCGTGTTCAGCCAGAGGTCGCACCCCTGCACCATCCATCGCCCGACGTTCATGTCGTAGTCCTCGAGGAAGACGATGCGCCGGAGGCTGTCCTTCGATTCGCTGAGCTTGACGAGTTCGCGGATGAGCTCCTTGCCCGGGCGATCGGCGGGGTGCGCCTTGCCCGCGATGAGGATCTGCACCGGGCGGTCGGCGTCGGTGAGCATCTTCTCGAGGCGCTCGACGTCGCTCATCAGTAGCGTGCCGCGCTTGTAGGTCGCGAATCGTCGCGCAAAGCCGATCGTGAAGACGTCGGGGTCGAGCGGCGCGAGGGCCTTCTCAATCTCGTCGGGCACCGCACCGCGCGCTTCGAGCTGCCGTCTCACGCGCCCGCGCGTCCACGCGATCATCTTCTCACGCGAGCGGTTGCGCACACGCCACAGCTCCTCGTCGGGGATGTCGTGCGCCGCTTCCCACAGACCGAAGTCCGCGGGGTCCAGCTGCCAGTCGGGTCCGAGGTAGCGGTCGTACAGCGCGACCAACTCGTGGCTGATCCAGGAGCGCGGGTGGACGCCGTTGGTGACGTGCCCGATGGGCACCTCCTCCGCGGGCGTGCCGGGCCACATGTCTTTCCACATGTCGCGGCTCACCTCGCCGTGCAGCTTGCTCACGCCGCCCGCGAACTGGCTCGAACGCAGCGCGAGCACCGCCATCGAGAAGAACTCATTCTCGTCGAAGGGGTTCGAGCGCCCGAGCGAGAGCAGGCGGTTGAGGTCGCAGCCCAGCGCATGCGCCATGGGCCCGATGTACTTCGTGACCATCTCCGGGCTGAAGCGGTCGATGCCCGCGGGCACCGGGGTGTGCGTCGTGAAGATGTTGCCCGGCGCCCCTGCGCGCAGCGCGCCCTCGAATGACACGTCGTGGCGTTCGCGCAGTTTCTTGATGCGCTCGAGCGCCAGGAACGCGGCGTGGCCCTCGTTGATGTGGAACACGTTGACCTTCTCGCCCACCGCCTCGAACGCCCGGACGCCGCCGATGCCGAGCACGATCTCCTGCTGGATCCGCGTCTCGATATCGCCGCCGTAGAGCGACTTGGTGATGTCGCGGTCCTGCTTGCTGTTCTCGGGGAGGTTGGCGTCGAGCAGATAAAGCGGCACGCGCCCCACGTCGCAGCGCCACACCGCGAGCGTGACCTCACGCCCGGGCAGCTCGACGCTGACGGTGATCGGCTCGCCCTCCTCGTTGCGCACCCGCCGGATGGGCTGGTTCGCAAATTCGAGATCGGGGTACGTCTCCTGCTGCCAGCCGTCCGCCGAGAGGTACTGGTGGAAGTACCCGTTGCGATAGAGCAGGCCCACGGCGCACATCGGCACGCCAAGCTCACTCGCGGCCTTCAGGTGATCCCCCGCCAAGCATCCCAGCCCGCCCGAATAGATCTGGAAGCACTCGGTGAGCCCGAACTCCGCGCTGAAGTAGCCGACGCGGATCGGATCCTCGCCGTGGTCCGGGGTCATGGTGCTGGGGTACTGGCGCTGGAACCAACTCAGGCGATCGTTGTGATGCTTGAAGCGTGCGTGTACGAGGCCCAGCGCGTGGAGATAGCTCTGGTCCTCCGCGACGCGTTCGAGCACCCGCTGGTCCAGCGAGCCGAGCATCTTCACCGGGTTGTGACCCGTGCTCTCCCACAGCTCGCGATCCAGACGCACGTAGAGCTCCACCGCCTCGGGGTGCCACGACCACCAGAGGTTGTGTGCAATCTCCAAGAGCGGTTCCAACGCGGGCGGCACCTGGGGCACCACGCGGAACGAACGGATCCTCGCCTGACCGGCCTTCAGCATCTCGATATCCTCAGCATGCGCAGTATATGCGCGAAGCGGAACCACAGAAGCCCGCACACGGGCTCGTACGTGCGAGTCTATCGGGTGTCGGGGAGGGCACCATCCAGCCGGGATCGTCAGGAGGGCCGATCTGGGCCCGAGGAATCGCGCTCCACGAGCCATCTGAGTTCGGGCGAGCGCAATATCCGCGCGATGATCACGTACGCCACCCCACCGATCGCCACGAGCCCGAGCAGGCGGGCCGCGTGCGTCCACCAGCCCGCCAGCGGCTCCCCAAGCAGCGTCCCCGCCCCGAGCACCACCCCGAACATCAACGCGCCGCAGAGTCCGATTCGCCCGAGACCCTTGAAGAAGGCCCGATCGAAGAGGTCCACGCCGAGGCGTTTGGTCGCGAGCAGCATCAGCAGCCCCGCCTGCACGCACGCGCCGACGCCCGTACCCAGCGCGAGGGCCCGCTCGCCCAGGGGCGTCCACATGAGGCCGACAGAGAGCGCGATATTGAGGGCGACGCAAACGACACCGATCCGCATCGGCGTGACCGTGTCCTCCTTCGCGTAGAAGCCCCGCGTGAGCACGTGCGTCAGCGATGCGGACCACACTGCCAATGCGTACCAGCGGAGCGCGCCGACCACGCGGGCGCTGTCCTCCGAACTAAACGCTCCGCCCTCATAGATGACCGCCGTAAGGTCCGGGGCGACGATAAGAAGGCCCAGCGTCGCGGGGAGACCGACGAAGAGGCTCGTGCGCAGACCCCGCCGCAGCGTGTGCCCGAAGGCGCTCGGATCGCTGGCGGCCCTCGAGAGCGCCGGGAAGACCGCGGTGGCGATCGCGATGCCGAAGACTCCCAGCGGGAACTGGTAGAGGCGCGACGCGAAGAAGAGCACACCGGCGCTCGCGCCGTCGAGCGGGTACGGCGCACCCCCCGGCAGTTCCGGTCCCACGATCACCGGGTAGCCCGCGATGAGCCCGTCGATGAGCGTTCCGATCTGCAGCGCGCCCATGCCGACGATCACCGGGAGCATGCGCCGCAGCACGCCGCGCGCGTCGTCTATCGCGGGGCGCACGTCGCGCGTCCATTCGTGGACATCGCGCATCGCGCGTAGGTGCCACGCAACCTGCAGCACGCCCGCGACGAGCACGCTGATCGCCAGGGCGATCGCGGTGTCTTCGATCGACCACTCCAGCCCCCAATGGGCACCGGCGGCGGCGCCGACCATGCAGATATTCAGCAGGATCGGTGCGCCCGCGGGCGGGCCGAAGCGCCCGTGCGTCTGCAGCACGCCCCCGAGCATGGCGCTCGTGCAGACCAACGCCATGAAGGGCAGCATGAGCATCGCGAGCGTCAGCGTCAGCCGACCGGCCTCGGGCACCGTGTCCGTCAGCAGCAGCACCGCGCCGACGCCCTCGAGCAGCACCACCACGCCCCCGAGCGCGACGAGCAGCCCCCCCGCGATGAGCGACGCCAAGCGCCGGGCTGCGCCCGGGTCGCTCTCGCAGAGTTTCGCGTACGTCGGGACGAAGGCCGCCGCCAGCGCGCCCTCGCCGAAGAGACGCCGGAACAGATTGGGCAGCACAAACGCGGTCACGAACGCGGACCAGATCGGTGACGCGCCGAAGGCCTTGGACACCACCGCATCGCGCACCAGCCCGCTCACACGGCTGACCGCCGTCAGCCCCGCGACCGTCCGCGCGTGTCCGATGAAGTGCTGGCTGCGCGTGCTCACCTGCTGTTCCCTTCGCGCTTCTGATCGTCAAAGGCCCCGCCGAGGAAACAGACGCTGACCGCCGCCAGCACGCCCAGCGCGTTCGCGGCGCCGTCGTCCCAGCCGCTGTATCGGTTGACGCCCGGGATGCCCTGCGCCGCCTCCGTCGCCGTCGCGAACACGAGCGCGATGAGCCCCCCCACCAGGATGTTGCGGGCCCCCAGCGTCGGAGCCCCGCCTACCCGTGCCAATACCAGCAGGAACGTCAGCAGCCCGAACATGCCGGCATGCCCGATCAGGTCCGGGCGCGGCACGGGCGTTTCGGGCAGCCTCAGCCCGGGCCACAGCGTGAGCAGCAGGACGATCGCGAGATAGACACCCAGCAGCACACGCCGGAGCCTGCGGCTCACGCAACGGGCTCCGAAGTCGCGGGCGCCGCCGCCGCATCGGGCTTGGATTCAACGGTCTGCGAGCGGCGCGCGAGCAGCGCGTCCCACTCGTCTACGAAGGACTTCGCGACGGCGCGGTAGTCCTGCGCACCGGGGCACCACTTGGCGTACTCGAAAATGGTCTCGCCGAAACTGGGTGCCTCGGCGAGTTTGATGTTCCGGCGGACCGGCGGGTCGTAGACACGGGCACCGCTCCAGGGCACGTCCAGACCGCGCGACTCTTTGAAGAAGGTTTTCAGATCGTCCACCACCTCGCGGGCGTGGCGCGTCTGCTCGTCGTGCATGCACAGCACCACGCCAGAAACGCGGAGCTGGTCGTTCACGCCCTGCCCTACCAACTGCACGGTCTCGAGCAGCTTGCCGACGCCCTGCAGCGCCAGGAAGTGCGCCTGCATCGGCACGATGACTTCCTTCGCGCAGGCCAGACCGTTGAGGGTGAGCAGGCCCAGCGAGGGCGGGCAATCGAAGAAGATGAATTCGTACTCGTGTTTCACCCCGTCGATGAACCTCGCGAGGCGCCCCATCCGGTCCGCCTCATCGGCGAGTTCGTGCTCGGCGGCGGCCTGGTCCGTCACCGCGGGGACCAGTCCGACCACCCCCGTGCCCTCCTCGCGCACCTTCAGCACGCGGTCCGAGCCCGCGACGGGGGGATCCAGCAATAAGTCGTAAACGGACCACTCCACGCTCTCCGGGTCCACCCCGAGGTGGAGCGTGGCGTGCGCCTGCGGGTCGAGATCGACGACAAGAACGCGTCGCCCCTGCTCGCAGACCGCGTGGGCGAGGTTCACAACCGTGGTGGTTTTGCCAACGCCGCCCTTCTGGTTCATGAAGGCGACGGTCCGCGTAAGCGGGTGGGCTGACCCCCGAGTCTCGCCCCCTCGTTCACGTGTCTCAGAAACAGGGTGGTTTTGCATGATGTCGCCTCCGTGCGATGCCGATCGAGTGTACCCCACGCCGAAGGGTGCGCCACCCCTCCCGTCTTTACACCGTCAAAAACGACAGTGCGGATGGGTCGGGCTCCTCCCGAGGTGTGGGTGAACCGATTGAACTCATGCACCCCTATATCTGATCCCGAGGAGACCACGGATGAAGCCCAGAACAGAGCTTACCGCCCGCGAAGTGGACGAACTCATCACTTCGCTCGCCCAGCGTTTAGGCGACACCACCGTGCCCTCGTTGCCACAGGTAGCGATCAAGATCATCGGCCTCGTCGGGAACCCAGACTCCACGATCAAGCAGTTCGCGGAGGTCATCTCGGGTGATCAGGCCCTCACCGGGCGCCTGCTCCGGATGGCGAATTCCGCGGCCTTCGCGCAGCGCAAAAGCGTCACGAGCATCGAGCGGGCGATGGTGCTGCTGGGTCTCGAGCGCCTGAAGGCGCTCGCGCTGGGCTTCCACCTCTCCAAGGCCGCCGCGGGCGATGACGCCGCGACGGGATTCCGCAGCATGTGGACACAGTCCTTGTACCGAGGCTGCCTCGCGATGAACGTCGCGGAGAAGATCAAAAAGAGCGTGTCGGGCGAGGCCTTCGTCGTGGGATTCATGTCCGACGCCGGCGTGCCCACCATGCCCGCCCTCGTCGGGGAAGACTACCCGGGCGATCCCGCGATCGCCTCGCACCCGACCAAGCTGCACGCCCATGAGCGCGGCACCTACCAGTGCACCCACGTGGACGTCATGATGGCGCTCTCGCGCATCTGGAAGCTCCCCGAGCGGCTCACCAAGCCCATGGGCAACCACCACACGCGCCCTTCCGGTTGCAACGTCAAAGACGACCTCTCGCTGCTCAACGCGATCGCCTACTTCGTGGGCAACCTGCCGCTCACGCCCAACGGCAAGGTAGAGAATGTCACCACCTCATCGCGTGACGCCGAGCGTCTCTTTGTGCTGAAGCCCGCCGAGCTGCAGGAACTGCTTGCCAAGTCCGGCAAGGACTTCGAGGCCTTCCGCACCCTCTTCGGTGACCTCGTGGACCCCTCGACATCCATCGATCAGATCCTCCAGGACGCCAACGAGCAGATCGAGGACGAGGACACCGTGCAGGAAGCCGGGGAGGCGACCACCGTCCAGGCGGGCGGCATGAGCCTCGCGATCTCGAAGTCCGTCAACGGGCACGTCACCATCGAGGTCTCCGAGGCGGGCGAGAAGCTCGTCTCCGAGCACGTCGGACCCGAGACGCCCGACGACACCCTCAGGACCACCCTGCTCATCGATTCGGCGACGCCTGAAGAATTCAAGAGCGTCCGCGAAGTCATCACCAAGCTCGCGGCGTGATACGGGCGCGTACGCTCACCCCATGAGCGTGCGCGCCGCACAGGCCATCGTCCTGCGTCAGTGGGACTTCTCCGAGACCTCACAAACGGTCGCGCTCTTCACGCGCGACGCCGGGCTGGTCCGCGGGCTCGCCAAGGGGGCCCGGCGCGACAAGGCCGGGTTCTCGGGCGGCTTCGAGGTGCTCACCCGAGGCGAGCTGCTCTTCATCAGTAAGCAGAAGACCGACCTCGCGACGATCACCGAGTGGGACCTGCAAGAGGTCTTCTGGGGACCACGCCGTTCCTACCGAGCCCACCTCGCGGGCCTCTACCTCGCGGACCTTTTCTACCGCACCGTCGCGGAGGACGATCCGCATCCGGTGCTCTTCGATCGGGCCGTCGCGCTGCTGCGCGAACTCGACGCGCCCGAGGCCGTCGAGCGCGTGGTGCTCCAAGCCCAGTGGCGCGTGCTCCACGAGACCGGCTCGGCGCCGAACCTCGACCGGACTCCCATGGGAGAGGGCCCGGCCCTCGGATTCGACCCCGAACAGGGCGTCTTCGTCGCTGACCCGGGCCCCGACGGGCCGCTCCGCGTCTGGCGCGTCCGCCGGGAGACGATCGCGCTGCTCGATTCGCTCCGCAACGACGACACAAGCGTGTCAGCCCTCGAACAGCAGCCGCTCCGGCGTGCCTCGGCCCTGCTCGCGGCGTTTCTGGTCCATACGCTGGGGCGTGATCTGCCCACGCGGGCCGCGTTTTTCGAAGGCGAAGAGCTGCCGGGAAACGTTCGGACACGCGCTGGCGGTCGCTAACCGCCCTAGTTACGATGCAAAGTCGCCTTGCCTCGACGCCGTGGCACCATTGCCCCATGCACGAATTCCCTACGGACCAACCCGCACCCACCCCGGACCTTCCCGACATCGTTTCGGGGACGGCGCACGATCGCGTATCGGGGATCGACATCCGTATCGATCGCATGGGTGAGGGCCCGCCGCTGGTCGTCCTCAACGGCTTGCTCGGTCTGAACAAACACTGGTTCCCCACGCTCGCGCCGCTCGCGAACCGTGTCGAATCGCTGCTCATCCAACCGCCGATCCTCGAGATGCGCGGCAAGGGCGCCACGGTCCCGGGCGTTGTGTCCCTCGTGATCTCGTGCCTCGAATCGCTCCTCGAAGGGCCCGTGATGATCATGGGCAACTCGCTGGGCGGGCACATCGCCCTGCGCATCGCCCACGCCAGGCCCGACCTCGTTTCGTCGATGGTGCTGATCGGGTCTTCGGGCCTGCTCGAGCGCGGCTTCGAGAAGGGTGTCCGGCACACCCCCACCCCCGACTGGATCCGCACCAAGGTCCGCGAGCTGTTCTACAGCGAGAAGAGCATCCTTCCGGGCATGGTCGAAATGGCCTACGAAGAACTCTCCCGCCGCCCCGCGGCCCGGGCGTTCGTGAAGCTCGGGCGTTCTGCGAAGGTCGATCACCTGGGCCCGATCCTGCACGAGATCGAGACGCCCACGCAGCTCATCTGGGGCATGCAGGACATCGTGACGCCGCCGGACGTCGCACGCCAGTTCGAGCGCGAACTCCCCGATGCGCGCCTCACGTGGCTCGATGAGTGCGGGCACGCCCCGCACATCGAGTACCCGGACCGTGTCCGCGAGATCCTCACAGATTTCATCGACGAACTCGACGCCCGCTCAGCGCAGCACTCCGTTGCCTGAACCCCCCTTCGCCACGTCAACGTCGCGCTGGACCGGGCTCATCGGGGCCGGGCTCCGCCTGAAACTCGCGCGCCGCATCGGGCTGCTCTCGGACCTCGACCACTGGGCGAAGAACGCAGCGAGCATCCAGAACGCGCAGCTCGAAAACCTCGTGCGCCTGGCGCAGCGCACAGAGCTCGGACGACAGCACGGCTTCCCCAGGATGCTCGCGATGTCCCCCGCCGACCGCCTCCGGGCGTTCCGTGATCAGATCCGGCCCGCGGACTACGAGGCGTGGCGTTCGCGCATGGTTCGCATGCGCGAAGGCGGCGAGCCGGACGTCACCTGGCCGGGCGTCGTCAAAAACTGGGCGCAGACATCGGGCACCACGGGCGGGGAGAAGTTCATTCCCGTCAGCGATCAGATGATGCGCTCCAACTACGTCGCGGCCCTGGACATCTTCGCGCACGCCTCGCGCTTCGGCCTCTCGCTCACAAAACTCTTCGCGGGGCAGGTGCTCTTCCTGGGCGGTTCAACCCGAGTAGAGGAGAACGAGCACGGCGTCCGCACGGGCGATCTCTCCGGCCTGGTGACTCCGCTGATCACCTGGCCCCTGTCGCAGGTCTATTCGCCCGGCCCGGATGTCGCGTTGATGAGCCACTGGCCCAGCAAGATCGAGGCGATGGCGAAGATCGCCCTCGAACAGGACATCCGGGGCGTCAGCGGCATGGCGTCCTGGGGTCTGGTGCTCTTCGAGCGCGTGCTCGAGATGGCGAAGCAGCGCGACCCGTCGATCACCTGCCTCCGCGACGTGTGGCCCAACATGGAGTTCTTCATCCATGGCGGCGTGAAGTACCCCCCCTTCGACCCGCGCGTCCGCGAGGTCTGGTCGGGCGACAGCACGCTCGAGCCGCAGAACGACTTCCCCCACCGCCTCGAGGTGTACCCCGCGAGCGAGGGCTTCATCGCGCTGCAGGACACCAAGGGCGACCCGGGCCTGCGCCTGCTCACGGACGTCGGCCTCTTCTTCGAGTTCATCCCCGTCGAGGAGATAGACAACGACGAGCCGTCTGCTTTCATGTGCCACGAGGTCGAGAAGGGGCAGCGGTACGTGGTGTGCATGACGACGTGCGCCGGCCTCTGGCGCTACATCATCGGGGACGTGGTGGTCTTCGAAACGATCCCGCCCGAGGGCCCCCCCCGCCTTCGGATCGTCGGGCGTCACCGCCACTTCATGAACGCGTTCGGCGAGAACCTGATCGTCGAGGAAATCGAACGCGCCGTCGTCGCTGCGCAGGGCGCGACCTCTGCGCGATTAGGCGAGTTCACCGCGGCACCCGTCTACCCGGGCGAGGGCCGGCGCTCGGGCTTGGAGCTCGTGCTCGAGTGGCGGGGTGATGACGCGACGCTGGAGCGATTCGGCGCGGTCTTCGATGAGCACCTCCGCTCGATCAACGTGGACTACAAAACCAAGCGCACCGATTCGATGGGCATGGCCCCCCCCACCCTCACGCCCGTGCCGCCCGGCGCGTTCCACCGCTGGATGGATTCGCGCGGCAAGCTGGGCGGCCAAAATAAGTGCCCCAGGCTCGCGAACCATCGCGACTACGTCGAGGGAGTCCGCGCGATCGGCTGAGACCACAAGGCCCCGCGAAATGGGGCCTGCTACCCTCTGGTGACCCGACGATTCGTCACCAGGAAGGACCCCATGACGAGCCAGACCCTCCGCCCCGCATCCGACACGATCCCCGCCGCCTGCGCCCTGCTGGAGCAGATGCGCGAGCTCGTCGCGGGGCTCGACGACGAGCAGTACACCACCAAGTCCCCCGCGATGTTCACCGCGAGCATCGCCAGCCACGTACGCCACGCGGTTGACCACTTCCGAGCGCCGCTGGGCGGCCTCGGGGGCGACGTCGTGGACTACGACCACCGCCAACGCGACACCGACGTGGAAAAGTGCGTGCGCGGCGCGGTCGCGGAGATCGAGCGCGTCCGCGCGGGCATCGGGAACATCGACCCGCTGCACGTGGGCAAGGAACTCACGATCCGCGTGATGCTCACGGGCGACGGGGCCTGCACCGATCTCACCACCACGCTCGCGCGAGAGATCGCTTTCGCGACGCACCACGCGGTCCACCACAACGCGATGATCAAGGCGATCGCCAAAGAACTCGGGCTCGAGACGCCACCGGGGTTCGGCAAGGCGCCCAGCACCATCGATCACGAGTGCAAGGGCGACTGATCCCCCGATGTGTACCGTCACCGTCATCCCCCTGGACCCGGGCGGCCTGCGCCTCGTCAGCAACCGCGACGAGCTGCGCACCAGACCGCCCTCCTCCACGCCACGCCGGCACGCCCTGCACGGCGCCGGCGCGCTGTGGCCCGTGGACCCGACGGGCGGGGGCACATGGATCGGTGTCAGCGAGCGCGGCGTCGCGATGAGCCTGCTCAACCTCAACCTCGATCCGCACCCCACGCTGCCGCGCGAGCCCCTTTCGCGCGGCACGGTGATCACGAGCGTCCTGCATCACGGCAGCGCACACGACGCCGCCCACGCGGTGCGCGGGCTCGATCTGGAGCGCATGAACTGCTTCCGCCTCGTCTGCGCCGACGAGGAGCGCGTGCTCTGTGCGCGCTGGGACCGCTCCGAGCTGTCGATCGAGGAACGGGCGCTCGCGCCCGTCTGTTTCGCTTCGAGCGGTTTGGGTGATCACCTTGTGCAGGGCCGCCTGCCGCTGTGGGCGGACATGATCGAACAATGCGGCGCGACGCCCGAGACGCAGGACGCGTTCCACGCCCACGCGTGGCCCGACATGGGGTTCGCCTCCGTGCTGATGGCCCGCGAAGAAGCACGCACGACCTCGACCACCGTGACCGAAATCCACACCGATCGCGTCTCGATCGCGCACCGCGATGACGACGGGTGGCACGAACAGACGCACCTCACAAGGCGTGCCGACACGCCCGCCGCCCCGTGATACAGCGCACCGGGGGTCTGATGCGGGGCGTGCTCAAACGCCGGCGCGTGCGCACCGCGCTGGTCATCTACCTCGCACTGCTCGTCTGCTCGCACCTGTGGACCGACCTCTTCAAGCCGTCATCGGCGCCCGATCCGATGGTGACGCTCGTCACCGTCCCCGCGATGACGGACGATGGCCCGGCGCCGGGCGGCGACACCATGTCGCTGGGTGTCCGGGGCTGGGTGCCGATCCACGAGCGCGTGGAGGGCTTCGCGGACGCGACGTACATCGGGAGCACGCGACCGTGGCGCGGGGACGACACCCCCGCCCTCGCGCCGATCCTGCTTCTCCACGGCTCACCCTCGAGGGGCTCGCGCGACTTCAACACGCTCGGGCCCGAGCTCGCGATCGCGTCGGGCCGCACGGTCCTCGCGATGGACCGACCCGGGTTCGGTGTCTCCTCCAAATTCGTGCCCCGCTACAGCCTCCGCGCGAACGCCCGCGCGGCGCTCGCGATGCTCTCTGAGATCGGCGTGGAGCGCGCGCACGTGCTCGGGTGGTCGCAGGGGTCGGGGGCGGCGATCTGGATGGGCGAGATGGACGAGCAGCGCATCGCGAGTGTGACGCTGCTCGCGGGCATCGGCGTGCAGGAGGGCGAGGGCTCGGGCGACTTCTACTTCGAGCACGCGAAGTACGCGCTGGGCTACGCGACGCTGGTGGTGCTACCCGAGGCGCTGCCCCACTTCGGCGTGCTGGGGCCACGCTCGCTGCGTCACGCGTTCATCCGTGACTTCTGGGACACGGACCAGCGCCCGATCAGGGGCGTGCTGGAGTCGTACACCACCCCGTTGCTGGTCGTACACGGGCGGGAGGACCCGCTCGTGCCCGCGGCGACCGCGGAAGCGCACGCCCGCATCACGCCCGGCGCTTCGCTGCTGATGCTCGACGCGAGCCACTTCTTCGTTTTCAGCGGTGGGGCTTCGGCGGCGTCCTCGCGCGCGATGCTCGCCCACGAGATGACGCGCTTTGTTGATCGGCACGACACGCCGGGCACCCCGCCGATTGCGCGGGTCGCGGACTTTGCGCCCACGACGGGTGACGGGGACCGGACCATCGGCGGCTTCGCGCTGCCCGAAGCGCATTGGCTGCTGATCGTCCTGGTGATCGCGGGGCTCACGCTCGTCACCGAGGACCTCACCGTCATCGGAGCGGGCCTGCTGGTTTCGACGCAGCAGCTCGACATCGGTGTCGCGATAGTCGGCTGCTTCCTGGGCATCCTCGTGGGGGACTGGGGGCTCGTGCTGATCGGCAGGTTCGCGGGGCGACGCGTGCTGAAGTGGCGTTTCTTCCGCAGGTCGATCCCCGAACGATCGCTCGCGCGCTGGGAGAAGATGTTCGACCGCCACCTCGCCAAGGCGGTCTTTCTCTCGCGCATGCTCCCTGGCACACGCCTGCCGATGTACGTCTCGGCGGGCATCCTCTCGGAGCGCATCCTCGTGTTCATGTTCTGGATGACCGTCGCGATCGCGATCTGGGTGCCGGTGCTGCTGATGATGGCGATCTTCGTGGGCAAGCCGGTGCTCGGGTTCTTCAGCACCTACTTCCACGGCCCCGTCGCGGTGGTGCTCGCGTTCAGTGTGCTCTTCGTCCTCATCCGCATCGCGTCGTACGAAGCGACGTATTCCGGGCGGCACAAGATGCAGGCGGACCTCAAACGCCTCGTCTCGCACGAATTCTGGCCCCCCGTGGTCTTCTACCTGCCGCTGGTGCCGGTGCTCGCGTGGCTCTCGCTGACTCGCCGGGGCCCGATGACCTTCACCTGCGCCGACCCGGGCATCCTGCCGGCGGGCGGAGTTGTGAACGAGCCCAAGACGGACATCGTGTGCGCGTTGGAGGCGTCCGCGCTCGCGATGGATCGCGCCGGGCTGGTGCTCCCGGCTCGTCGCGCGCCCCTCGGTGACGACCCGACCGAGCGGGCCGGGCAGACCATTGCGCTGATCGATTCGGACCCTGCGCTGGGCGGCTTCCCGGTGGTCCTCAAGCCCGAGGCGGCCCAGCGTGGTTTCGGCATCCGCGTGGCGCGCACGCCCGAGGATGTCCACGAGTATCTCAATCGCATGACCCGCGAGGTGCAGGTGCAGCGGTACCACCCGGGCCCGATAGAGGTGGGCGTTTTCTGGTCGCGCGTGCCACAGCCAGATGGACCCGTCGATGCGTGGACCGGCGAGGTCTTCAGCGTGACGCGCAAGACCTTCCCCGTGCTCACCGGCGACGGCGAGCACACGATCGAGCACCTCATCTGGGAGCACCCGCGCTACCGCATGCAGGCGAAGGTCTTCCTCCGCCGGTTCGAGGAGCGTCTGGACGACGTGTTGGAGAAGGGCGAGTCGCTGGAGCTCACGAAGGCGGGCAACCACGCGCAGGGCACGATGTTCGGCGACGGCGCGGACCTGATCACACCCGCGTTCGAGCGCACCATCGACGACCTCGCCCAGGGGTACCGGAACCAGGAGACCGGCGACCGGATCGACTTCGGGCGCTTCGATGTGCGGGCGGCATCGGAGGAGGACCTCAGGGCCGGGCGATTCAGCGTCATCGAGCTGAACGGCGTGCTCAGCGAATCCACCAACCTGTATGACCCGGAACGCTCGCTGCGCTGGGCGTACGCGACGCTCTTCCGCCAGTGGAGCCGCCTCTACGACATCGGGGCCGCCCGACGCCGCGAGGGCGTCAAGGCGACGGGCCCGCTCCGGATCCTCGGGCTGATGCGTGGCTATTACGCGTCTCGCCCGTCGGGGATCATGTCGGATTGACCGCCGTCTGACTCCGGGCGGTTGACTCGGGGCGTGCGTGCGCCCACCATCCGGTGTGCCGCGGATGGCCCGCGGCCGATCGAGGTGTGGAACGAGCGATCGCGAGGGTCCATGACGATTCGGATGGAGCTGAGCCGCATCCTGATCTGCGAGATGCACGATCTGCAGATCATTGAGCTGACCGAGCTCGACGGCGATCGCACCTTCCCGATCCTCATCGGACTCGCTGAGGCCGAGGCGATCAAACGCCGTTTTCAGGGCATGGAGATCAAGCGTCCGCTCACGCACGAGCTGCTGGCGAACGTGATCGAGTCCTTCGGGGGCGTGCTGGAGCGCGTCGAGATCAGCGATCTCCGCGACCACACCTTCTTCGCGGAACTGCACATCACGACCGCCTCGGGCGAGGAGCTCGTGATCGACTCCCGCCCCTCCGATGCCATCGCGCTGTGCGTCGAGGCGGAGGTGCCGATCTTCGTCGCCGAGCACGTGCTCGAGCAGGCGCAGAGCGACCTGTGAGCGCCGCCGACACGAAGGACGGACCGAGCTTCGCCGACCCGGTCGGGCTGATGCCCGGGCAGTACGTGACGCGCGAGATCCAGGGGGTGCCGGGCGTGCTGAAGACGCGCGACGAGGACTTCCTCGTCGATGAGCAGCCGCTGTACCAGCCGGCGGGCGAGGGCGAGCACATCTACCTCTTCGTGGAGAAACGAGGCCTCTCGACGAGCGAGATGGTGCGCATCATCGCGAGGCACTTCAGCGTGCGCGAGCACGCGGTCGGCTACGCGGGCATGAAGGACAAGCACGCGATCACGCGCCAGGTCGTCTCCGTCCACACTCCAGGGAAGACGGACGAGGACTTCCCGATGCTCGACCACCCGCAGATCAGCATCCTCTGGACGGACCTGCACACGAACAAGCTCCGCGTCGGGCACCTGCGAGCGAACCGGTTCTCCATCCGACTGCGCGACGCGGACCCGCTGGGTGTGATCCGCGTGAAGAAGACGCTCGACCTGCTCTCGGAGCGGGGCGTGCCGAACTTCTACGGCGAGCAGCGCTTCGGCGCACGCCTCAACAACCACGAGCTGGGCATGATGCTGCTCCGGCGTGAGTACCAGACACTGCTGGACACGTTCCTGGGCCCCGACGCGCTGGGCGATCACTTCCGCGACGACCAGATGCGTGGGCACTACGCGGCGGGCGCGTACGAAGCCGCGCTCGAGCGCGCGCACGACGGGATGCGCAACGAGCGGGCGGCGCTGCGGGCGCTGGCGGAGGGGGCCGACGCGGAGAGCGCGGTGTTCAGCGTGCCCAAGGTGCAGCGCCGGTTCTGGATCAGCGCGTTCCAGTCGTGGCTCTTCAACCGGTTCGTCGCTGACCGGCTCTCCGCGGGCGGGTTCGACACCCTGGCGGACGGGGACGTCGCGTGCCGTGTGCCCTCGGGGCGGCCCTTCGTGGTGGACCGCGAGCTGGCGGAGGACCCCGAGACGGCGCGCCGGTTGGCGACGTTCGAGCTCTCGGTCGCCGGCCCCATGTTCGGCCCGAAGATGCTGAACGCCGAGCACCACGCGGGGAAGCACGAGAAGGCACTGCTCGAACGCACGGGCGTGACGCTCGATGACCTGGCGGAGTTCGACGGCGACCAGGGCGGGGCGGCGGGCACGCGTCGGGCGATCCGCGTGCCGCTGACGGACCCCGATGTCGAGGGCGGCGTGGACGAGCACGGCGGGTACATCAGAGTCGCGTTCGAGCTGCCGCCCGGGTCCTTCGCGACGGTCGTGGTTCGTGAGATCACCAAGGCGCACCCGCAGCCCGAGATCGCAGCCGCGCGTGTCGCGTCGTTGACCCCAAAGGGCACGAGATGAGCGTGCGGGTGGTGGTCTTCGATCTCGGGGGGGTTGTGGTGCGGGTCTGCCGGACGTGGGCCCAGGCGTGCGCACAAGCCGGTGTCGATGTGCGGTCCCCGGAGCGGCTCGCGGAATACGAGCTGCGTGAGCGGCGCTCGAGCCTGTCCGACGGGTACCAGTCCGGGGCGATCGCGTGCGACGCGTACTTCGGTGGCGTCTCCGAGGCGATCGAAGGCCTGTACTCGCCCGAGGAGGTCGAGCGCGTGCATCGCGCGTGGGTCATGGAGGACTACCCGGGAATCCAGCGCGTGATCGAGGGGCTCAATGGTGCCGGCGTGATGACCGCGTGCCTGAGCAACACGAACAAATCGCACTGGGACGGCTTGCTCGGTGCCTCCCCGGCGTGCGCGGCGATCTCCAGACCGCTCGTGTCGCACGAACTCGGCGCGGTGAAGCCCGATGAGCGGATCTACCGGCTCGCGGAGGAGCAACTCGGCGCGGCGCCCGAGGAACTGGTCTTCTTCGATGATCTGGAGCCCAACGTCGTGGGCGCTCAACGGGCGGGCTGGCGGGCGCACCGGATCGACCACGCGGGCGACAGCGCACAGCAGGTGATCGGTCACCTGTCCGAGCTCGGCATTCGGTTGTAATCGGGACGGGAGGACGGGCCTTACAGCTCGGCGCCCTCTTCGGGCTCGCTCACGGATTCCTGCATCAGGCGTCCGACCTTGAACTTCACGACCTTCTTCGCGGGCACGCTGACCGGCTCGAGCGTCTTGGGGTTCTGGGCCTGACGCGCCTTGCGTTCGCGGATCTCGAAGACGCCGAAGTCGCGGAACTCGAGGCGGTTGCCTTTACCGAGTTCGATGATGACCTCGTCGAGGAAGCTCTGAACCGTCTTTTTGACGTCAGCGCGTTTCTGATCGGTCAGATCGGCGATGCGATCGATCAGTTCCTTCTTGGTGATGGTGTTCATGGCTGTGCGGGCCCAGTCAGGTGTTGCGGCGTAGAGAGCACCACAGTATGCACCGCACACAAACGCCCGTCAACATTGGACTTGGGACACGAGGGCTCCTTGTGGGACACGTCAGCCGGAACCGATCGTCAACCCTAGCCCATCTTCACCGACGACCCTGATATCGACCGTTATAGGCCCCGCGGTCCGAGCCTCGCCCGCTTCGATCGGAGTCTCGGTTGTACGCCCCACGGTCGTAGCCTTGACCGGAGCGGGAGTCTCCGTCGAATCGACGGTCGTACGAGCGGGAATAGGAGCCGAGGTCCTGCTGGAAGAGGCGGAAGACGACGGGTCGCTCGATGGGCAGGAGCGTCTCGGGCCACTGGTTGGTGGCCCGGAGGGCGACGGGCTGCCCGCCGCCGAGGATCGCGTCGTTGCGGGCGAACTCAAACCGGGCGCTGTCTGGCGGGGCTTGGCTGCCTTCCCATGCGAGCATCGCGTCGGAGGCGTAGACGAGGGCCGCCGATGGCGCCAGCGTGCTCGGGCGGTGGGCGGGCGGGCCGCTGGAGGCGCAGCCCGGCAGCCCGAGCCCGAGGGGAATGATGGCCATGAGGCGGAAGACCACCCGCCCGAAGCGTGAACGCCTGTGCTTTTTTCTCATCTCCATGGGGGGTCAACAGACAATCCGTGTGCCACCGGCCTGTGACCCCACTGCTGGCCTGCTATCGCGACCGATAACACCCGCTCGGGTTCTGTGATGCTCGGATGCCTCATCGTGTGTTGCCTCAAAACGACACGCGGACGCCGAGTGGCGCCCGCGTGGTGTTGCCGTTGTGGTCGTCGGTTAACTGGGCGAGCTGCGGCGTACGCGATCGTTCATGCCCGGAGACGGAGCGGCACCGTTGGCCGGCTTGGCCGGCTGGCCGGTGCGCTTGGGTGTGAGCATGCCGGAGAAGGTCATCTTCGCGGGGGGCTCATCGACGAGGCTCGTGTACACGGTGACCTCACCGGTCACAGAACCGGTCTGTGGGGCCTGGCCATCGAAGCTCATGCGCCACGTCGGGACGCGGGCCTCTTCGACCCGTTCGTAGGAGACCGTGAGTTCGATCTCCGCCTGCGAGCGCCGGTCGTGTGCGACGACGCGGGTGATCTCGAAGTCGCTCCCCGAGACCGAGGTCAGGTTCGAGGAGAAGGAGTACGTCTCTCCGGGCTCGGAGTACGAGACTCGGGCGAAGGGGCGGGTGAACCGGAGGTCACCCGCGAGGTTCGCGACGAGTCGCGCTGCAAGGGGCGACTCCACGGCTTCGCTCTCGCCCGGGGGCGTTGCGAGGACGATGATGTTGATCGTGTTGGAGATTTTGCGGTCGCCGAGTTCCTTGGGGAAGACGATCTCGACGGGGATGCGGACCTTGTAGGCCGACTTCTCGTCGGAGATCTCGACGGGCTCGAGCACGTTGAAGTCGAGCATGCCTTCCATCTTGGGCGCGGTGATACTCGTGATCTTCGCGTTCGCGTCGAAGGCGAGCACGTCAAACTTCACGATGTGGGTCCTCCCGGCGCGGAGTTCTCCGGGGCGGATGTCGGCCGGGCTGGCCGCGGCGAGTGCCGCCATGTTCGCGCCGATCTTCAGACGCACGATGGGGCTCACGGGATCGTTGGTGAACAGGGTCACGGCCTTGCTCGAGTCACCGGTGCTCTTGGGGGTGTAGGCGATCTCAAGAGGCGGGAGGTCGGCGCCGGGA
This sequence comes from Phycisphaerales bacterium, assembly GCA_029260475.1. GTDB lineage: Bacteria > Planctomycetota > Phycisphaerae > Phycisphaerales > UBA1924 > OFTM391. Next base: position 21,246 of record JAJDDE010000061.1, on the reverse strand, counting down.
GGGAAGGCGACGTCAACGAGGCCATCCTTTTTCGGGACCGTGCAGCCGCAACTGGAGGAGATGCGGGTGATGATCAGGTCGCTGGTGCCGCCGTTGTAGAGGTTGAACACGAACTGAACTGGCTGCTTATTGGAGTAGATGACGCCGGCGTGCTGTGTGGTGTCGCCACGGATCATCAGTCGGGGCTGGGCGTCGGGATCATCCGAGAAGACTACGCCCTGGTTCTCGAGCAACTCACGCTCACGCTCCACGCGGAGGTCGGCCTGCGTGCGGTTGTCCTGCGGGGGCTTGGGGGCCGCCTGCTGCGGGGCGGGAGTTTCGACCGGGGTGGTCTTGGCGTCGGTGTCAGCCGTATTCCCGGTCACGGTGTTCGCGGCCGGCGTGGTCTGGGCTTGGGGGGTGCTGGCGGCTTGGTCACAGCCCACCAGCGCCAGCAGGGCGCATCCTGCGGCGGTCCATGCAACGAGTCGGTTGCGCTTCGTCTTCAGGTCGATCATCGTGTCACCACTCCTCGGGTCGAGTCATGCAGAAGGTTCGAGAACACCCGCCCGCGTTGCATGACGCGGGCACAGCGGACTTGGTATCGGCCTGAAACCCCCCACCCGCCACCACCAACGGTGCCACGATCAGCGTTCTGATGCGGAAGATGTACAAACATCCACCGAACCATCACGCGGACCGATTTGCGGGGAATCCTCGGCCTCCAGATTGAGTCTACACCGCCCGAAGTCGGGCGTTGCACCGGGTTTGGGCCCCGAATTCAAGACATCAAGCGCGCCCGGGAGGACTCGAACCTCCGACCTGCGATTTCGGCTCTTCCCATCGGTTTGCCATCCCGATGGACCGGACCATCTCTTCGTCCTTCTCTTCCCCGAAAAGGGGATGAGGATGGGACGCCGGGCGCTGTCGCGGGGGTATCGCTGGGGAGCTCACCCGCTGGTCTCTACACCTTCCGCCGGCACAGACGCCCGTAAATGGACATCGGCCCCGCCGACGGCTCGGCTCGGGATTGCCCGTTGACGCCGTCGCGCCTGGCGGGTTTCCCCGAGTTCACCCGGTTCGCCTCGACGCGTTCCCACGCCGGGCCCCAATTCGTGGTTGGAGGCAACCACCGCCTCAGGAAACCGCTGCTCTATCCTGCTGAGCTACGAGCGCTTGTGTTCGGGCACCGTGCCCGAACGTGCCGAGTATAGGACCGACACGCCACTCCGATTCGCGACGGAACACCGACACACGTGCCCAAGACCAAAGCATCATCCAAGAGCACGAAGACGAAGCGGGTCAGGAAGCCCCTCTGGAAGCGCAAGCGCCTGTGGGTGACGCTCGTGGTGCTGCTGGTGCCGGGGGGCGGGATGGTGGTCCTCACGCGGACCGACGCGCTCTCGGGCGTGGTGCTCTCGGGGATCTCCGACGCGGTGGGCGGCGATGCGAGCGCGTCGAGCGTGCGCATGACGTGGGGCGGTCGCGTGGTCATCGAAGACCTCACGATCGATGCGCCGGGTGTGCAGGAGGCGGCGGGGCGTGTGCTCTCTGCGTCGCAGCTCGTCGCGGAAGTCGATTGGTCGAGCACGCTGGGCGGGAGCCCGCGCGTGAAGGACCTCAAGATCATCAGGCCGCTGGTGCGCATCTCCGTCAACTCGGAGACGGGCACGCTCAACCTTGCCGCGCTCAAGGGGAGCTCGGGCACCGGTGGGGAGCTCCAGATCCCCAGCTTCACAATCGTGGACGGCACGATCGAGACGGGGGAGCACACCAGCACGCTGTACTCGCCTCTGCGTGGCAGCACGCTGCGGGTCGATGGCAGCGGCGGGCAGGTGCCTGGCAGCCCCGATGTGTACCGCTACGCCTTCACCGAACTCAACAGCACGGGCGGGCCCGCCCCGGACCCGACGAAAGTCACTGGGACTCTCAACCTCGAAGCGGGCACGGTCTTCGCAGAACTCGTCGGGCTCGACCTCTCCGAGTGGTCGAGGCGCACGCTGCCCAGCGCGTACCAACCGCTGTGGGAACAGCTCCAGCTGCGCGGCCGGGTACCCAGGGCGCGATTCAGTCACGCGCCGGCGACCGGGCCGGAGTTCGGTGTGGACGTGGACGTGGTCACGATGCGCGTGCCCGTGGACCTGCGCGAAGCTGTGGGGAAGCAACTCGTAGAGCTCGACGACGTCTCGGGCACCCTCGGGTTCTCGGGGGCCGGATTCGATGCGGACATCGAGGGCGTCTTTGAAGGGTTGCCCGTCGAGCTCACGCTGCACGCCGATCGCCTCACGCCGGACACGCCCGCCCGCCTGCTTCTGAGCGTTGAGGGCTACACGCTCGCCAGCCAGCCCACGTGGCTCCCGTGGGTACCGGAGATGGTGGACCGGATCTACGAGCGGTTCGGGATGCCCGAGGGGGAGGTCGTTCTGGAGCTCTCCGTGTCGCGCGGAGAGCCGATCGCTGAGGATGTCCCCGCGGTGCCGCGCTACAAGGGCTCGATGGTCATCGCGGGCGGACGCGCCGCGTACGACGAGTTCCCCTACCCGATCCACGACATCAGCGCCCGCTTCGAGTTCGACAACGAAGAGGTCCGCATCGTGAAGTTCGAGGGCACGGGCGCGACGGGCGGCACGCTGAGCGCCACGGGGCACATCAGGCCTCCGGGCGACGGTGCGGAGGTGCTCGTGGACATCGCGGTGCGTGACGTCGCGCTCGATGACGAGTTCCGCGAGGCGATGCCGGCGTCCAGGCGTCCGATCGTGGACGTGCTCTTCGATCGGCGCGCGTACGAAAAGCTGCGCGAGCAGGGGCTCATCCGATCCAGCGCCGACCCGGTCTCCGCCGCGATGCTCTTCGATCTCGCGGGCACGGCGGACCTCGACATCCGTGTCTTCCGCCCGCTGGGCGATGACTCGCGGTACTCGACGACGATCGACGTCCACATCGCCGATGCGGGGCTGGTGCCCGAGGGATTCGGGTACCCGGTGATCGGGCGCGACATCGACCTCGAGATCACGCCCCGCCTCGCGACGATCCGTGGGGGCACACTCGAGGGGCTCACCGGCATGACCGGGACGATCACCGGCGAGGTCGCGTTCCCTAAGGGCGGTGATGCGTCGCCGGACCTGCTGATCGAAGCACGCTCGATGCCGATCGATCGCACGCTCGCGCTCGCGCTGCCCGATAACGGTCTCGCGGGGTCGGGATCGCCCCGCGATGCGCTGATCGACCTGGGCATGACGGGCGTTGTCAACGGCAGGGCCCGCGTGATGCGCACTCAGGACGAACGGCTCAACTTCGAGGTGCTCGCCACGCTCGACAACGTCGCCTCCGCGAGCGGGGAGACGCTCCGGCTCGAGGGCGTCACCGGCGACCTGCGCATCACGCGCGACGACTTCGAGGCGATGGGACTCAGCGGGCGCATCGGTGGCTCGCCCTTCGCGGGCGGGGTGCGAGTCGTCTTCGCACGCCCGCTGTACGGCGTCGAGTCCAGCATTCGTGGCGACTTCGACGCGGAGGACATCGAGCTCTCGGCGCCCTTCGAGGACCTCGCCTCCAGGTTCGATGACGACGCCGGCAGCGCGCTCGTGCGCCTGCGCGAGAAGCTCGCACCCGAGGGACGCGTGGACGCCTCGCTGCTCTTCGAAGCGATCTCGTCGAACCAACTGAACTACACGCTGCATCTCGCACCGAAATCCGATTTGTCGATACGGTTCGACGACGAGCGATGGGAGGCGCACCAGCCGCAGGGCGAGCTGACCGTCACGCCCGGGTTCGCGCGATTCGACGAGTTCTCGGCGGCGCTCGGCATCGCGGACGGCGAGCGGTTCAGCACGCTTCTCAGCGGCGTCCTGCCGATCGGGGAGGGCGAGGGCGTGCTGGAGATGCGCACGAGCGCGATGCACCTGGACTCCGCCACGGCGCGGACACTGCTGCGCAAGAGGTTCAGCGGTGCCCAGACCGCCCTGGACACCTTGGGCATCCATGACGCGATATTCGATCTCGAAGCCACCCTCCGCATGACGGGCGGAAAGACGGACGGCGACTGGTCTATCACTCCGAGCGCGGTCGATCTGCTGCGCGCTGGTGTGAACACCGAGACCGCCGCGACCGGGTCGGTGCAGGGCACCGGGGGCGCGGTGCTGATCCCGGACCTCACCCTGGACGCCGAGACCTGGACGCTGCATCTGCAAGGCGGTCGCGACGCGGAGGGCGCCGGGTCGTTCGGGCTCTCGCTCGAGACGCGGGCGCTGAACGATTCTCTGTACTCGCTGGTACCGCCGCGTGTTTCACAGGCGCTCCGCGGCATGGAGCTGACGCTCGCCGGCGCGTTCGCGTTGGACAACGCGACGCTCACGCTCTCGCCCGATGCGCCGATCCGGCTGACCGGTGACCTGCGCTACGACGGGCTCTCGGCTCGGATCGGTGCGCCGATCGGCGGGGCGCGGGGGACGGGGCGCGTGACCGCCTCCGAAGAGACCTTCGACCTGACGCTGGCGATGGACGAGGTCACGATCGCGCGCATCGGCGTGACCGATGCGACGCTCCGCGCGGTGCGCCACGGGCCCGGGAAAGACCTGCTCATCCCGACGCTGCGCGGCGACGTTCACGGCGGGTTGCTCTTTGGTCGTGGGGTGGTGCGGACGTCGCGCCTGCCCGTGACCTACGAGATGTCCGCGGAACTCGCGAGTGTCCGGTTCGCGGGCGTGCTCGGCGACCTCGACGTCGCGGGGCAGGGCACCGAGACGGATCGCGGGCTGCTGGACGCGGGGTTCTTGCTCTACGGGCGACTGGATCGGGTCCACGAGCGTCGTGGGCGTGCGACGATGCGGGTGCAGGGCGGGCGTGTGCTGGACCTCCCGGGCATCATCCCGCTGCTGGAACTCTCGAACCTGCAGGCGCCCGCGAACGAGCGCGTGGACCTCGCCTACGCGGATCTCTTTATCGGGGGCGGAACCGCGATTGTGGACCGTCTGACGCTGTTTAGCGACTCGCTGCGGATCGCGGGGACGGGCGATGTGGACCTCGGCACCCTGGGCGTGGACCTCGCCTTTTCGACGTACGGGGCCCGTTACGTGCCTATCCTCAGCCCGCTGCTCGAGGGTCTCCGCGAGGAAATCGCTTCGACGCGCGTGACCGGAACGCTGAACAAGCCCGTCTTTCGCACGGAGCAGCTCCGGAGCACGCGTGCTCTGCTGGACGCGATTACAGGTCCCGAACCGGCCTCCGCTCGTCCGCCGCAGCGTGAACCGGAACCCCCCGCGGGGCGTCCGTAGCAGTTCACTTCTTCAACCTCGTCTAGACGCGCTCTAGCAACGCCACGAAAGGCACACGAATGACCACCACCGAACCCAAGCCGGTCCGCAAGTCGGATGATCCCAAGTTCCGCGAGCGTCTGACCGAACTCCTCCTCGAGTGTGGAGGAGAGCCGGGAACCTTCGAGGGTGACCTCATCTCCGACCTGGCCCTCAACGTCTTCAAGCTGGTCACCGACAAGCGCGACGCGGGCGAACTCAAGCTTCTCAACGCGTCATTCAAAGAGATGCGGTACGCGTACAAGGTCTTCGCGAACCACCAGGACCGCCAGAAGATCTCGATCTACGGCTCGGCGCGCACGAAGGAGGACCACCCCGACTACATCGCCTGCGTGGAATTCAGCCGCAAGATGTCCGAGCGGGGCTGGCACTGCATCACGGGCGCCGGCGACGGCATCATGAAGGCTGGGCACGAGGGGCCCGGCGCCGCCAACAGCTTCGGCCTGGCGATCCGCCTGCCCTTTGAGACGACCGCCAACGACGTGATCGCGGGCGACAACAAGCTCATCAACTTCCGCTACTTCTTCACGCGCAAGGTGATCTTCGTCAGCCAGTGCGACGCCTTCTGCGTCTTCCCGGGTGGGTACGGCACGCAGGACGAGATCTTCGAGACGCTCACGCTCATCCAGACCGGCAAGAGCCCGATGGTCCCCATCGTCCTCTGCGAGCACGAGGGCGGGGACTACTGGAAGCACTGGGAGAACTACGTCCGGCGCTCGCTGCTCGACTCCGGGCTCATCTCGCCCGAGGACCTCAACCTCTTCTTCATCTCACGCAATATGGAAGAGGCCGCGGCGTACATCGACAACTTCTACAAGAACTACCACTCCTCGCGCTACCACAAGGACGACCTGATCATCCGCCTCAAGCACCGCCTACAGGAAGGCGATGTCGCCCGCCTCAACGAGGAGTTCGCCAAACTCGTGAAGAAGGGTGAGATCGTGCAGCGGGGGCCTTACGAGGTCGAGAACGAGTTCATGGACCTCCCGCGACTCGCCTTCACCCACACGAAGCACGACTTCGGGATGGTGCGCCGGATGATCGATCGGATCAACGAGTTCGAGGCGCAGGACACCGACGGGCTGCACCCGAGCGAGATCTACTGATCGTGCGCACCGCGCGGGTGGTCGTCTTCGCGTTGGTGTGGGGCCTCGCCGGCTGCGCTTCCAACGACGCCGCACAATCACCGACGCGCGTCACCACCATCACCACGACGACCACCACCGGCGTCGAGCGCGAAGCGTTCGCGCCGCCCAGCGCGGAGCTGCCGCTAGCGCTCCCCGAGGGCACGGTGGCGCTCGAGGTGCTGAGTTGGGCCGCCCGGGACACGGACGGTGAACTCGGTCGGTCACTCGGCGTGCTCGAGCGCCGGGCCGACGGGGGCATGGCCCTGGTGCAGGAATCGCTGCGCAGGCAGGGGCTGCGTCTGGTGCGTATCGGGGCGGCGGACGTCGGGCCTCTCTTCGAGGTGGCCTCGCCCGTCGGCGCGGTGCGCCGACGGATCGTGCTGCCCGGCGTTCGGTTCGAAGAGGTCGTTGAGGGCGCGATGCTGGACGACGAGCGCGCCGTTGGCACACCCCTCGGCGCCCGGCGTGTCGGCCCAGGGGAGGCACGGCTGGCTGTGCGTTCGTGGTCTGTCCCCGACCAAGACGGTGATGTGGGCGTGCGCGCCGATGTTGTCGGAGTCATCGGCGCCGATATGAGATCGGGGCGAACCGAGTTGCTCAGCGGCGCGTCTCAGGAGACGCTTCGCGGCACGCCGATCCCGGGTCTGCTTGCGCACCTGACGCTCCGCACGGACGAGGCGTGGGTGCTTGTCGCGGCGGCTCCTGATGAAGAATGGTCGATCGGTGACGACGCCACGCCTGCGCCGGCGGGCACGCTGGAAGACCCCGCGATGAATGGTGCCCCGGTGCGTCCGGTGGGGCCCCGCATCGAGCCGCTGCGGACGTCGGGCGAGGTGCTCTTCCGCGAGGCGACGGGCACGCTCGTGCTCAGCGAGAGCGACGCCGGCTCACGACTGATCGTGCTGCTGGTCGCCCGAGCGCCGGACCGGTTCACGCTCTTCGAGCGCACGGGCCGGGATCAATAGGCTCGTTCGATCGTCGCGCCGTTGTAGTAATAAAGCAGGATGCGCTCGGCGTCCCAACCGTCCCGCGAGAGGGATTCGGCGCCGAACTGGCTCATGCCTACGCCGTGCCCGAAGCCGCGCCCGTCGATGACGACGCGGTCGCCCGTGACGCGAACCATGAAGTCCGATGAGTACACGCGGGTCTTGGCGTCCACGTTCTTCACGCCGGGTGCCCTGAAATTGAGCGCTACGCGCAGGTCCTCGGCGCGCATCTCGTGCGACTTGCCCTTCGAGTCCGTGACGCGGTAGCGGACGGGGCGCTTGTAGTCGTTGCGCTGGATCGCCTCGATCGTGCGCAGGTCCGCGAAGTTCCTCATCGACGAACGCCGGTCCTTGGCGAAGGCGCGGAGGCGGGCGCCGATGTCGCTGGTCGTGCGCTCGACCGTCCATCGGTTGCGCGGGCTGATGCGGTCTTCCTCACCCCGACCGGTCGCCTGGATGGGCGGGGCGGCGTTGTACTCGAAGCCCTCCCCGACGGGCCACGTGTCGGCGGCGGACGCGGCCCGCCCGCCCACGGTGCTGGAGTAGTACGTCCGCAGGATCTCCCCGCCCCAGGTGAGCACGACGCCCGCGGTGTCCTTCACCGCTTCGTGCGCGATGGGGTGCGTGGTGGCGCCGCCGTACGCCTGATCCTGCGTGGTGCTGACGACGTCGTAGTGCGACCCCAACGCCCGCCTGCGGGCGCGTTCGTGCAGCGCGTAGGAGCGTGCGGCGACCGCTTGCGCGCGGAAGGCCTGGAGCGACCACCCCGGGTAGAGCTCCTTGGCGATCACGCCCGGCAGGTACGCCTCGATATTCACGTACTCGACGACGTCGAACGTGTCGTCGTCGTTCGGGACGAGGTAGAGGTCGCCCGGCAGCGCCGCCTTGTCGAGTTCGAGCAGCTCGGCGTCCGCAGAGCGGAGCGAGAGGGTGTCGGAGATGCCACCACGATTGGTGCGCACGTTCGAGGGGATGGTGCGATCGTCGTTGGGACCCGCGAGTCTCCAGACGCCCGCCTTGTGCGTGATCGTGATCGGTGTTTCGAGACGACCGTCGGCGGGCTGGACGCCCGGTCCACGCCACGCGACGCGTTGCGGGCCTGTGACGACGATGCTCTTGGTGTCGTCCTCGAGGAGCACGCGCATCTCGGGCTCGCCCTCGAGCCGGCTGGGCCGGTAGATGTCGCGGAGCGCCAGCGGCTTGCCCTGGCTCGCGGGCGCGGGGGCGGCGGGCGGCTTGGACCCCATCAGCGTCGAACAGGCGCTGGTGATGAGCACGACGATCGCGATGGCGACGCCTGCGAGGAACATGTGACGAGCGGCGATGGTCATGGGGGCTCAGTCTCGCTCCTCTCTGGCGGCGTCGCCAGTCTGTTCTTCGGCGGAATGACCCGTGGGAACTTCATCGGCAGCGTAGAGGGTCTCGAGATCGTTTCCACCGCTGTCAAGCAGCACGATCCTCTGTGGAGTCAGTCTGATTGACCATTGGCTTACCGGTGTGACAGAGAGATCTATGCCCTCAATAAGACAGCCATAATTGAGGATATCCGGTTCTTGCAGCGACTGGTGCGATGCCGAATTCGGACGGATCCAGGCATCGACCTCGCCGAGACTGGAATTAGGCCCGACCGGATGATGAAGGAAGATCGAGCACTCCGGATCAGTTTCGTTGTCACTACCCACAGCTTCGGCCTGTGAGAAAAACACCGCATCATTGCCTGCAATTTCTATGATATGGCCAACGCGACCAGCTGAAGGAGCCGGGAAGGTGAAACTCAGCCCGACTGGAGTACGGCGCACCACCAACTCCCGAAACATATTACTTGCCGCGACGCGGTCATCCAGCATTCTGCTCGGCAAGTCTGCGTTCCGATCGACGATCTCGATCGTCTTCGACACAAATCTATTTGCACCATACACATCGGCGGCCGAGAGTCCCGGCGGTGCCGTGGAAGACGTGGCAACACCGAGAGCTATCTTGACTCCGATACGCAGGTCGCCGTATCCCCCGCTTGCTTCGGTGTGGCGCTCATCTATTGTTGCGCCACCCATGCCTCTCCAATAGCCACTCCTTGCCGACACCCCCCCCGGCCCCTCGATTGAATAGTCATAATCGAAGAACAGCACTGCTTCATTGTCAAACCATAACGATACTAAGTCCAACGTAGCATATAGATTGGATACGGTAGCGGTGGCACCGGTGCCCGATGGCGAATACGGAATACTGGCACTGGGCACCGCCCAGTACACCCGGATAGTCGGCGTGATTGATTCACCAACCCGATAGCGAATACGCAGATCAAGTTCCGCACGAAGTGCTACGTCAAAGAAGCGATCGATTTCGGCATCGGAGAGCGTGCCGCGATCATACAAAGCGTGGAACAGTCTGCCCCAGGGCGCGACAGATGCGGGCGGGCTGGACACATCATCCGGCCATAAATACTGCACGCGATCCACACAGAGGTCGAGCAGGCGGTCCGCGTGTGGCTTCCCACCGCCAGCGCGTACACGTTCCTCAAGATCAACCACGGCTGCAACGGAACCACCTTCGGCGCTCGCTATCACAACACCTATTGGCAAGTGACGATAGTAGTTACCACCCGAGAGCCTCAGCGCCAGTGGCATCGCCGGTACCAGGCTTGCGAGTACGAGGCAGATGCCGGCAATCAGGTAGATCGCAGATGGGGAGCGTTTACCCACGCGAAGATTACGTGCCGAGACCGTGGCACCGCATTCGGGGCATATCTGTTCGGCCTCACTCGCGAGTTCGTATTCACAATTGCGACAGCACGAAACAGAACCGACTCTTCGACGTCGGGCCTTCACGATCAGGATGACGCCGAGGATCGCGAAGGTGATACCAACGACGATCAGCACCCAGCCCGGCGTGTTGAAGATCGTTGACATCCCACATCTCCCCTTGCCTGGGGTGCGTATTTCGAGGGGCATCGGGAGCAATACTGACCCGTGAGCAAAGGGCATTGTCTCACGATTTGGCGTGTATACAAGTACTTCTGAGCGAATCCGTCTCGGCGTGCGGCTACACGACGCCGGTCGGGCTTTTTCCCCTCAACGAAAGGCCTCCTATGAGCGTTCCATCCAAGACCGACACCAAAGCGACCGCCGACGCCCTGAACCACCTGCTCGCTGACCTGCAGGTGAGCTACTACAAGATCCGACACTTCCACTGGCTCGTGAAGGGCAAGCAGTTCTTCACGCTGCACCAGCGGTTCGAGCTGATGTACGACGCGTGGGCGTTGCACATCGACATGGTGGCGGAGCGTGTGATCGCGATCGATCACGAGCCGCTCAAGACGCTCGCGCAGAATATCGAGCACGCGGACATCAGCGAGCAGCCCGACTCGCCCGATGCGCTGGGCATGGCCAAGGAGCTCGCCGACGACATCGACAAGGTGATCGGGTGCATCGACAAGGCCTCGAAGGCCGCGGAGAAGGCGGGGCTGCGTTCGACGGAGAACGCGCTGGACGACATCCGCGACAGCGTGGACCAGCACCGCTGGATGCTGCGCCGTTTCAGCGCCTGATCGCGGGGCAACTCGCGTGTGATCGAAAAAGCCCCGGCTCGATGGCCGGGGCTTTGTTGTGTGTATTCGGGATCAGCGGTCGCTCAGAACTCGAGTTTGCGGAGGCCCAGGCCGTGGAGCGTGAGCTTCTCCTTCACCTCGTCGAGCGAGGTGGCGCCGAAGTTCTTGACACCCATGAGCTCTGCCTCGGTGCGGCTGGCGAGGTCGCCCATCGTCTGGATGCCCAGCATCTGGAGGGCCTTGCGGGCGCGGACGGAGAGGCCGAGTTCCGCGACGGGGCGGCCCAGGGACTTCTCGTTGGGCGTGCCCTTGGCGGCGTCGTACACGCGCTTGCGCACACGGCGGTGGGCGTCGTCGAGGCCCTGGCCGAGGCGCAGGCCCTTCTGCTGGAGCATGTCCTTGATCTCTTTGAGGGAGGCCTCGCCGAAGTTCTTGTAGCCCATGAGCTCCGCCTCGGTGATCCGGAGGAGGTCGCCCAGGGTGCGGATGTTCATCTTCTTCAGGCAGTTGCGGGCGCGGACGGAGAGCTCGAAGTCGGTGACCGGCGTGTCGAGCAGCGCGTTGCGCTTGGCGATGTCGCGGTCGTGCTCCTCGTCGATGTACATCTCCTTGGAGGCGAGGACATCCTGCATGTAGAGGCGGGCGCGGGGGTGGTTCGGGTCGGTATCGAGGATCTGGCGGAGGCTCTTCTCGGCGCGGTGGTACTCGCCTCGGTCCTCGAACATCACCGCGAGGTTGAGCAGCGCGTTGATGGAGGCGGGTGTGGCGTCGGCGGCACGCTCGTACAGGACGAAGGCCTCGTCCTCCTCGCCCAGGAGGTCGAGGTTGTAGGCGAGGGCGAAGGCGGCCTCCTCGTTGCCCGGGTCGGCGTTGACGGCCTTGCGGAGCGCATCGACGGCGCCCTCGCGATCGCCCGCCTCGCGGAGACGCTTGGCGTCGGAAAGGAGGGTGGCGCCGGCCTGCTTGTCGCCGCCGGTAGAGGAACCGGCACCGATGACGAGGTCCATCGCGTTGCTGTTGGGCATCGAGAAGGGTCTCCGAATCTGCTGATGTGGGGCGCGGGCGCTCCGATGGCCCGCGTGAGGATGCGATATGGATGATAGGCGCGGTTTCAGGTGTCTTCCGAGGGGGCCTTGATGGGTGCTCCATCCGCCCCGGGCTCCTGATCGGTGGCGTGGGTGAGATCTGGCGGGTCGGGCATGCCGAAGTCGGGGGCGTCGGGGATCAGGCCCAGCTCCAGCTCGATGGTGGCGGCCCTGGCCTTCTTGCCAGCGACGGCGTGACCCTTCCAGCCGCCCCCGAGGAACCGCCAGAAGAAGGAGATCGCCAAGAGGATGATGTAGGCGGCCGCCGCCAGCCAGGGGCCCAGCGACTCCCAGCCCGGGGCGATGGTGATCATCAGGTAGCCGCCCCCGACGATGCAGCCCCAGGTGAGGATGATCGTGACGACGCCGGGCCAGACCGTGTCCCCCGCGCCGCGGAGAGCGCCGGCCAGGGAGATGGCGACCGCGTCGAAGAGCTGGAAGGCGGCGGCGACGAGCAGCATGCTCGTGCCGATCTCCACGATTCGGGCGATCGTCTGGGGGTCCGCGTCTTTGTCCACGAAGATGCGGATCAGGTCCTCTCGGAAGAGCACGAAGCAGGCGGCACAGACGGACATATAGACGGCGGTGAGCCCCAGGCCCAGCCAGATGCGCTTGATCGCGGTGGCCTCATCGCCCGCGCCGACGTACTTGCCAACGATCGAGCTGAGCGCAATGGACATCCCGACCGCGGGCATGAACGAGAGGTGCATGTAGCGCAGCACGATCCAGCCCGCATCCGTGTGGACGGGCGCCTGACCGACGACGTTGAAGGCGCCGACGAGGATCGCCATGAAGATGTACCAGCCCAGCAGCTCGTTGCCCTGCATGAGGCCCGCGGGCCAACCGAGCCTGAAGAGGCCCTTGACGTGCGAGAGGCTGGGTCGCCAGCCGGCGAGGGTGGCGTAGTCGCGCCGGTACCTGAACGAGAGGAAGAGAGCGAGCGGGATCGCCAGTTCCACGGCACCGCCGATGACCGTCGAGATCGCTGCGCCCTTGACGCCCATGCTCGTAACGCCCATGTCCCACCACAGACGCTGCCCCGACTCGGTGAACGACTCGCTTCCCGGCAGCCCGAGCCCGCCCAGCACCCAGATGGAGCAGAGGATGAGGTTCACGACGTTGCCGGCGAGGGCGGAGACCATGACAACGGTGGGCCTGTGGACGCCGTAGAAGAAGTGCCCGACGGTGCGCGCGCAGAGGGGGAAGATCATACCGATCATGCAGATGGAGCCGTAGGTGACCTGCATCTGCATGAGGTTGCCGGTCGGTGCGTCCTGCCCGAAGAGGCGGTAGGTGAACTCGAAGAGGGCTTCGAGGTTGAGCCCGACGGGGAGGAAGACGAGGAGCCAGGCCGCGATCGAGAGGTAGAGACCGTTCCAGACGTAGGCGGCGCCGTTGCGGACGGTGCCCGCACCGAAGTTCTGCGCGACGAAGGTGTTGACGACCGAGAGCAGGCCCATGAGCGCTGCGCCGGGGATGAAGGCGGCGATGCCGCCGTTCCCGACCGCGGAGATCGCGCCCGGGTCGAGTTCCTTCACGATGAGGTTGTCCACGAACTGCATGACCGTGTACGAGGTCATGGTGATGACCGCGGGCAGCGCGACCGACAATAACTCGCCAACGGGCGATGAAACGGGCCCGGGGGCTTGTACGGGCGCCTGCAGGGGGGCTGACCCGCTGGGTTGCGAGGGTTGATCACTCATGGGGCCCCGATAGTACGCCTCTGTTGGCGTGTGTCACCCATGCGCGGGATGGAGAGATGTGCTGCGCCATGAAATGGGTGTGAACCCCACTGAACCCCTCAGCGCTCCACACCTGTACAAACAGTGACGATCCGGGATTCACCATTCTCCAACGCCGAGCCCCATTGGGGCTCGTAAGGAGCCGCCCATGCACCGCACACACCAGACCCTGACCGCCTCGAGTATCGCGCTCTTCGCCGGCTTTGCCCTGTCGCCCTGCGCCGTTGCGCAGCACCAAACGGCGCAGAACGCGCCGCCGCTGCCCGCTCGCATCGCGCAGACTGGACCGATTAGTAACGCTGAGAACGGGCTGCCACCGGCGTTGGACGCCGTGACGCCCGCGCCTCACGACGGCCCGGTGGTGCAGCTCGCGCTGCTGCTGGACACGAGCAACTCGATGGACGGCCTCATCGATCAGGCCCGCGCCGAGCTGTGGACCGTCATCAACCGCCTGCAAGGTCTGCAGCACGGGAGCGGGGACGTGCAGTTCCAGGTCGCGCTCTACCAGTACGGCAACGACCGCCTCGAATCCGCCGACGGCTTCGTGCAGATGCGCACGCCCTTCACGACGGACCTCGACGTGCTCAGCGAGCAGCTCTTCGCGCTCACCACCGACGGCGGCAGCGAGTATTGCGGCTGGGTGATCGGCGACGCGACGAACGAGCTCGCCTGGAGCGAGCCGAGCAACGCGGACGGAGCCCCGCCCGTGCTGCGCATGATCGTCGTCGCGGGCAACGAGCCCTTCAGCCAGGGCACCGTCGCGTACAGCGAAACGATCGGCAGCGCGTCGAGCAAGGGCATCCGTGTCCACACGGTCTTCTGCGGCAACGACGCGGAGGGCGTCTCCACGTACTGGTCCGACGGCGCCTCGATCGGCGAGGGGTTCTACTTCTCGATCGATCAGGACGAGAGCGTGCGCTTCCGCACGCAGTACGACGACGCGATCCTGCAGGGCAACACCCGCCTGAACAGCACGTTCTACAACTTCAACGCTCAGGGCCGGGTCGGCTTGGCACGCCAGCTCTCGATGGACATGGCCAACGAGGCGCAGAGCGATGAGCAGATGGTGCAGCGCGCGGCGTCGAAGGCCTCTGGGTTCTACGGCAACGCGCACTGGGACATCGTCGATGCGCACGACAAGGGCACGCTCAAGGAGGAGGACATCGAGCCAGAAGCCCTGCCCGAAGAGTGGCGCGACCTTGAGTTCGACGAACTCGTCGAGCAGCTCGAGTTGAAGCTCGAGGAGCGGCAGAAGATCCAGGAAGAAATCCGTGAGCTGTTCGAGAAACGCGAGCAGGAAGTGGCCCAGCAGCGCGAGGAAATGGGCGTGGTGACGCTGGGCATGGCGCTCTCTTCGGCGATCATCGATCAGGCGCGGGAGCAGGGCTTCAGCCACGCGGACGACGAGAAATTCGAGGAGTTCGACCCTGTGAGCCCCGATGGCATCATGCCGCCGGAGATGCCGCTGGGCGAGAGCGAGCCAGATGCGCAGCCGTAACCGTTAGCTGAGAAAAACCGGAGACTCCATCCCGATGTGCCCCGTGCGAGCGCCGAACACAGCGCCTGCGCGGGGCGTGTCGTTCCCGGCGGTCGTGATCACCAGCAGGTCGAGGTCGTCGCCCGCGAAGCAGCAGGCGGTGGCGTTCGCGCAGGGGACGGTGACGTCCAGCATCGCTCGGCCCGTTGCGGGGTCGAAGCGTGTCACGCGACTCCCCCCCCACCGCGCAACCCACACGCCGCCTTGGGCGTCCACGCACATGCCGTCGGGGAACCCGTCGTCGAGCGTCGTCAGGGTGCGCCGGTCGTGCATATCGCCCGATGTGGCCTCGAAGTCGTACGCGTCGATGCGCCGCGTGGGCGTGTCGATGTGGTACATCGTGCGCGCATCGGGGGACCAGGCGACGCCGTTGGAGATGGTGAGGTTCTCGAGGACGCGCGAGACGTGCCCGTTGTGCCCGATGCGGAAGAGCGACCCTGCGGGCTGGTGGCACGCGAGATCCATCGTTCCGATCCAGAGCCGCCCCTGCGGATCGATCGCGCCGTCGTTGTAGCGGTTGGCGGGGTTGGTATCGGGGTGGGCGAGGAGGCCGGTCTCGTCGAGCGCGGCGTCGAGACGGATGAGGCCCCGCCCCTGGACCGCCGCGATCCACGAGTGGTTCTGGGCGGGGAGCAGCGCACCGACGAGCGAGCGGAAACGCGTCTGCGCGTGGTCCTCGCCGTCGAAGCGGTGCAGGTAAGCGGTGTTGTTCTCGATATCGACGAAGCCGAGCGCGCCGTGGGCCCATACCGGGCCCTCGCCGAGTTGGAGGCGGACATCGAGGAGCGGCTTCGCCTCGATGGTGCGCATCACTCGTTGGGGTTCAGCCGACCCGGCCCCTGCCCGGCACGTTTCTCGTAGGTGCCGTCGCCGGACTTCACGTACTTGGTGAAGCCCAGTTCGTTCAGGCGGCTGTCGCTGTGGACCGCGTGGGAACCGGACTGTTGGGATTCGGGGACGGGCACGTTGGGCGCGAGGATCACACGGCGGACCGGCTCGCCCGTCTCGGGGTGCTCGGTGAGGGCGTCGTCCTTCATGGACTGGACGACCTCGAATCGCTCGGCGGGGCGCTCGTCGTTGTCATCGCGGATCACTTCGTAGACGTAGGTGGGCATGGTTGATCCTATCGGCTCGAAAGTCCGGGGACTCGCGTGCCTCAGCCTTCCTGGGACTCTCTCAGCTTGGCGACGACACTGAGGTCCTCCAGCGTGGTCGTGTCTTGGTTGGTGTTCTCGACGCCCGCCGCGATATCGCGGAGCAGGCGCCGCATGATCTTGCCCGAGCGCGTCTTGGGCAGCGCCTCGGCGAAACGGATCTGATCGGGCTTTGCGAAGGAGCCGATCTCCTTGGCGACGTGGGCCTTGAGCGCGTCGATGAGGGCGTCACCCGGCTCGAAGCCCTGCCCGAGCGTGACGAACGCGGCGAGGGCGGTGCCCTTGATCTCGTGGGGCACGCCCACGACCGCCGCCTCGACGACCGAGACGTGGGACACCAGCGCGCTCTCGACCTCCATCGTGCCGATGCGGTGGCCCGAGACGTTGATGACGTCATCGATGCGTCCCATGATCCAGAGGTTGCCCGAGTTGTCCAGGCGTGCGCTGTCGCCCGCTGTGTAGACGGGCTTGCCGTCGATGCTGATGGTGGACCAGTAGGTATCGATGTAGCGGTCGCGATCTCCGTAGACGCCGCGGAGCATGCCGGGCCATGGCTTGCGGATGACGAGGATGCCGCCCTCGTTGGGGGCGCACTCGGTGCCGTCGGCGTGCACGACCGCGGCGTCGATGCCGAGCGTGGGCCTCGTGCACGAGCCGGGCGTGGTGGGTGTGGCGCCCGGCAGCGGCGTGATCATGTGCCCGCCCGTCTCGGTCTGCCAGTACGTGTCCACGACGGGGCACTGCTCGCCCCCGATGATGCGCCGGTACCACATCCACGCCTCGGGGTTGATGGGCTCGCCGACGGTGCCCAGCACCTGGAGGGAGGAGAGGTCGTGCTTGTTGGGGTGCTCGTCGCCCCACTTCATGAAAGCGCGGATCGCGGTCGGCGCGGTGTAGAACTGCGTCACCTGGTGGCGCTCGATGATGCTCCAGAAGCGCGACTCGTCGGGGGAGTTGGGTGCGCCCTCGTACATGATGGTTGGGACGCGGTTGGGGAGGATGCCGTGGAGGATGTAGGAGTGCCCGGTGATCCAGCCGATGTCCGCGGTACACCAGTAGACCTGGCCCGCGTCGGGGACGAGGTTGAAGCTGAGCTTCGAGGTGAGGTAGGTGAACACCATGTAGCCGGCGGTGGTGTGCTGGATGCCCTTGGGCTTGCCGGTCGAGCCGCTGGTGTAGAGCAGGAAGAGCGTGTCCTCGGCCTCCATGGGCTCGCAGGGACAGTCATCGCTCGCGGCTGCCATCAGGTCGTGCCAGTCGTGGTCGCGACCGTCGTGGTGCGTGATCTCGTTGTGGCAGCGCTTGAGGGTGATGACCTGTGGCGTCGGGCCCTCCGACAGTTCGTTGATCGCGCTGTCCACGTTTTCTTTGAGGGGAACGACCTTGCCGCGCCGGTGCAGGCCGTCGCAGGTGACGATGAGCGTGCTGCTGGCGTCGTGGACACGGTCGGCGATCGATTGCGCGGAGAAGCCGCCGAAGATGACCGAATGGGGTGCGCCGATGCGCGCACAGGCGAGGACGGCGACCGCGAGTTCGGGGACCATGCCCATGTAGATGGTGACGACGTCGCCCTTCTTCACGCCCATCGACTTGAGGACGTTGGCGAACTTGGACGTCTCGCGTTGCAGGTCCTTGTAGGTGATGAGCTTGGTCTCGGGCACGCCGTTCTCGAGGGGCTCGGACTCCCAGATGATGGCGGTGTCACCGCCGTGCCCGCTCTGGACCTGGCGATCGACGCAGTTGAAGCAGACGTTGGTCTTGGCGCCGTCGAACCAGCGGGAGTCGGGCATCTCGCCGGAGAGGACGGAGTCCCATGGCTCGAACCAGTGCAGCTCGCTGGCGACCTCGCTCCAGAAGCTCTCGGGCTCGCTGATGGAGCGGGCGTGGAGACGCTCGTACTCGGCCATGCTGTCGATGCGCCACGTGGCGCCCTTCAGACGACCGGTGCCCATGGGCGGGAAGACCCGGTTCTCGGAGAGGGTGGACTCGATGGACGTGTCGGCTGCCTCGTTCATGCTCTTGCGCTCCTGCGGTTGGGACCTGGGGACACCCACGATACCGGGAGATGCCCATCGCGCGCCGCACGGGTTGTGGGGGCCCCTGCCGCTGCGTAGTCTTGGAATATGGACGATCAGCCTGCCCAGAAACCAGCGAAGACACCCGCCCAACACGACATCTTCTCGCTCGAGGAGCCGATCACGCCCCCCGCCCTGTCGGGCGAGGTGGTCGTGCGTCAGAACCTCGACGACCTGTACCACATGATGGTCGCCGAGCTGCTCCTGCACGCCAAGAACTGCGTGCGCTCCTTCGGTGATTTCCACATCGCCCTCTCGGGGGGCTCCACCCCCCTGCCCTTCTACCGGATGCTGATGACGGACCCGGCGTTCCGGGACATGCCCTGGAAGTTCACGCACCTGTGGATCGTGGACGAGCGGCGCGTGCCCTTCGACGACGAGCGCAGCAACTGGGGCCAGATCTCGCACTACTTCGCCGACCACGCGGACATCCCCACGCAGAATCTGCACCCGATGCCCGGCGACAACCCGGAGGGGGACGTCGCCTACGAGCGCGAGCTGCGCGAGCGCCTCGCGTGGCGCGAGAGGGGGCAGGACCGGCTGGACTGGGTGCTGCTGGGCATGGGCGACGATGCGCACACCGCGAGTCTTTTCCCCCGATCACCGGCGCTGCGCGAGCGCGAGCGCCTGATCGTGATGAACGACGGCGCCGAGGTGGTGCCCCCGCCTCGCATGACGATGACCTACCCGCTGCTCAACGCGTCGCGTTACATCGCGGTGCTGGTGACGGGCGAGAAGAAGAGCGCGACCATCGCGCGCATCGCTTCGGACGACAAACCGGACGTCCAGGACGCGCCGATCACGGGCATCGAGCCGGTGGGCGGGGTGCTGAAGTGGTATCTGGATGGGGCGGCGTGCGGATCGAAGGCGTGACTAATCCCGCTTCGACAGGTTCTCGCGGCTGATCATCAGCCCCAGCGAGCTCGCCACGAAGTCGAGGTCGCGCCCGGTCATGCCCGGGTAGAAGGGGATGGCGATGGTGCGCTGGCTGACGGATTCGGCGACGGGGAAGTCGCCCTCGCGGTAGCCGAAGTGCTCGCGGTAGTGCTTCTGCAGGTGGATGCACGGGAAGTAGGGCGCGGCGCCGACGTCGTGACGGTGCATGCCCTCGATGATGCGGTCGCGCTCGGTGCGTGTGTACGTGGCGCCCAGGCGGACGACGAAGACGAACCAGCTCATGTCCACGCCCTCGGGGGCGTTGGGGATGATCAGGTCCGTGTGCCCCATCAGCCGCTCGGTGTAGAGGTCGGCGAGTTCCTGACGCTGCTCGATCAGGCGGTGCAGCTTGGAGATCTGCGAGACGCCCAGGGCCGCGGAGAGCTCGTTCATGCGGTAATTGAAGCCCAGGCGTTCGAAGGCCATCCAGCCTGAGCCGAGTGCGCCGCCGCCCGCTGAGGTCTTGGCGTCGGCCTTGCTGGCGCGACCCTGATTGCGCAGGCTCATGCAGCGCTCGGCGAGGTGGTCGTCGTCGGTGACGATCATGCCGCCCTCGCCCGTGGTGATCTGCTTGTTGGGGTAGAAGCCGAAGACCGCGGCGTGCCCGAAGGAGCCGATTGGCACGCCCCGCAGCTTGCCGCCCAGGCCCTCGCAGGCGTCCTCGATGAGCTTGATCTCGTGCTTCTCGGCGATGCGCCGGTAGGTGTCCATGTGCGTCGGGTTGCCGAAGCACTCGACCGCGAGGATCGCTTTGGTCTTGTTGGTGATCGCCGCCTCGATCTTCTCGGGGTCGGCGTTCAGGCTCTTGGTCTCGATGTCCACGAAGACGGGCTTCGCGCCGGCCATGCAGATCGAGTTGGCGCTTGCAACGAAGCTGAAGGTCGGTGTGACGACCTCATCGCCCGGGCCGATGCCCATTGCGGTGAGCACGAGGTGCAGGCCCGCGGTGCCCGAGGAGCACGCCACGGCGTGGCGACGCCCCGTGACGTTGCCCACAGCCCGCTCGAAGCGCTCCTGCATGGGCCCGAGGGAGAGCCGCCCGGATTTGAGCACGCCGACGACCATATCTATGTCGTGGTCGTCGATACAGGGTTTGGACAGCGGGATCTCGTCGAGCATTCTGGCGGCCTCCGTGCATTGGCCCCGCCATGGTAACGGGCGGGGTGACCGGCGGGCTCAGAGCAGCGAGGCGATGAGCGTCAGACCACGGGCCGCATCGACCCGCACGCGGCGCATCGAGCCCACGAGGTCATCTGGGGCGGCCCCCGGCGGGCAATCGAAGACGACGATGAGGTCGCCGTCGGTGCGTGCGGACATCTGGACGGGCCCCGTCTCGGGCGTCTCCGGCTCAGGCTCGCCCGCCTCGCGCCCGCCGACGGTGAGGGCGACTCCGCCGCCCGGCTGCTTGCGCTTCTTGCGTTCTCGCGCCGAGACGCCCTCCACAAACACATCGAACTCCAGGCCCACCTGCTCGCGCGACACCTCGTCGCTGATGCGCTGCTGCAGCGCCATGAGTTCGTTGCAGCGCCGCTTCTTCACCTCGTGCGGCACGTCGTCCTCGATCTTGCCGTAGGCGGTGGTGCCGGGGCGGGGGGAGTACTTGAAGATGAAGTTGTTCTTGAAGCGGACGTGTTCGAGGAGGTCGCAGGTCTGGCGGAAGTCGTCCTCGGTCTCGCCGCAGAAGCCGACGATGATGTCGGAGGCGAGGGTGAGGGGGCGGCCGATCTCGGGCTGGTGGAGGTGCGCCTTGGCGCGCTCGATGAACTCGA
>JAJDDE010000060.1 GCA_029260475.1 Phycisphaerales bacterium | reverse complement strand
GAACTCGAGGTACTCGCCGACGGTGTAGCCGCGGTTCATGCGCTTGAGCACGCTGTCGGAGCCGGACTGCACGGGGATGTGCAGGTAGCGGCAGATGCGCGGGCTGTCGCGAATGACCTCGAGGACGTCGTCGCCGAAGTCGCGCGGGTAGCTGGTGACGAAGCGGAGGCGCTGGATGCCCGGGCACTCGTCGTGGATGCGCTTGAGGAGGTCGGCGAAGGTCGTCATGTTCGCGCCCGCCAGCGGGTCGCGCGTGTGACCGCCCGTGAAGCTGCGCCCCTTCTGCGGCTGCACGATGCCGTCGATGGCGATCGCGGCGCCGTGCTCGTAGCGGTAGTGGTTGACGGTCTGCCCGAGGAGCGTGATCTCGAGGACACCCGCCTGTTCGAGCTTCTTGCACTCGTCGAGGATGTGCTCGGGCGGGCGGTGGATCTCGGCGCCGCGCGTGTGAGGCACGACGCAGTAGGTGCAGAACTTGTTGCAGCCGCGGGTGATGCGGACGTACGCCGAGCCGTTGTGATCGCTGGGCGAGATCGCGCGGCTGAGGTCGAGCATCTCCAGCGAGTCCGCGGCGGCGGCGAGCGTGCTGCTGCGACGCGAGGAATCGCCTTGCAGCGCCGTCTGGCGCGCGCTCTTGGCGTGGGCGTGCTCGCCCGACAGGGACGCCCGTGTGCGCACGGCGTTGTCGATGAGACCCGGGAGCTTGTCGAGCTCGGCGGGGCCGCAGAGCAGGTCCACCACGGGGAACTGGCGGTACATCTGCTCGCCATCGCGCTCGGCCATGCAGCCCATCACGCCCACGACGAGGTTCGGCTCGCTCTCCTTACGGATGCGGACCTCGCCCAGGCGGCTGCGGACTTTTTGTTCTGCGAGGTCTCGCACCGAGCAGGTGTTGTAGAGCAGGATGCCCGCCCGCTCGGGCTCAAGGGTCATGGTGTACCCGAGCGCACGGAGCTGCCCGGCGACGAGCTCGGAGTCGAGCTCGTTCATCTGGCAGCCGAAGGTCTCGAGATAGACGGCGCGGGCGGTCATGGGGCGATGGTATGCCGCGAACCCGCGGAAATCGGGCGGTTCGTGAGGACCGGGAACCCAGCGGATCAATCCGTGTAGGCGAAGCCCGTCGCGTCGCCCGTGGGGGCGAGGTATGTGGCGTAGTCGAATTTGGCCGGGTCGAGGTTGGTCGGGATGCCACGCTTCCACTGGCGGAGATAGGCGTTCCTGCGAGAAGCGTGGTCGTTCGGGTCGCTCAATTCGAAGTGCTCATCGACGAAGATGTTGTCGGCGACGGTTGCCCGTTGGCCGCTCTGGTCCGTCACATTGAACGTCACCGCCGCCGGCTGCGGCGTGGTCTCGAAGCTGACGTGGGAATCGGCCATCGCGATGTTGCCGGCCCACTGGCTATTCGAGCCCCAGATGAGCACCGCGTTGGACTGGTCGCCCAGCGCATCGCTCTTGAGCACGTTCCAGGCACCGGCGTTGGGGACGTACGCCGCGCGGGTGTCGTTCTCGTAAACGGGGCCGCGGTTGGCCCAGACGGGCGTAGATGCGCTAGATGTGTTGGTCCAGTCGGAGGCACGACCGAAAGCGACGCAGTTGTGCGCATACGAGTTGTGCGAGATGTCATCGCGCCCGCCGTTGGCGGCGACGTTGTTCGGACAGTGCGGGTCGTTGGCGCTATCGAAGGGCGTGCCGTTGAAGGCGGGGTCGTAGGTCGCGCGCCCGGGGGTGTTCGCGCCGTCGGGCCTTTGGAATTGATATTCGTCGAAGATGCGGACGTTGCCCGTGTCTGCGGGGCTCACGCATATCTCGGGGGTGAAGAGGTCGTTGAAGATCATGATCGACAGGATCGCACCGGTGCGGTTCTTGTGATAGTCAGACGGCCCGTGGCCCGCAAGGGACATGAGCGGCGAGCCCTCCGTGTCGTTGAATCGATCCACGGTCCTCGGGAGCGGGTACTTGTTGCGGTTGGCGGCGGCGAACTGCTGGAAGCCCTGCATGATGTTGCGGAGCTGCGTCGCGTCCTTCAGTCTGAGCCCGTTGAGTCGCGCCTGCTGGTTCACGGGCGTACACGCGGCGAAGACGAGGGCCACGCACGCGCAGACCACGAGCAGTTCGAGGAGCGTGAAGCCGTGGGACCGGTGGGTGTGTGCGCGCATGGGGTTTCCTTCGAGAGTTCCATGCTACAGATCGGGCCCCGCAATGCAACGAAAAACGGGCCGTCCGGGGTGATGGACGGCCCGCTGGAGAGGGGTCTTGGGATGATTCGAGCCTGTTCTGGGTCAGTCGATCCAGATCAGGCCACGCGCGGGGTCGGTCCACGCGCGGGAGCTGACGACGCGGCTGAAGTCGATGCCGTCCGTGAAGGGACGAAGATAGGCGTCCTTCCGGTCAACGATATTCGACTCGACGGGGTTGCCCTCGGAGACGAACATGTTGTCCGAGTAGATGGTGCCGTCGGAGCCGCGGAGTGTGGATTCGTCGAGAACCGCATCGTTCTCCTGCTTGCCGTGACCGTCGTTGTACATCACGTTGCCCTCCCACGTCTGGTTGCCGCCGTGGATGAGGAGCGTGATGGACTCGGTGCCGTACTGGCCCTCGAGGAGCTGCCAGTCCTCGGCGTCGCGAGCGGTGCTGTCGCCGGCGAAGCGGGGGCCGCGGTTGGAGATGACCGCGTCGAGCGAGCGTGAGTTGATGGTGGACCACTTCTTGAGGTACTCACCGACGAGGGGCGTGTGGGCATACGAGTTGTTGCCGGCGAGACCGGTGGTGCCGTCGAGAAGGTCCACGTCGGACGCGCCCATGAGCGGCTCATCGAAGGGCGTGCCCTTGAACGAGGGGTCGTAGACC
Source organism: Phycisphaerales bacterium (assembly GCA_029260475.1). GTDB lineage: Bacteria > Planctomycetota > Phycisphaerae > Phycisphaerales > UBA1924 > OFTM391. The sequence goes on along the minus strand of JAJDDE010000060.1, from coordinate 666 downwards.
GCGTTGTTGGCATCGACGGTGTTCTGCGAGTTGAACGGGCGCTGGGCGCTGCCCGGGCCGCCCGGGCGGATGTAGTCGTAGACCTGCTCGTCGATGGGGGCGATGTTGACGTTTCGCTCGCTCGGGCTCACGAAGACACCCGGCTCGGCAACGATCTGCTGGAAGATCATCAGCGACCAGACGTTGCCGGTGCGGTTCTTGAGGCCGGGATCGGACGCCAGCTCGGTGGCGTTGGCGCGGTCGGCGTCGGAGGGGAGGGGGTAGCCCTCGTCGTTGGTTTGGGCCCAGGCGACAAGGCCCTGGTGGATGCCTCGGATGTTGGTGAGGCAGCGGGCCTGGAGCGCCGAGCGACGGGCGCGACCGACTGCGGGCAGCAGCAGGCCGATGAGCAGGGCGATGATCGAGATCACCACGAGCAGCTCGACCAGCGTGAAGCCGCGGGACCGGGACTTGTTGAAAGTCTTATGCGAGATCATGTGGGTGTTCCTCTGCGGGATGCGTGAAGATGGTCAATGGGTCCGAGGCGCGTGGGCACCTCGGGACCCGCTGTCGTGATCGATCAGTCGGTGAAGGCGAAGGCACCGTCGGGGTTGAGGTGCGTGCCGGGGTTGAAGGAACCGGGATCGAGGTTCGTGGGGATGCCACGCTTCCACTGGCGGAGGTAGG
>JAJDDE010000059.1 GCA_029260475.1 Phycisphaerales bacterium | reverse complement strand
GGCGAGGTGGTCGAGGAAGGCCTGCACCCGCTCGGCTCCCATGCTGGTCATCGCGAAGTAGTTCAGCCCCTTCTCGCGCGGGTCCGGGGTGTCGCCCTCGACGATCATGGTCACGGCACCGGTCGAGCGGCCTCCGTGGGGGTCAGGGCGGGCCCCCACGCCCGGATCGGGCTGCTGCGGGCTGTTGCCACCCTCAGGGCCCCGACCGGACCGGTTCTCTCGCATCAGGTCCGGGTTCACGGGGCCCGCGTTGAGCGGGTCCTCGGGGAGGTTCAGCTTCTGGACGGCCGCCTTGCCCATCTCGTTCTCCACCTCGCGGGCCTTCTGCTGGTACCCGATCAGGTACCCCGCGAAGATGGCGGCGAAGAGACCGAAAACGATGAAAAAGATGACGCCCGCCGGCATACGGACGGAGCCGCCCGGGCTGAACTCGCCCTCGATCGCGCCCGTAGGGGCCGGTCGCTCCTGGGGCTGGGGGGTGTGTTCACCCGGCTCGGGCTTCACCTCGCGCGGGCGCACCGAGGTCGCGTCGGCGCGGGGACGCCCGATGCCGATGAGTTCGTACAGGGCGGGGGCCGATTTGCGCTGGTTCGGCGTCACGTCTGTGATTCTCCCCTACCCGCGCCATCGGGGCAACCGAGCCACGCGACAGCCGACGCGATCGCGAAGCCCGCGCCGTGCGTCAGCGACAATCGCCAGCCCGAGACGCCCAGCGACTCCGCCAGCTCCTGTGCCTTGCCCGTCATCTCGATCGAGGGCGCGCCGTCCGGCGGGCGGATGACCTCCACCTCGGTCCACGCGATGCCGCCCGACCAGCCCGTGCCCAGCGCCTTGAGCGCCGCTTCTTTCGCGGCGAACCGCGCCGCGTAGTGCTCGGCGCGCCGCTTCGGGTTCGCGTCGCAGTACGCACGCTCGCGATCGGTGAAGCAGCGCTCGAGGAAACGCGCTTCGTGCGCACGGATCATCTCTTCGATCCGCCCGACCTCCGCGAGGTCCACACCCAGCAGCAGCGGCGGTGTGTTCACGCCTCGGGCTTCTTCGAGGCCTTGGTATCGGACTGCTTCTTCTCGGGGGTCTTCTTGTCGGGCTTGTCGCCCGCCTTCTTGTCCGAAGTGCTGTCCGCTTTGGCGCCGTCGTCCTTCTTCGGCTCGCTGGCCTTCTTGTCCGCCTCGGCGCCCTTCTTGTAGGACTCGGTGCGGTAGTCGGTCTCGTAGAAGCCGCCGCCCTTGAAGATGACCGCGGCACCGGTGCCGATGAGGCGCTCGAGCTTGAGCTTGCCGCACTCGGGGCACTTCTTCTTCGGGCTGTCCTTCATGCTCTGGAAGAGCTCGAACTCGTGGTCGCAGGCGCGGCAGACGTAGTCGTAGGTCGGCATCGCTCAGGCCCCGTCTTCCTGCGGGCGGACGCTCACCTGCGCGGGGCGCACGACGCGCCCGTTGAGCTCATAACCGAGCTGGAGCACCTGCACGATGCGCCCCGGCTCCACCTCGTCGGTCTCGGTGCGGAGCATCGCCTCGTGGCGTTCGGGGTCGAACTCATCGCCCTGCTTGGGCTCGACGGGCGCGACGCCGTGCTTGGCGAGGCTGGTGAAGAACTGCTCGACGATCCCCTTCACGCCCACGAGCACCTGCTCGGCGGTCACCGTTTCGGGGTTCATGTGCAGCGCGAGCTGGCAGTTGTCCAGCACGGGGATGAGCGATTTGAGGATCTCGGTGGACCCGTACTCGCGGGCGCGCTGCTCGTTCTCGATGCTGCGACGCTGGAAGTTCTGGAAGTCCGCGAGGGCGCGCCGGTAGCGGTCGTCGAGCTGCTCGTGCAGCAGCTCGAGCAGCGCCTCGCCCTCGAGCTCCTCTTCGCCGACCTCGTGCCCCTCGTGGTCGTCGATGATCTCGGGATCGAGGATCTCGTCCGGGGCGTCGGCTTCGTTGCCCTTGCGCTTCTTGTCGTGGTCGGTCTTGCTCATGGTGGATCCTATCGGTTACCCGATGATTCTCTTGATGCGGTCCCAGAAGCCGTGGTGCTCGGGCATCACGCTCGCGTCGTGCTCGGTCTCCGCGAAATCGCGGAGCAGTTTCTCCTGCTGCTCGCTGAGCTTTTTAGGGATCTGGATCTTCGCGATGAGCACGATGTCGCCGCGACGCCCCGATCGCAGGTTGGGCAGGCCCGCGCCGCTGATCTTCATCACCTTGGCGTGCTGCGTGCCCTTGGGGATCATCACGCTCGCGGGTTCCTCCAGCGTTGGCACCTCCACGTGCGCGCCGAGCGCCGCCTGCGTGAAGCTGATGGGCATCTCGACGACGAGGTCGTCGGCACGCCGCTCGAAGAGGTCGTGATCGACCACGCGCGCGACCACGTGCAGGTCGCCACGCACGCCCGAGCCGTCCGGGCTCATCTCGGGCGGCGGCGGTTCGCCCTCGCCCTGGATGCGCACCGCCTGGCTGTCGTTGATGCCCGGCGGGATCTTCACGCTCAGCGTGCGCTGCTTGGGCTGGCGACCCTTGCCCGCGCAGTCGGTGCATTTCTGGGTGACCACGCTGCCGCGCCCCTGGCAGTGCGGGCAGACGGTCTGCATGCGGAACATGCCGCCCAGGCCGGTCTGGACGACCTGCCCGTGACCGCCGCAGGTGGCGCAGGTCTCGGGCGTGGAGCCGGGCTCGGCGCCCGAGCCGTCGCATGTGTCGCAGACGTCGAGCCTGGTGAACTGCACCTCGCGCTCGACGCCGGTGAGCACGTCGTTGAGTGTGAGCTGCACCTCGGTCTCGAGGTCGTAGCCACGCGCCACGCGCCGCCCACCACGTGCGCGTCCGCCGCCCTGGCCCCCGAAGATGTCGTTGAACATCGAGAAGATGTCGTCGGCGTGCATGCGGCTGAAGTCGTGCGCCGCACCTCCGCCCGGCGCGCCGCGGAGGCCCGCGTGCCCGTGCTGGTCGTAGACCTGGCGCTTGCGGTCGTCCGAGAGCACCTCGTACGCCTCGGCCGCCTCCTTGAACTTGGTCTCGGCCTCCTCGTCACCCGGGTTGCGGTCCGGGTGGAACTTCATCGCCATCCGCCGATAGGCGCGCTTGATCTCGTCGCCCTCGGCGGTCTTCTCGACGGAGAGCACTTCGTAGTAGTCGCGGGTGGTGGGCATGATCAATCAGCTACCTTCACCGTTGAACAACTTATCGAATTTGATTTTGTCCGAGATCGCGGCGAGCTTTTCATCTGTCTCGATGTGTGGCACTTTCAGTTGGTGGGTTGTAGGCCTGAAACGACAACGTCTTGAACGCTTCTCGAGATACTCATCCCGGTAGGTGACATCCACATACACCTCCGAGGCTTCCATCCAATCGATCTTCGCCGGAGTGTTCAAATTCACCGAGAAGAGATCAAGTGTTTCGCCAGAATAGACTACTGGGATGACATCATTCCACGAAGACAACTGAGCGCTAAGTGGAGCGCTCTCTCCATTCCAGTGGTCTTCGGAATTCGCAAGGCCGCTCTTCAAGGCCGTTGAGGGTGTAATTTTGACGTCCGTGATTTCACTTTCACCGGGATTTGTGATTGCGAATGCGAGCTTGATTTTGCTGAACCTCTTTACAGCAAATACGATTGGCTTCGGATCTCGCCGGTTGCGTTCTGCCCTCTGGTTTTGTAACAGTAAACGCCAAGTGAAGAGCGCGTACACAACTGGCCCCACGACGGAACCAGCCGCCGCTACCGCTACCCAATTGACTTCAGCAAGCAGCATAAAACGAGCCAACACGCTGTCGCGCGTCGGCTCGGGAGTTCCTCATCCGCGAAGCGGGATCATCAGGCGACCGCCCCAGCCACCTCGCGCGCGTCATCCTCGATACCCGCGATCATGCAGTCGGTCGTGAGCATCAGGCCCGCGACGGAGGCCGCGTTGCGGAGGGCCGTCTGCGGCACCTTCGCGGGATCGATGATGCCGGCCTTGACCATGTCGATGTACCGCTCGCTGAGCACCTCGAAGCCGAAGTTGGCGTCGGTCATCTCCTTGACCTTCTCGACGACGAGATCGCCGTCGAGGCCCGCGTTCTCGACGATCTGGAACAGGGGCGCTTCCACGGCCTTGGAGACGATGTCGAAGCCGAGCTTCTCGTCGCCCTTGGCCTTCTTCCTGCCCGCCTCGAGCGCACTCTGGGTGCGGAGCAGGGCGACGCCGCCACCGGGCACATAGCCGGTCTCGGCGGCGGCGCGGGTCGCGTTGAGGGCGTCCTCAACGCGGTCCTTGCGCTCCTTCATCGCGGTCTCGGTCGCGGCGCCGACATTGATGATCGCCACGCCGCCGGTGAGCTTGGCGAGGCGCTCCATGAGCTTCTCGCGGTCGTAGTCGCTGGTGGACTTCTCGTGCTGCGCGCGGATCTGATCGGCGCGGGCGGTGATGTCCTTCTTCTTGCCGGCGCCCTCGATGATGGTCGTGTTGTCCTTGGTGACCACGATCTTCTTCGCGTTGCCCAGCTCGCTCAGCTCGACGGACTCGAGCGAGCGCCCGAGGTCCTCGGCGAAGAAGGTGCCGCTGGTGAGCGTCGCGATGTCGCCCAGCATGGACTTGCGACGGTCGCCGAAGCCGGGGGCCTTGACGCCCGCGACCTTGATGGTGCCGCGGAGGCGGTTGACGACCAGGGCGGCGAGCGCCTCGGACTCGATGTCCTCGGCGATGATCAGCAGGGGCTTGCCGCTGCCGGCGACCTTGTTGAGCAGGGGGAGCAGGTCGGGGAGGTTGTTGATCTTCTTCTCGAAGATGAGAACGACCGCGTCCTCGAGCACGCACTCGGCGTTCTTCGGGTCGGTCATGAAGTAGGGCGACAGGTAGCCCTTGTCGAACTGCATGCCCTCGACGTAATCCAGCGTGGTCTCGAGGCCCTGGCTCTCCTCGACCTCGACGACGCCCTCGGCGCCGACCTTGGCGATCGCCTCGGAGATCAGGTCACCGATCTCCTCGTCGTGGTTCGCGCTGACGGTGGCGACCTTCTTGTAGTCCGCCTTGCCCTTGCAGGGGACGGCGCTCTCACCGATCGCGTCGGACGCGACGCCCGCGGCGTTGTTGATGCCGCGCTGCACCGCGACCGCGTTCGCGCCGGCGGCGATGTGGCGCAGGCCCTCGTTGAAGATGGCCTCGGCGAGGACGGTAGCGCAGGTGGTGCCGTCGCCCGCCTCGTCGTTGGTCTTCTTGGCGACCTCGATCACCATCTTCGCGCCCATGTTCTCCATGGGCTCGGCGAGGGAGATCTGCTGGGCGACGCTGACGCCGTCCTTGGTTATCGCGGGGCCGCCGTAAGACTTCTGCATCGCGACGTTGCGCCCCGCGGGGCCCATGGTGATCTTGACGGCGTGGGCCAGACGACCGAGCCCCTTCTTCATCTCGAGGAGGGCGGCGTCTGAGAACATGAGTTGCTTGGCGGACATATCGGGGGTCTCCGTGGAGATGGGGGGATCAGGAGGGAGTGGTGGCACGGGCGTCGCGCCGGTGCGGTTGTGTGTGCATCGGGACGGGCTGGAAGCCCATCCCACCGGGGGATCAGGCAGGCTGATCAGCCGACGATGCCGAGGAGCTCGG
>JAJDDE010000058.1 GCA_029260475.1 Phycisphaerales bacterium | reverse complement strand
CGCCGCCGACGTGCTCGACGAGCGTGCAGAGCCGGCAGGCCTCGACGAGCCCACGCCCGCTCGCCAGGCCCCCCTTGACCTCGAAGGAGACGACCGCGCCGTGCGCGCCCAGGTGCTGACGCTCCGCGATCTCGGCATCGTTGCCCGCCGCGAGCGAGGGGTGGCAGACCCGCTGGATGCCCGGGTGCTCGCTCAGCGCCCGCGCGATCGTCGCGGCGCTCTGGGACTGGCGTCCGATGCGGAGCGGCAGCGTCTTGAGGCCGTTGATCGTGAGCCAGGCGTGCAGCGGGCTCTGGATCGCCCCGGTGCTCTTGCGCACCAGCCGGAGGCGCGCGTCGAGTTCCGGATCGCGCGTCACCAGCGCCCCGCCGAGCGCCGTCGAGTGGCCCTCGATGAACTTGGTGGTGGAGTACACGCTCACATCGGCCCCGTGATCGAGCGGGCGTTGCAGCACGCTGGTCAGGAACGTGTTGTCCACCGCGAGCAGCGCGCCGTGTTGACGGGCGATGCGCGAGATGGCGCGGAGGTCCGTCAGTTCGAGCGCCGGGTTCGCGGGCGTTTCGACGAAGAGCAGCCGCGTGTTCGCACGCACCGCGTCCTCCACTTGGCGGAGATTCGCTGTGTCCACGAAGGTCGTGGTCACACCCAAGTCGTGCAGAATGGTGCGCAATAAACGCGTGGTCCCGCCGTAACAGCTCTTGCCACAGACCACGTGATCGCCTGTTTTCAAGACCGCGAGGAAGAGCGCCGTCTCGGCGGCGAGGCCCGTCGCGAAGCACGAGGCGGGCAGCGCGTCCTCGAGCTCGCCCAGGGCGTCTTCGAGGGCCGTGACCGTGGGGTTGGAGACGCGCGAGTACTGGTGCTCCGCCTCGCTCCCGACGCCCTGGCGCGTGAACGTGGTCGATTGCACGAGGGGCGTGACGAGCGGATCGCCGTCGAGTTCGCCCCTCCCGGCGCGCACGCAACGTGCTGCTACCGAAGGGGTTGCGCTTTGAATGCCCGAGATGCTGGTGGTGTGATGGCTCATACCGAGACCCTTCTCGGCATCGTGAGCATCCAGTGCTGGCGTGGACAGGGCGAACATCGCCCGCTCGTTTGATGGACCCGGTCAGAGGCCGTTCCATCCGCATCGTTCCCCACGCCGGGGCTGGTCTCGGCACCGTGACCTGTTCGGTTCGGTTGCCGCCCGCGACCTTGGAGACATCGCGGGACTCTTGATGCAAGTCGCGAGAAAAGTAACGCCGCTAAACGTCCTGTCAAGCGTCCTCTCTGAAGATCCCCTCGAAAGTCAGGGCGTCCGAGTCCCAAGGAGTTCCCGTATGCCACACACACACCGCACCAAAGACGCCATCGGCTGGATCAATCGCAACAAAGCCCGTGTAGGTGCGTACGCGCTGCTCGCGATCGTCGGCGCCTACGCGGTGACGTACACGCTCGCCTCCGACACCACCTCCACGACCGATCGCGCCACCACCCATGCGCTCGCGTACAGCCTCTGGACAGACCCCACGGCGCCTTCCGGGCGCGTCGTGCTTGTCCACGGAGCACCCGCGAGGGCGACGAGCTGGGACACGCTGATCGAATCTATGGAGACGCGGTCCGCGTTCCCCGCCCGAGAAGTCATCGCCGTCGATCGCCCCGGGTACGGCAACTCCGCGATGCCAGAGGACGTCTCGCTCGCGGGACAGGCCCGCGCGATGCGACCGCTCTTGGATCACGACGAGCCCGTCGTGCTCGTGGGCCACTCCTACGGCGGGCCGATCGCGCTCCGCGCCGCCATCGAGTACCCGCATCGCATCAAGGCGATCGTTCTCCTCGCGGGCGCCACTGATGCGTATATGGATGACAGCGTCTTCTTCCGCAAGACGGTGGAGGGTCTGCGCGCCGCGGTCCCCGACCCGTGGGCCGTCTCGAACAGAGAACTCCTCGCGCTGACCGACGAAAACCGGGCGATGGAGCCGCTCTTGGGCCGCGTCACATGCCACGTGATCGTGGTTCACGGCACTTGGGACCCCGTCTGCCCACACGACAGCACGGTGCGTTATCTCCGAGAGCGCCTCGTGAACGCGAGCCTCGAAGTGGTATCGCTCCAGAGGACCGGGCACAACGTCCACTCTTCGCACCCCGATGTGGTTCTGAACGCTATCACACGCGCGTTCGACATCGGTGCGAGCGGCACCGTGGTGGAGGCCAGCGTTCAATTGGACCTCTGCGCGGAGGAGGCCGGCGATCAGATCGCCGCGGCGCGTTGTGAGACGCCCTCGTGCGACGAGCCCGCCGTGATCGCCTCGAAGCGCTGACCGCTGGCCCGGCGTGTGTGTCCCCTCTACATTGTTCGTATGTGGTCACCAGCGAAAATCTGCATCGTGGCGCTTCTCACCGGCGGAGTCGTTGCTGTCGCGACGGTGACATGGCCCCAGGCGGGGCCGCAGAAGACACCAGATGCGCCGGCCGCCGACCCGAAGCCGGGAGCGCCCGCGCCGGAGCCCGAAGCAGTGGACCCCGACTCCTGCTACTCGGGCGAGTGGCTGGGCTGTTGGCGATACGTCAACGACCCGACACAGCAGCGGTTCATCCGCTTGAGCGAGGACGGCTGCACAATGACGCAGCCCGGACTCGAAGGCACCCTGCACATGGTGTACGGCTTCACGACCACCGAGCGTGAGTCCATCGGGCCCGAAGAAGCCTCCTTCGCCGCCCCGCGCGGCAGCGTCGTCTTCTACGCGGTGCCCACCAACATGGGCTTCGACAACGACCCCGTGCGGGCGATCAACACCCGCCGAGGCGAGGACGGACGCGTGCCCGACTCCAGCGGCGTGTACGCCGGTTGGATGGTGCTTTCCAAGCGTTTCGACGGCCAGCGCACCATGGCGATGGTCTCACGCATCACCAATTCGCTCCTCGAGGTGCAGCCCCCGCCCCCCGAGATCCCGCTGGCGCGGATGGAGTGCCCCGAAGAGTGAGTCGGGAGCCGACGCCCCTGCCCCGCGTCCCCTAGTGTCGCCCCGTGCAAGCCCCCGACCCCACCAAGAAGCGCCTCACGCGACTGACCTGCTCGCCCCACATCCCGCCCGTGCTGCGCGCCGAGGTGGAGTCCTTGGGTTTCGAGGTGCAGGAGGAGGACCACGTCGCCCTCCACATCGGCGCCTCGCTGCACGACTGCTACGACCTGAACCTGCGCCTGCGTTCGTGCCTGCACGTCATGTGGCAGCTGACAAAGTTCCGCTGCCCGTCACCGCAGGCGCTGTACACGCACACGCACGCCTTCCCGTGGGAAGAGGTGCTGCCAAAGGACGGGTACTTCAGCGTCACGTCCAACGTGGACAACCCGAAGATCAACAACTCGATGTTCCCCAACCTGAAGCTGAAGGACGCGATCGTGGACCGCATCGCTTCGCGGGCCGGGCGTCGCCCCGACTCGGGGCCCGAGAAGAACCGCGCAATCATCCACCTGGACTGGAAGGGCGATCGCGCCTGGATCTACATGAACACCACGGGCAAGTGGCTCGCCGATCGCGGCTACCGACGCAACCCGCACCTCGCGCCGATGCGCGAGACGACCGCCGCCGCGGTCCTGCTCGCGACGGGCTACGACGGCTCCACGCCGCTCATCAACCCCATGTGCGGCAGCGGCACGCTCGCCATCGAGACGGCGCTCATCGCCACCGGGCGCGCGCCGGGGCTCCTCCGAGCCAATTACGGCGTCATGCACACCCTCCTCCACGACGAGGACGCATGGGAAGACGCCC
>JAJDDE010000057.1 GCA_029260475.1 Phycisphaerales bacterium | reverse complement strand
CTACCGCAGCGCCCTCGAGGTGCGCACCAAGGAGAACCACCCCGCGGAGTTCGCCGCGACGCAGAACAACCTTGGCACGGCGCTCCTGCACCTACCGATCACGGGTCGCGGCCCGTACGTAAAAGAAGCCATCGAGTGCTTCGAGAAGGCGATGCAGGTGCGCACCAAGACCGCCTACCCCGTCGATTGGGCCAAAACCCAGAGCAACCTGGGCCTCGCGTGGAGCCGCCTCCCGGGCGACAAGCAGGACAACCTCACCGAGGCCATCGCCTGCTACGACGCGGCCCTCGACATCTTCAAAGAAGAGTCACACCCCGGCGCGAACAAACACGTCCGCGCCCGGCGCGACAAGGCCAAGGACCAGCTCGCCTCGATGGTGTAACGACGGGCACCACTGTGCCGAAGGTTGAGGCTCTGCGAGCCCCACGACGAGACGCGAAGCGTGTGCATCCGTGACGTGGGGTTCCGGCGAAGCGCCTCCAGCCCACGGCACAGGACGACGCAACCACTCCGGGTGGCATGGTCAAGTGCTCTGACTTGACCATGTAGCGCAACAGGCACCCTGCGCGTCATCGGACTCCCTCCGGGATCAGCCGAGGCGGCTGTTCCCGGCCACCCGGCTAGCACTCCACCGGGTCACATCGCCCCGCCCACCTCGATCGACTGCTCGCGATCAGGCCCGATCGACACGAACCGGATCGGCACGCCCACGTACCCCTCGATGAAGTCCAGGTACGTGCGCGCCGCCGCGGGCAGGTCGTCCAGCGATCGCGCCGCGGTGATGTCCTCGGCAAAGCCGGGGAGCGTTTCGTAGATGGGCTTCGCACGCACGAGGTCGTAAGCGTCAGGCGGGAAGCGGTCGGTGCGCAGGGTGTCGATCTCGTAGGCGACGCACACCTTCAGCTCGTCGAGCCCCGCGAGCACGTCCAGGAGCATGATCGCGAGCCCCGTCGTGCCGTTGAGCATCGAGGCGTAGCGGACGGCGACAAGGTCGAGCCAGCCGCAGCGGCGCGGGCGCCCGGTGGTGGTGCCGAACTCGTTGCCGTTCTTGCGGATGCGCTCGCCCGTGTCGTCCTTGAGCTCGGTGGGCATCGGCCCCGCGCCGACGCGGGTGCTGTACGCCTTCACGATGCCCAGCGTCTGCCCGAGGCAGCGCCCGGGTACGCCCGCGCCGCTGCTGATGCCCAGCGCCGTCGTCGAGGAACTGGTGACGAAGGGGAAGGTGCCGTGATCCACGTCGAGCAGCGTCGCGTTGGCGCCCTCGAAGAGCAGCGGCTTGCCGTCGCGCAGCATCGTGTGCAGGAGATACGTCGTGTCGTCGAGGTGCGGCTGGAGCTTGGGGGCGATGGCCGAGAGCTGGTCGAACAGGCGGTCCGCGTCGAGGGACTCGGGCGGCGCGTCGATGAGCGTGTTGCCGCGCTTCTTGAAGTCGCAGGCGATACGCAGCCGCTCGCGCAGCACCTCGGGTCGCAGGAGGTCGCCGGTGCGCACCGCGGCGGCCCTCATCGCCTTCTCCGCGTACGCGGGCCCGATGCCGCGCCGCGTGGTGCCGATCGCGCCCTGCGAGGCGCCGCTCTTGCCCTGCTGGTCCGGCTCGTCGAGGCGTGCCTCGCGCGAGGCGTCCTCCTGCTTGTGGTAGGGCATCACGAGGTGGGCCCGGTCCGAGAGCACGAGGTTGGAGACGTTCACGCCCGCCGCCGCCAGCCGCTCGAGCTCGTCGATGAGCGAGAAGGGGTCCACGCACACGCCCGGGCCGATCACCGCCCGCGTGCGCTCGCTGAAGATGCCCGATGGCACGAGGTGCAGCGCGTGGCGCTTGCCGTCGAAGACCACCGAGTGCCCCGCGTTCGCCCCGCCGTTGTAGCGCACCACCGCGTCGTAGCGCGGCGACACGCGGTCGATCACCTTCCCCTTGCCCTCGTCGCCCCACTGGAGCCCGACGACCGCGAGGCAGTCCGTCGTTATCGGCCTCGTCAGGTCCGGCGCGGGGTCCGAGAGATGGGCGCGGGGGTGGTGCGTCATGCGGCGTGGTCCTGTCTGGGCTGCGTAGGCGCGACGATCTTCGCGGGCGACGGGTGAAGTCGGGTGCCCCGACCGTCGATGAGGCGTCAGAGCCTAGCAGGACGGGAACCCGCCATGACACCCGACGCCGTCATCCGTTTGATGTGCCCCAACCTCAAGTGTAAGTCGGTGCTCTCCGTCCCCAAGGAAGCGCGCGGACGTCTCATCCGCTGCCGGAACTGCGGCTCGACCATCCAGGTCCCGCAGAAGCCCGCGCAGGCGAGCACCCAGAAGCCCAACGCCGCCTGAGGCCATGTTCGATATCCGATGTGTGTTGGCAAACCCCGTGCTCGATCAGAGCTTGGGGTTGTCGTCGTCCTCGAAGTCGAAATCGAAGTCGAAGATGGAGGAGTCCTCCGGGTTGTCACCCAGGAGGCTGCCCATGCCCGCGGGCTTGGCGATCGTCTCGTCGAGGTCGTCGTCCACGCTGGAGCCCGGCGCGTTCTCATCGACGGTCGGCGTCCCGCCCGGGGGCGTATCGAGCAGTTCGTCGATGGACTTCTCGGGCGGCTGGATGTGCGCCGGCTCGCCGTTGATCTGCACAACGAAGCGGCAGGGCCCGACGGTGAGCGTGTCGCCCGCGATGAGCTGGATGTCCTTCTGCTTCTCGATCTGCTCGCTGTTGCGGAAGGTGCCGTTGGCGGAGCCCAGGTCCTTCACGGTCAGCACCTCGCCCTCGCAGGCGAGCTCGCAGTGGCGACGGCTGACGGAGGGAAAGGGCAGGCGCAGGGCCGCGGACTCGTGGCGCCCGATCGTGTACTTCCCCGGCTTCAGGGCCAGCACGCGCCGCCCCCCATCCGAATTGAAGGCGACCAGGCATACAGGATGGGCGTTCTCGCTCATGCGTCCTCCGCCGTCAGGCAGCTTGCGCGTCGCACGCGGGTGGGGTCTACCGTCGTGACCATCCCGAACGTCGGGAGAGCTCATCACGGATTCCCAAATGCCCTCTACGCCAGAACAACCTACTCGGATCACGCTGGATGGGCAACGCACCGGTCCCCAGACGTCGCTCCAGGCCCTCGGTTCCGTGCCCAGCCGGGTCAGGACGCCGGTGCGATCGCTCTACGCACATGTCCCCTTCTGCTTCCACAAGTGCCACTACTGCGATTTCTACTCCTTCGTGGACAACGCCGACCGGCAAGGCCCCTTCACCGAGGCCCTCGCCCTCGAACTCGGTGCCCTGGCCCGATGGGAGCGTGACGGCGGGTTCGACCCGGGGCTGGACACCCTCTTTGTCGGGGGCGGCACGCCCACCCTCCTCGCCCTGGAGCACTGGGAACGCCTCGGCGAGGCCCTGCACGGCGCGTACGCGATCACACCGGACACCGAGTTCAGCGTGGAGTGCAACCCCGAAACCGCGACGCCCGAGCTCATGGCCCTGCTCGCCTCGATCGGCGTGAACCGCCTCTCCGTCGGCGCCCAGTCCTTCCACCCGCAGCATCTCAAGACGCTCGAACGCTGGCACGACCCCGACAACGTGGAGCGCGCCCTCGATCTCGCGCGCGAGGCCGGCATCCGGCGCGTCTCCCTGGACCTCATCTACGCGATCCCCGGCCAGACCCTCGCGGAGTGGGAGGCGGACCTCGCCCGCGCCATCGCCATCGGCACCGGGCACGTCTCGGCGTACGCCCTCACCTACGAGCCCAACACCGCGATGACCGTCCGTTTGAAACAGGGCAAGTTCGAGGCGACGGATGAGGACCTCGAAGCCACCATGTTCGAGCGCACGATCGAGGTGCTGGGAGCCGCGGGGCTTGAGCGGTACGAGGTGAGCAACTTCGCGGCCTCCGACCCCGCCACGGGCGGCCCCTGCCGGCACAACATGGCCTACTGGCGCCAGGAGCAGTGGCACGCCGCCGGACCGTCTGCCTCGGCGCACGTCGGTGGCCAGCGCTGGAAGAACGCCCCGCGCCTCACCGACTGGATGCGATCCATCCACGAGACCGACGGCGGATCGCCCATCACCGACCACGAAGGTGTCGATCCCTCCCGCGCCCTCGCCGAGCGGATTATGACGGGCCTGCGCCTCGCAGAGGGGCTCGACGCCAGCGAGATGCTCACGCGCGCCGAGTCCCTCGGACGAACGGCCGCTCTCGAAGCCGCCGCCCATCGCGCGCAGGAACACGGACACCTCAGCTTCGACGACAACCGCTGGCGACTGACCGACACGGGCCTGCTCTTCGCCGACGGCGTGAGCGCCGACCTGATGAGCGCGCTCGACTGACACGCCGGGTGGCATGGTCAAGTGCTCTGACTTGGCCATGTGGATCACAGCGGTACCCGCCATCATGCTCAACACAAAGCCGTTGAGCATGCCACCCGATACACGACGGTGACGCGGAGTGTGTGAGATCGATGATCGCCTACAATGCCAGTTGAACACCATCAATAAGCAGGAGCGAGTGTGAACAAGCTTGGGATTGTGTTGGCCGGCTCCGGCATCGCCCTTCTCACGCTCGGGATTGTCCTTCAGTTCACCGGCCTGCCTTCGAAATGGGAAGAGCAAATGCGTTTCCCGGGCGTTGCGACGCTCTCTCCGCTTTCTTGGGGGTTGTCGCTCGCGCTGGCCAGCCTGCTGGTATTTCGGATCGATCGTTTGGACGTGCTCTTGCTGCTCAAAAGCCGGAAGGCCATCGAATCGAGCAGTGGGGTCAACAGATACAGGCTCGTTGTCGTGTGTGCAGTGCTGTTTGTTTTGGGCATCTACTTTTTGCGCGCTGCATTGCCTGCGGAGCAGTGAACATGGTGCGGTGCTCTGGAAGTGCTCGTTCGGATGGCCGCACGGGCTTCAACGCAAGCGCATGAATCGTGGCCTTCGCAGAGCCACAGGACACGTCACCCTGCGTGGGTCTGTGCCTGGGTGGCATGGTCAAATGCTTTGACTTGATCATTTGGAGCGTGGCTCTGCACCAAGACATGCTCAACACAGAGCCGTTGAGCATGCCACTCGATGGGTGCCGTGGTCTGGAGGCGCTTTCCGGGTGGCCGGGAACAGCCGCCGCGGCTGCTCCCGGAGGGTGTTCGCTGAAGCTCCCGCCACACATTCCCCAGTGCCGCGGTCTGAGGCTTCGCGAAATTCACGCGTTGTGCGCAAGGGCGCACCAAGGGCCGTCCCCCCGGAGCTGCCGCGGCGGCAGTTCCCGGCCACCCGGAGGCGCATCCCAAAAACGAAACAGGCCCGGCGTGTGCACCGGGCCTGGTATCGCTGATTGTGCTGTTGATCGAATCCGATCAGGCGGCGGCGGTCTTGCCGCGCTTCCGATCGACGATGTCGGTCAGGTAGAAGGGGCGGACGGCGTCGTCGTCCTTGGGGAGCACGTGGACCTTGCGGCCGTTCCAGACGACGGTGCCCTCGCACTTGGCGAAGAGTGTGTCGTCCTTGGCGCGACCGATCATGAAGCCGGGCTGCCATTTGGTGCCGCACTGGCGGACGATGATCCCGCCGGTACCGATGTACTCGCCGCAATACTTCTTCACACCGCGATACTGCGGGTTGGAGTCGCGCCCGTTCTTGGTGGAGCCTTGGCCCTTTTTATGTGCCATGTGCAGCGGTCCTTCGTGGTCTTCGGTCGGGGGTCGGCCCGGAAGGTTTCCGGGGATTCCGAGGGGGCGGGGAGTCTAGGCCCGGTCTGGACGGGGTCAAATCGACTGGGGCGCGTGGATTACCGCATGACCCACTGGTCGATGGTCCGCTCCAGCGGCTCGTCGTTCTCCACGACCAGCTCGCCCGGGACGGCGTGACGGAGCATCATGGACTTGCGGAGGACCACCTTCTCGCCCGTGTCCGGACGGGTGACGGCGACGGTCTCGCCCGAGAAACCGGCGGCGTAGATCGTGACCTCGTCCACCTGCTGGTTCTTGACGGGCCACACCACGATGCCGCGGCGGGAGTTCTCGCGTCCCTGGGGGAGCATGCCCTGGATGTCGATCTCGGACTCCATCAGGGGGTCCTTGAGCTTGCCGATGATCGCCGCGGGCACGTCGGAGGGGACGTCCTCGCCCGAGCGGTAGACGACGCCCAGGTCCGTCGAGAGCTCGAAGGAGGGGGCGAAGGGGCGGTCCTGGTCGGTCGTGTTGGCGACCTCGAAGGTGAAGTAGAAGTACGCCTGGGGCCCGGCTTCCTCGGATTCCACGACCATCGTGCGGAGCGGGCCCGCCTCGACGCGGAACTCCCAGCGCACCGGCACCGGCTTGGGCTGCGGGGCGGCGTTCGCGATCGTCGCGAAGGGCACGCCCGCGAGGGCGACCAGGGCCATGCTCAGGACGATCAAGCGGGAAACGGTGGTGCGCATGGGGATCTCAGTGGTGGAATCGGGGGAGATTCGAGGGTGAAGGAACGGACCGGCGCCATCGCCTAGGGAACTGCGGAGGCGGAGGGATAGTCTACTACCGAACCCGCCCGCCTCAAGGCCCCGATTCGTTTCTGGGCTCAAGCGGGTTGCAGAAGCCCAAACCTCTGGCCCAGATCACGCGAACCCTCCGGCATGACCCTCCACCCCGAAGCCCGGTTCTCCATCCAGCGCGTGCAGGGCGACCTGCTGCTGCCGGCGGCCTCCCGCCTGGCCCAGGCCTCCAGCGGGCTGGAGAACGCGGGTGGCGACCTCCTGCACGCCGCCAAGCTGCACGCGATCAGTTTCCGCTACTTCTGGGCCTCCACACCCGAGCCGGGCTCCAAAGTCGCCCGGCAGGCGTGCCTCGTGGTGCCAGGGGCGGGACGTACCGGCATGTGCTTCACCACCAAGCCCACCAACGACGCGGAAACCGACGAACTCGGTGCCGTGATCGAGCACGCGTGCAAGCACCTGCCGCCGAAGGTGGTCCGCCTGGCTCAGGCGCTGGTGGAGACGACCGACGAGGTGCTCATCCGGGCGCACACGCGAGCGGGGATGCCTCCCATGGCGACGCTGCTGTACCTGCGTCGTGCGATGCCGCAGGGGCAGGAATTCGGGTCGGTCACCCCCTTGCCCGAGGGGGTGGAGCTCGTGCCCTACCGACCAGGTCACGACGACCCGGTGCTGATGGAGGTGCTGCCTCGGACGTACGAGGGCACGCTGGACTGTCCGGAACTCAGCAACACGCGCCGCCCGTCGGACGTGGTGGCGAGCCACCGGGCCGCGGGCGCGTGGAGCCCCGCGTTGTGGTGGATGGTGCGTCACGAAGGTCGCGCCGAGGGCGTGGCGCTTTTCAGCGCGATGCCGGAGCAGGTCGGCGTGGAACTCGTGTACTTCGGGTTGACCCCGGTGCTGCGCGGACGAGGCCTGGGCAGGTTGCTGTTGCAACACACGTTTGCGCGCCTGCGCGGGCGACCCGAAACGCACCTGACGTGCGCCTGCGACGAGCGCAACGCACCCGCGCTGCGCATGTACGAGGCGCTGGGCATGTACGAGCACGAACGGCGCGTGGCGCTCGTGCGCGTGATCGGCGGCGCCGACGCGTGATGCCTCTGTGCGCTCGCGTTGTTGCGGACAACGCTGTGGATATCGCTGTCGGGTGTCGATGGATGCCGTCGATCGCGCGGTTGTCCACCGAGTGATCCACATCGCGTTGTCCACGGTGGACAAACCGGGAACGCGCGCGATATTTTGCCCTTGTCACGGGCGGTTTGGAAAGATGTGAACAATTACACCCGCAACGCGCTTCGCGCCTCGCGTCGTTGACGATACCTTTGCCCGTCGCGGTCAGGGATGATCGCGACCATGCTCGGGGCCCGCATCAACGTGCGAGCCCCATCCCGAACGTCAACGGAACGACGTCGGGAGCGCGACACACCGATGCCCGCCACACGAGTCGGCGGGCTACCCGAGGGATCGCTCCGCGGCCCCTGCGCGATCGGTGTGTCACGGGTGTGGAGGTTCGCACGGACGCGTTCGAAGGTGCCGGGTGGTGAGGATCGCCACCCGTAGCAGCGGAAGGAAGCGGCACGTGACGAACACGCAGCAGGGCGTTGGGACGATCGATCGACGGGTGCACCAGCGTCTGGAGAGGGAGCTCGGTGCGACGCGCTTCGAGCGCTACTTCGAGCGCCACACCCGTCTGGCCTTCGCCAACGGCTCCCTGTGTGTCTCTGTGCCCTCTGCCTTCCACGCCGACTGGCTGGACAGGCGCTTCGGACGCGACGTGCGGGCCGCCCTCAGCGCCGAGGCGGGCGTCACCGCCCACGTGCGCTGGGACGTGGACCCCGAGGCCTTCGAGCAGGGCGGCGTGGAGGACGCGGTCACGACCGCCCCCAAGCCCTCCAGCGAGCCCGACTCCCGACCGGCCCGCAAGCCGCTGCGTGCGGGCACCCCGATGCGTCTGCGTCACTCGCTGGATGCCTTCATCGTGGGGCCCTCGTCGCGCCTCGCACACCGGGCGGCGACGCAGGTCGCGGAGGCCGAGGACTCGCCGATCTCCGTGCTCTTCCTCCACGGCCCCTGCGGCGTCGGCAAGACGCACCTGCTCCAGGGCATCGCCAAGCGCTTCACCGAGTCACGCCCGTGGGCACGCGTCCGCTACGTCTCGGGGGAGGCCTTCGCGAACCAGTACATCGCCAGCGTGCAGGCGGGCAACATCGACGCCTTCCGCGAGCGCTATCGCGGCGTGGACCTCCTCTGCATCGACGACGTGCACTTCCTGGGCGGCAAGGTGAAGACGCAGAGCGAGTTCCTGCACACCTTCGAGGCGTTGGACCTCGAGGGCGCGCGTGTGGTGCTCGCCTCCGACGGGCACCCCAAGCGCATCGAGGACCTGCACGAGGGCATCGTGTCGCGCTGCCTCTCGGGCATGGTTGTCCGTTTGGAGCGCCCCGATCGTGCGACGCGTGTCGCGATCGTGCGCACGCTCCTCGCGAAGCGCGGCCTCATAGGCGAGGACAGCGTGAGCGACGAGATCGCGGCGGAGATCACCGGGTCTGTGCGCGAGCTTGAGGGCGCGGTGAAGCGCGTCGAGGCGTACGCCCGCCTGCTCCCGACGGAGGGGGCCGGGCCCGAGCGTGTGACGGTGGCGCTGGTCCGGCGGGCGCTCGGCGGCAGCGCCCGTTCGGTGCGCACGCGTCCGATCCGGCTCGATGAGGTGCTCGACGCCTCGTGTACGGAGGTCGGCGTGACGCGCGAGGAGGTGATGAGCCCGTCTCGTCACCAGCGTGTCGTGCTGGCGCGGGGCATGGTCGGGCTCGTGGCGCGGGCGATGACGAGCCACAGCTACCCGGAGATCGCGCGCGGCATCGGGCGCAAGAACCATTCGACGGTGATCACCGCCTGCCGGCGCCTCGAGAAGCAGATGGAAGCGGGCCAGGGCGTGAGCCTCGCGCCGGGCGCCGAGGCGACGCCGATCACCGACGTCTTCGATCGCGTGAAAGCCCGTCTCTCGGGCGAGGCGGCCTAGACGACGCGGTAGAGCCCGTGGTCCTCGATCACGCGGCGCACGCCCGGGGTGAGCATGTCGTCGAGGCGCGGGTCGTCCGGCGCATCTGCGAGCAGCGCGCGCACTTGGGTGGAGTTCGCGTGGATCGCGGTATCGATCGGCGCGAGGCGTTCGCGCCAGGCGTCGATCTCTTGGGCGGACCAGTGGTGTTTCATCTCTTCGAGCAGCGCCGCGCCGTCGTGCTCGCCCGCCCTGAGCATGACCACGGGCGGCGCGATCTCGATGA
>JAJDDE010000056.1 GCA_029260475.1 Phycisphaerales bacterium | reverse complement strand
ACGATCGCCTTCGTCGAGCGTGCCGCGATGTACGACACGCATCGTCTGAACGCGATGGAGGTCGCCCACCGCACGGTGGTGCAGTGGATCGACGACCCGGAGTGGATCCGGAACCAGCCCAAGCGCTACGAGTACATGGGGCACGTGTACCTCTTCGAGGTGAGCGAACTCATGCTCATCAGCGACGAGGAGAACGGGGCGGGCGGGCGTGCCAGAGCGCGTGCTGTCAAGGAGTCGGAGGTGGACATCACCGACTTCGCACAGTCCGCGCTGCGGGTGCTGGAGATCCGCGTCTGGCTCGAGGAGGAGGGGCGCACCGGCGTCGCGACGCAGGACGAGCCGCTCGTCCACATGACGCGAACCTACTGGCTCGGCGCGACGAAGCGGGGGCAGGAAGAAATGTTCAAGAAGATGCTCGAGATGATGGGCGAGAACCGCCCCTCGGCGAACGACGGCTGATGGCCCGGCGCTCCGCCTTCACGATCCTCGAGCTGCTGCTCGCGCTCGCGCTGGCGTCGATCGCGATCGGTTCGGTCATCGGCCTCTACTCCGCGCTGGGGATCGCGAATCAGAACGCCGCTGATCGTTTCAGCTCGACGGCAGAGCGCACGCTGATGTACGAGATCCTGCAGGAGACGATGGGCAACCTCGTTGCCGCGACGCCGATCACGCCCGCCGCACAGCCCGGCGGTTCGGGTTCGGACCGGCGTCCGGGCGTGGATGACCTGCAGGCGATCCTCACGGGCGAGGGGCAGGTCGTGAACCCGGGAGGGGGAGATTCGCGCCTCGTCCCGCAAGCCGCGCAGGGCACGCCGGTGATGTTCGATCTGTCCTGGGAGGACGCGGGCAACGACATCATCGTGCAGCGCATGGAACTGGTCACCCTCAGCGCGCCCGCGTCGATGGAACTGCTCCCCGACAGCGAACTGCTGATCAAGCCGACACCCGAGGAGCGCGAGCGGTGGAAGTCGCCCGAGCGTGTCCGGGCGGTGTACGAGTTCGTGTACGTCGATGAGCGCGAGGAGTGGGACCTCGTCTGGCGCCCGATCGAGCCGCCCGGGTACGCGGTGCCGATCATCGAGGGCGTGCGGTATGCGCAGTGGTACGTGCTCATGCGCTCACAGGCGAACAGCCTGAACGAAGCGCGACGGACCGAGACGTGGCAGGACGTCGCGGCGGCCTTCCTGGGAGAGGATTTTCCGATCGCGGTGCGTCTCGAGTTCGAGACGATGGACGGCGAAACGGGGGATTGGCTCTTCGAGACACTCGTGATCACGAGGCAGTATTGACGTGTACGAACGACGCCCAAGCCAACGCGGGTTCCTGATCATCACGGTGATGGTGCTGCTGGTTGTGGTGGTCATCGTGACGTCGTGGATGCTGCGGAGCTCGGCGATCCGCTCGAGCGTGGCGCAGCGTCAGGTGAACGCCTACGAGCAGCACCACCAACTGCTTTCGGTGCGCCACATCGCCCTGCGATGGATCGGACGCCAGCAGGGGACTTCGAACCTCGACGAGCTGGCGGGCGACCCGCGAGAGGGGCTGGCCCCGCCCGTGGTGTACGACGCCACGCTGCCGGACGGGATGTCGATCCGCATGACGCTCGAACGCGGGCAGGGCCTGGCGAGCCGGGATGTGGAGGCCGCCAAGAGCCAGAGCCAGAGAGCGTTGATGCTCGGCGTGCTGGCCCGGATCAACGAGATGGGGGCGACCGACGATCTCACGCGCAAGGTGGGGCCGATCCGGATGGTGCTGACGTCGTGCCCGGACGCCGTGCTCCAGGCGATCGGTGCGGGGCGGCCCGCGCTCACCGATGCGCTCTTCCGACTGCGCGACGAGGGCGAGGCGTCCAGCGGGGCGATCCAGACGACCTTGCAGAACTACGGCGTGGACGTGGAGACGGCCTCGGCGATCGCGACCGAGCTCTTCGCCAGCGACACGCGCTTGTGGAAACTGACGGCCTACACGGAGGTCGAGGGCAACCGGCGTGCGTATCGGCTTTATATGATGCAGGACGCGGAGGGCGGGCAGATGCTCGCGTGGAAGATCCTCGAGGCTCGGCTCCTCGAGCTCGAGGATGACAACAGCGATGCGGGCCCGGCTTCCGTTCCGACACAGGGCTCACTCGTCCGGTAATCTCTCACCAGCATCGATATGACGCCGTGCGCACCGGACGCGCGCGGGCGGTGCGTGACCCCACGGCGGCGACCATGGTAACCCAGCCAACCAATCCGAAGTCCTCCGCTCTGCGGGGCCTGCTCCCCATCCTCGGTGTCGCGGTGGCGCTCTGCCTCGCGGTCGGTGTCTGGATTCTGCCCAAGAGCATGGTGGAACCCAAGGCCAGGGAGGTCGTCCTGCGAGGCATCAGTGATGTGCAGCCGCCGGACCACACCAAGGCGGAGGCGAAGGACTGGACCGAACTGCTCGAGGACTTCGAGCAGCTCCGCGACCGGGATAACGAACCGATCATCGACCCAGTTCCTGTCACTGACAACGGAGACGACACGTCGCCGACCCCACCGGATCCCACCCCGACGCGCCCGCCCTGGGGCTACGAGGGCTTCATCCAGGAGCCCAACGGATTTGTCGCGGTGGTGCGCACGGTGCAGGGGCAGCGGTTTATCTATCTCGGCGACGAGGTGACGTTCCGGGAGCCGCGGGGTGAAACGATCACGTTCGTGGTGACCGAGGTGACGCCCGAGATGTTGGTGATCTCAAAGGGCGAGTTCCGCTACGAGTACCCGATCATGCGGGTGAGCCCCGCGCAGATGCCGGGTGAGACGCGCCCGAACCGTCGCGGCGAAACCGGCCAATTGCTGCCCGGCGACGCGGTATCACCCCGGACGCTGCCGAGCACCGACGGGAGCGACACCGAATGAGCGTGCCGGTCGTCTGGGTTGCGCCCGATCTCAGCGCGATGCGTCTCTACGGCGCCTCGGGCGAGGCGGTATGGCGTGCGCCCGCGTTGAAGACGACCGGCGACGAGGAGACCCCGGGCACCGGCGCGTGGCGTCAGCGTGTGGCTGAGGCGGCGTCGTGGCTCGCGCAGCAGCGCGGCGTAAAACGCCGGCTGGGTGCCTTGGTGATCGATCCTTCGGAGTCGGTGTGCCTCTGGGTGCGCTCGTCGAGCCTCGCGGCCCCGGTGCTGAGCGCGCAGGTCGCACGCCTGATCGAGGAATGGGGGGGCGAGGCGGGGATGTGGTCCGTCGAGCCCGTGTACGACGCGCCGCGCGACTCCTCCATGGGCGCCGAGCACGCGCTGAGCGCGGTGTGCCATCACGACGCGCTCACGCGGCTGCTGCTCGACGCGATCGACAAGCGGGGCGTCGTGCCCGGCGCGGTGCTCTCGGGCTGGCACGCGCTAGCCCATCACGCGAAGAACGAAGCGGGCGTGACCTGCGTCATCGAGCACAACGCCGAAACCAAGCGGCTGGCGTGGGCGTGGAGCGACGCCGAAGGCCTGCTCGCGGGCGGCGGTGCGGGGATCGGCGATCTGGAGGGCGAGCACGCCGAAGCGGTCGCGAGCGCCGTGATGCAGCGCACCGCGATGGACTGGATGACCTGGTCCTCCCAGCTCGGCACAACGCCCGAGCGAGCGGTGGTGATCGGCCCGGGGGCCAAAGCGATCGGCGAGGCGTGGAAGCGCGCCTTCCCGGACCGTCCCGTGCGGATCGGTACGCCCGAAGAAGGACCGGGCGCAACGCTAGCCATGCTGTCGCAACGGTTGGACGAGGAGGGCACCGAGGCCATCGCGGTCTCGACGAGGCTTTGCCTCGGGCGATTGACGCACCGACCCACGCGGAAGACACGCAGCCGGTACCAGATCGCGGGTGCAGCGGCCCTGATCGCGGCGATCGCGATCGGGAGCATCGCGGTGTGGATGCGAGGGCGTGTGGAGGACTGGAGCTCGGGCGCCGAGGAGGCCCGCGCGGAGGCGACCGAGATCCTCAACACCACATGGCCCGGCGAGCTCCAGGGGCGACCGACGAACCTCGTCAGCGAGGCACGCCGTATGTACGAAGAGGACCTGAGGGAGGCGAAGGACATCAAGCTCCCCAATGCGCCCTACCCGATCTACGAAGAAGCGCTCCGCGTATCGCGGTTGCTCGTGGACGTCGCCGAGCAGACGAAGGCGGACGCTCCCGAGGACCTCCTCGAGAACTGGCAGATCAAGATCCAGAAGCTCTCGATGGACGACGCGAGCGTGCGCCTGAGTCTGTTCACGCCCGAGCGACGCGTCACGACGGAGATCGGCGTGCGCCTGAACGATCAGGGGTACGCGAAGTGGTCACCCGTGCGCAACACCGCGCCGGAGCGTCCGACCTTCCAGGGCAACTGGCAGGTGAAAGAATGATGCGTGACCCGCAGACCGAGGCGCAGCTCGCGATGATGGCGGGCAGCGCCGACCGCGCGAACCGCCCTCGCATGATCGTGATCGTGTGCCTGCTGCTCGCGGGCGCGGCGCTCGTGACGGTGCTCGCGATGAGCGTCCAGTTCGCGAACTCGCGCGAGTTCATCACCGACCGGCTGACGGAGCTCGAAGGCGTGTCCCGGTACGCGGAGCAGGCGGAGAAGCTCATCGGCCAGGAGTTCGACTTCCAGGCGGAATTCCCCGATTTCCCGTCGATCGGCGACGAGATCGCGCAGATCGCCGACCGGGTGACGGGCATCCAGCCCGTCGACAAGATCACGGTGGGCACGCCGCAGTACAAGGCGATCGCGGGGCTTTTCGGCGCGGACCCGCGTCTGCAGGAGGTGAACGTGCGGTGCACGTTCCAGAGCGCTACCGCGACGAATCTCTTCCGGTGGATGGAAGAAGTGCAGAAGACCCCGCAGCTCGAAGGGACGTTCGTCACGTCGATCGACATGTCGCCTCGGGGCGAGCCGGGGCGTTGGGCGGGTTCGGTTCAGTTCCGTAGGTACGTGTATCGGGAGACGGCACGATGAAGATTGGTGAACGCGCAAGCGCGGTGGCTCTGATCGGCGCACTGCTGTGCGCCCCGGTGTGCGTGGTGGGCTGCGCGTCTTCGGGCACGGGGCAGGACGACGTCGATCGGTCGCCCGAGGCGTTCGCGCAGTGGCGGTCCGGTCAGCTCCGCAAGGCCCAAGGCCTCGCGGAGCGCGCCGAGAAGACCGACGACCTCGTGAAGAAGGAGATGCTGCTGCGCGAGGCGGTGGAGACCTTCCCGCAGCACAGCGCGTTCTGGACCAACCTCGGAACGGTGCTCGCCCAGCAGAACGACTACGCGTCCGCAGCCGAGGCCTTCTCGCTGGCGGCGGATTTGGACCCGACGGACCCCAGGCCTCCCTACAACCACGGCGCTCTGTACGTGAACCGCTTCTGGTACCAGCCCGCGGTCGAGCATTTCGAGCGAGCGCTCGAGCGAGACCCGAACTACCTCAACGCGGTGCGTGGCCTCGCCCGCACCCGGGTGGTGCTCCGCGATTTCGATGAAGACCTCCTCAGCCTCCTCGATCGGGCGGTGCTTCTGGAATCCGACGAGCGCTGGCTCTCCTACTTCCAGCGGCAGCGCGTCGTCGTCCGTTCGGAGCTTGAGCGGGGTAGCGGGCGATCCGACGACAGCGATTCCTGACCGCCGGAACGCCGTTTGCGGAGCAGCGAGGTCCGAAGAGGTCTTCGATGCGGTCGCGCGGGATTTGAACGTGCATTCGGACCGACGTGAGGTAGGATATTGTAAACCGGTTTACCCAATGCCATTGCGCCAGGCGTAGTGGTGCTGTGTCCACCAAGGAGAGACCCCGATGCCGATGCGTTCCCGTTCGTCCTTCCAGGCCCGCACCCTGCTCGCGATCGCTGGCTGTGCGCTCTGTGGATCGGCCGCTCTTGCGCAGGACTCCGTGTCGAGCACGACCGGCGTCGGTGGTGACGCGATCGATGCCTACGACGGCGCCCGCCAGACCGTGCGGTACACCGTTGATCTCGTACCGACCACCACTTCGTGGGGCAACACATGGGGCGTAGCGCCGCTCGCGAAGGCGAGCCGGGACGATGACGCCCTGTTCAACACGCTCGCTCTGGGCGCGATCAGCGTCAGCGCCGATCTGCGCACGAACGTGGCGCTCGCCGGTGCCGAGCAAAGCTTCCGCAACTGGTCGGGCCCCGGCTTCGGCGTGGGTCCTACGAACAACTCCGCGCTGAACCTCAACAATCCGTCGCTCGACTTCCGGTACGCCGTCGCCTTCGGTGACGTGAACGCGGCAGCGACGAACGCGCTCGGCCTGCTCGTCGGATTCGACGACGCGATGCCGACCAAGCTCTTTGTCCGCCGCACGCTCGGCGCACAGAGCCGCTCGTTCTCGTTCCTCACCGACAACGGCACGGTGACCCCCGGCGCGATCGACGCGGACGGCACGCTGCACCTGCGGGCCGATGATTACAACGGTCTGGGCGCCAATCAGCTCCTCGGGCAGAACATCGTGAGCGTTGACCTGCTCGTGCGCGACGGTGACCTCAACGGCCTGACAAAGTCGGGCGCGACGAACATCGCCGGAGACCCCGGCGCGACGAACTACGCGATCAACAACGGGCTGGACACGGTGAATTCGCCCAGCGCGATCCCCGCCACACTCACGGGCGGTGCCGGGCTGCCGCTGATCTTCGACTTCAGTTCGCAGTACGCGGGCTCGTCCGCGCACCTCGCGACCGGCGTGACCGGTCATCGCGGCAACCCGACCTTCTCGACCGCCACCGGGCTCGGGGGCGTCGGCACCGTCGCCTCGCTCGCCCGCACCGCCGCTGCACCCATGGTGACCGCGGGATTCAACGTCTTTGGTGTTGACGCTGCTGGCACCGTGCAGTCGAAGCTCGGCATGACCATGCCCAGCCCGATGCCGGGCGAGCCCGACCTCAACGCGTCGGGGAACGCGTCGTTCGAGCACTACAACAACCAGACGAGCTTCCGCGGCCCTTCGGGCCATGTCGCGGTCGGACAGGACAACGCGACGGGCGACATCATGCTCGCCGCGACCGCGACCGACCCGGCGCAGGGCGATTACATCGCGGTGGCGATCCTCGACGGGGGCGTGACGTGGGACGTCGCGGCCCGCGTGGGCTCGCCCGTGCTCGACGGATCTGGTGGCTCGACGATCGGCGTGCTCGCCGACGCCCCCTTCGCGGCGATCTCGGCCCCCGCAATGGACCTCTTCGGCAACGTGTACTTCGTCGGGCTCTTTGACGACTCGATCAACGCCGTGGTGCCCGCGCTCTTCAAGGCGGTGTACACGGGCGGGACCTACCAGCTCGAGATGATCATGAAGCAGGGGCAGCAGTTCACCGGTGCCAACTCCAACACGCTCTACACGGTCGAGCGGCTCGCGCTCGCCGATTCCGATTCCATCGCGACCTCAGGCTTCAGCGCCGCGAGCGTGCTCCAGCAGAGCACCAGCGAGGTGATGACCGCCGACGAGGCGGACGCGGTGGGTGGTGTCGTCCTGGGCGTGACTATTTCGTACGCCCGCGTGGGCGGCCCCGAGAAGTACGACGCGGTGCTGATCCTCAAGCCCGAGCGGCCCGTCGGGAGCACCTGCAGCGCCGACTTCGACGGCGACGGCGACGTGGACCTGGGCGATTTCGGCGTCTTCGGAGCCGCATTCAACTCGTCCAGCGGTGACGCCAACTACTCCTCCGACGCCGACTTCGACGGCGATGGCGACGTGGACTTGGGCGATTTCGGCGTCTTCGGATCCCAGTTCGGGCGTGACGATTGCTGATTCGACAACCGACGTGACAGCCCGGACTTGAGCGGTTATTGTTCAGAATCGGTGAAACCCGTCCCGGGCTCATGCTCTGGGATGGTAAAGCCGCGACCATCCGCCCTTGTCCGAGGCCCCGCGGGGGTTTTCGCGCCCAGCCACCACGCAGTGTCAAAAGAGGATCGATCCCGTCATGAAGAACGCAGCGAAGTACGCGGTGCTAGCGATCGGTCCCATCGCTCTGGTGGTTAGCCTGGTCCTGTTCTGGCCGCGCGGGCCCGAGGGCATCGCCAACACGGTCCTGTTCTACAACGTGGTCACGGGGGAGTCCGAGCGGATGTCGCTGGACGACGCCGGGGTATCGGTCCGTCGCGACGACCAGAACCGCAAGTGCATCTTCATCGTGGTCGGCGAGGACGGCGACTCTGGTGTGAGTTCGGGCGACACGCTGTACATCCGGGACCGCGAACGTTCGGTCTTTGATCAGTTGGTCCGCGACGGAAAATTGACGCTTGATAACGTCAAAGTCGATCCCAAGACGTACCAAATCCTGCAATAACCCAGTTTTGAACACAACGCTTGCGACCACTGGGCGTGTGCGAGCGAATACTCTCGTGTAGATTCATTCCGCCGTTGCCACTTTATTTGGAGCCTCTCCCATGCTCAAATCTTCCCGTCGGCGTCCCGGCTTTACGCTGGTCGAACTGCTCGTTGTGATCGCCATTATCGCGCTGCTCATCGGAGTGCTGCTCCCCGCGCTGGGCAAGGCCCGGGCCGCTGCTCAGGAGGCGAGCTCGGCCAACAACCTCCGTCAGTTCTTGATCGGCTGGCGTACATACGCCGCAGAGAACGACGACATGTTGCCGGGCACGAACAGCACCGGTCTCGCGCTGCTGAACAAGTACGTCAGCGGTTCGTCGGACCCCGTGGAGTGGATGGACGACAACGGTTCGCGACCGATGCAGATCCACGACTGGTTCAGCCCGATCATCCCCGACCTTCCCGCCAACCGCGCTGACCGCTGGGAGCAGTTCTTTAACGAGTACGGCGACCCCGCGATGCAGACCCCCCAGATCGTCTGGGCCGGCTCGCAGGACGCAGATGAGGTGGAACTCCTCGCTCAGGGCGCGTCCTTCCTTTCTGGCAGCTACCTGGCCCCCGCCGCGTTCATGCATTACGGCATCTCTGGCGATCAGACTCGTTTCCGCAACGGTAATGTGACGGTGGAGCGTCTGGGCGTGCAGGGTGCCTACAGCTCCAACTTCCGAGACCCCGTGACGCCCGCTGTGAGCTACAGCCCTCGCTTCGCGAGCGTTCGCAACGGCGTGAACAAGGTCGCGATCACGACCGGCACGCGTTACCTCGATACCAACGGCATCGTGGACTTCGACGCCACCCCGACGGCGATGTCGTACGGCGCGTTCCTGACCTCGGGACCGATCTTCGAGCGATCCACCGCATTCGGTCGCGTCGGCAGCGGCAACCCCAGCGACGGTGCCAACATCGCGCTGACCTACCGGCACAGCAACCGCATCGTCACCGTCCGCTTCGACGGGCACGTCGAGGGCCTCACGCAGGAGCAGTCGTATGATCCCACGCTCTGGTACCCCCAGGGCTCGCTCTACACGGGCTCCGGTGCCATCGAAGAGGCGAACAACTACTACACTGCGGGCGATCCGGACGAGAACCTCCTCAACTGAGGCTCGACCCGGTCTTCGGGCGCCCCTACGCAGTTTTTCACGCGGGCCGACTCTTGTCGGCCCGTGTTTATTTTTGCCCTGATCCCCCAGATCGCCCATGTCGCCATCGTGGTCCGGTTTGGGTGATCCGACGGCGGGACACGTCCGATTCCATTGATCCTTTGGTGGGCGCAAAGATTTCCCCTGTTTGGACCGCGATTCGTTGGTTTTGAGCGTGGAGGCTGTATTGTTGAGGTGTCGAGAGGCGCGCCGTGCGGCGTGCCCGATCGTGAACGAGTCGATGGAGAGATCAGAATGACGAACCCCCGGACCCCGCAGCTCTTGGCTGCGGCTGCGATTGTTGCCCTCGCGGGCACCGCGTACGCCGCCCCCTACAACGCCGTTGACCAGGACCCTGCGTCCGGCGATGGGCTGGCGGGCTACACCGCCGCCGAGCAGGACGCGATCTCCGATCGCATCACCGACCTCGCCGGCTACTTCGATACCACCGTCAGCGCGACCGTGATCTACAACAACGGCGGCAACACGATCACCGCCGACAACGTGCGCGTGACAGTGCCCGTGCTCCTCTGGGAGAACGACGGGCAGATCAACACGCCCGTGCTCGAGCAGATCACCGGCGATGTAATCGCCGGCTTCACCGGCACCTTCACGACCGTCGGCCCCGGGTTCTTCAACCCGTTCCAGCTCTTTCAGTTGGACACCGCCAAGGGCACGCTGATCTCCTTCTCGACCGTCACCGGTGCGAACGCCAACAACGTCTTCCTCGACGAGACGTTTGACGGCGCGGAGGGCGACGCGTACTTCGGTCGCTCCAATCCCACCGGCCAGGTGCTGCCCAACGGCGTCGCGATCTGGGACGCCAACTTCAACACCACCGGCCCCTCTGGTCAGAACAACACCGAGTTCCTCGACCTCGACGGCACGTCCGGTTCCAACAACGGCAACGTGCTGCCTCCAAACTCGACCAACTTCTTGACGCCTCCGACCGTCGCGTACGGCTCGGGCATCAAGCTCCTCCGCGATCCCGCTGGCCCCGCCGACGCGGGTATTGACGACGGCTTCGCGACCAACGGCGGCGTCCGCCTCGCGACGCCTTCGGCGCTGACGGACGGCTCGTCCTTCATGCAGTGGTTCGGCAACGGCTTCGACGGTGCCTTCGATGGCAACTCGAACACCGGTACCGCCGTCAACGGCCACACCGTCTTCCGCGCGGCCATCACCAGCTTGCCCGGCTTGACCGCGGTCGATGTCGCCGCTCCTCAGCACGCCTGGCCCGTCGCCGTCGCCAACGTCACGCAGGCCCCCGCCATCCCCGGCGTCCCCCGCACCGACTACCGCAACGCCAACGCCAAGCTCTTCCGCCTGTCCTGTGGCAGCAGCGGCAGCACCGGTGCCCACATCGCGGGCTCCTGGGCCGTCACCGGCACCAACGGCACCGCGGGCGCGACCGGCGAGGCCGTCGTGATGTTCATCGACAACTTCAACGCCGCTTCGCTCGCAGGCAACGGTTACACCGACGGTGCGTACTACATCCCCGCGTCCCCCAACTTTACGCAGGGCTTCTCGGCGACGCAGTACGCGTTCCCCGCCTCCGGCGCGGGCGCACCCGGTTCGCTGAACGACTACCGCTTCTTCACCGATGACGTCTCGGACAACACCGCGACCCCCTTCGACGTCAACCGCGACGGCGACATCGTCGTGACATGGGAAGACCGTTCGGACACCGGCACGATGGGCAACCTCTTCTCCGAGGGCCGCATCAACGAGATCCGTCTGTACGAGGCGACCATCAACGCCTGCGTTGCCGACGAGTACTCCGCGCCCATCACGATCGCCCGCACCGGCGGCACGATCACCGAGCGCGGCATCACCTACAACAACGGCTTCGAATTCAACATCTTTAAAACCCTCTTCTGCGACGGCGTCAACGCGGGCGTCAGCTACCCGATGGCGATGTCCGGTGCCGCGATCGATGACGCGGGCAACGTCTCCTTCACCGCGACCAGCGAAGTATTCCTGACCGACCTCGCGGTGCCCACCGCCGACGCGTTCGCCGCCTGCTTCGACGGTTCCGAAGACGGCTCGGCTGCGGATGGCAACATCGACCAGTTCGGCGAGGGTGGCACCACCGGCCTCTACTACTACATCCGCTCCGAGGACGCGCTCCTCGAACTCGTCAAGGGTGACATCGGCGGCACCGAACTCGCTTCGGACGTCGTTGGCGCTCCCGAGACGCTCAACCTCGTGCTCGGCCGCTTCAGCTCCGATGGCGATTCCGATCGCTACGGCAGCAACTCCATGTCCAACACCGGCGACACCATGGCCGTCGCCTTCCGTCCCGGCTCCTTCGACCGCGACGCGAACAACGACATGGACTTCGACGATCCCCAGGGCGTCTTCCTTGATGATGGCATCACCGAGGAGGACGGCGGTCTCCTGCTCGATCGCACCCAGGCCATGTTCGAGGACCAGGTCGTTGCGGCTGTCCGCGGCATCGCGGTGGTCCAGCTCGGCGAGGTCGTCATCGGCTCCGCGAACGACTGCACGGCCGACTTCGACAACGACGGCGACGTCGATCTCGGTGACTTCGGCGTCTTCGGTGCCGCGTTCAACTCCATGACAGGCGACATGAACTACAACGCCGCCGCTGACTTCGATATGGACGGCGACGTCGATCTCGGTGACTTCGGCGTCTTCGGTGCTCAGTTCGGGCGTACGGACTGCCTCGACTGAGGCCCGGGCCTGCCGGCCCTGATCTCCAACTGATCTCTTCAGCGGGGCACCCACTCGGGTGCCCCGTTTTTCGTTTTGGCACGGTCTCCACCGGTGCGGGCATCCCTGACTGCCGATCTGGCACCCCTTGGGCGTGCCCGTCATGCTCCAGACAGCCCGGGGCCCCGCTCGGCGTGGTTCCCGGGGCACCGGAGTGGCGCGCGTGTTGCATTCAGTGGTGCGTGCAACAGCGCCCACCCTCCATCCCGAGGCACACCGACCCAGACCCCAGCGGTCAGCAGGGGGGTCGTCTGAACCTCCTGCTCTCCTACGGCGGCTGGCGGGACGAGTCCTGGGCGGACCTCCTGCCCCGTCTGCTCGCCCCCTTCGGCGTGCGGGCCTACCGGGCCGATTCGGGCGTGGAGGCCCAGCGGGTGCTGGATGCGGTACCCGTCCACCTCGCGGTCATCGACCTCGCCCTGCCCTTGGAGCGTGGCGAGGACGCGAGCCCGCTGGAGAGCGAGCCCGCCGGTGCCCGTCTTCTGGAACTGATGACCCGCCTGCCCGGGCGCCCGCCCACCCTCGTCGTCAAGCGACGCATGGGGGCACGCGAGGGCTCGCGTGACCTCTCCTCGGCGCTGCACTGCGGCGCCTTCGCGGTCATCGAGCGCCCGGTGGTCATGGAAGCGATGCTCGACGCGATGCGTCGCGTGCTCGCTCGCCACTACGCCGACCGCTGGCCGCAATGCCAGCAAGGGGAAGGCCCCGCCCCCGGGGACGGAGACGGCTCCCCTCAGAAGGGCCCCGACCCAATCTGACGTATTGCCCCCGCCGCGCGTGGCGCGTCGGGGGCGTTTTCAACCCCGTTACCAACCGCCCCGCGATGTGCGTGGGGCTCAGACCGAGGAACCCGAACGATGGCAAGCGCAACCATGTCCAAGAGCAAGACCAAGACCAAGGTGACCCCCCTGGGCAACAAGATCCTCGTACGCCGCGACGAGGCCCAGACGATGACCGATTCCGGCATCGTGCTGCCCGAGTCCGCGAAGGACCGCCCCCGCACCGGGGTGATCGAGGCGGTCGGCACCGGCGCGATCAACACCGAGACGGGCGAGCGCATCCCTGTCGAGCTCAAGAAGGGCGAGCGCGTGATCTTCTCCAGCTACGCCGGCACCGAGATCAAGCTCGGCTCCGATGAGCTGATGATCATGGGCGAGGACGAGATCCTTGCCGTCATCGACTGATGAGCGAAAGCGAGTTCTCGCATGACCCCCAAACAGCTCAGACAAGCCCTGATAAACCTCAACGGCGAGCGCGACGCGGTGTTCTATTTTCAGAACACGGACGAGTGCCTCGTCCCCCGCGCCATGCTCATCCCCGATGAGGAGGACCACCTCGTGAAGCTCACCGACGGGCGACACGAGTACATGATCGACGCCGAGCGCGTCGCGTGGGTCCGCATCGGCTGACCAGGTAGGACGGGCTTCCAGCCCGTCGAGACACCGGACGGGCTGGAAGCCCATCCCACCAAAGCCGGAGGGGACGGGCAGAACGCCCATCCCGCCAGAGACACCCCAGAACACAGAACACACAGAACACAGACCACCAGGAGATAGATACACATGGCTTCCAAACAGATCGCATTCGATACCGACGCGCGCGAGCGCCTGCTCAACGGCGTGAAGAAGCTCGCCGCCGCCGTCAAGGTCACCCTCGGCCCCTCGGGGCGCGTCGTCGTCCTCCAGAAGTCCTTCGGCGCCCCGAGCGTCACCAAGGACGGCGTCTCGGTCGCCAAAGAGATCGAGCTCGAGGACCCCTACGAGAACATGGGCGCGCAGATGGTCAAGGAGGTCTCCAGCAAGTCCTCCAAGGACGCCGGCGACGGCACCACCACCGCCACCATCTACGCCGAGTCCATCTTCGCCGAGGGCCTCAAGTCCATCACCGCCGGCGCCAACGCCAACCAGGTGAAGAAGGGCATCGACAAGGGCGTTGCCGCCATCGTCGAGCAGCTCGGCAAGATGTCCAAGAAGATCACCAGCAGCGAGCAGATCGCCCAGGTCGGCACCTGCTCCGCCAACCAGGACGAGCAGATCGGCAAGATCATCGCCGAGGCGATGGACAAGGTCGGCAAGGACGGCGTCATCACCGTCGAAGAGGGCAAGAGCCTCGAGACCGAGGTCGAGCTCCTCGAGGGCATGCAGTTCGATAAGGGCTACCTCAGCCCCCACTTCGTCACCGACCAGGCCAACATGGAGGTCGTCCTCGAGGACTGCTACGTGCTCGTCCACGAGAAGAAGATCGGCTCCGCCAAGGACCTGCTCCCCGTCCTCACCAAGGTCGCCGAGCAGGGCAAGAGCCTGCTGATCATCGCCGAGGACATCGAGTCCGAGGCGCTGGCCACCCTCGTCGTCAACAAGCTCCGCGGCATCCTCAAGGTCGCCGCCGTCAAGGCCCCCGGCTTCGGCGATCGTCGCAAGGAGATGCTCACCGACCTCGCCGTCCTCACCGGCGGCCAGGCCATCATGGAAGAGCTGGGCCTCGACCTCGAGAAGACCGAGCTCAAGGACCTGGGCCGCGCCAAGAAGGTGACCATCACCAAGGACGACACCACCATCGTCGAGGGCGCCGGCAAGGCGGGCGACATCAAGGGCCGCATCGAGACCATCAAGGCCCAGATCGAGAACACCTCCAGCGACTCCGACCGCGAGAAGCTCCAGGAGCGTCTCGCCAAGCTCGCCGGCGGCGTGGCCCAGGTCAACGTCGGCGCTGCCACCGAGGTCGAGATGAAGGAGAAGAAGGCCCGCGTGGAAGACGCGCTGCACGCCTGCCGTGCTGCCGTCGAAGAGGGCATCCTCCCGGGCGGCGGCACCGCCGTCCTCCGCGCCCGCAAGGCCATCGCGGATCTCAAGAAGGGCGCCACGGGCGACGAACGCCTCGGCCTCGAGATCGTCGAGCGGGCCGTGGTCGCCCCCATCAAGCAGATCGCCAAGAACTGCGGCCTCGACGGCTCCGTCATCGCCCACAACGTCCTCGAGACCGACAAGGCGAACTACGGCTACAACGCCCTCACCCACGAGTACGGCGACCTGGTCGCGATGGGCGTCATCGTCCCCACCAAGGTGGAACGCGTCGCCCTGCAGAACGCCGCGAGCATCGCCGGCCTGCTCCTGACAACCGATTGTGCGGTTGTTGAGATGAAGGAGAAGAAGGTCGGGGTCGGTGCGGGTATGGATGATATGGATTATTGATTTGACCAACCGATTGCTTAACGGCAGTCGGTTGTCTTGTGCTTTCTGAAAACGACATGATGCGCTTGGCAAGCTCGAGACTCGAGCAAGCACGGAGCGAAACCGACTCCATCTATGTGAAGTCTGCAATTGCGCTCACAAGTGTCGCTGCTCTCGGTGGGGGTTTCTATGCAATCGCTCGGCCTAGTGTGGTCAGCGAGCCACAAGGTTTCCTAGATTGGGTCTATGCGGTGGCAATGGTGATTGGCTGTGCATCACTTGTGGCTGCGCTTGTGCTTCTGTATTTATCGATCCGGCCTTCCAAGTATTTTGGAAGACCAACCTTATCTAGCATTGTTACAGAATGGAATAAAACGATTCAAATTGAGTCATGCGACGAACGTGAACAACGGTGGAGGAAAGTGGTCGGCTCAGTTATCGAAAAAACAGAAATGGTAGAGTCGCACACTGTTGCGGTTAATGAGTGTAGAAGATCCAGATTCATGTGGTCGGTCCGCATGCTGGGCTTGGCAGTTGGGATGCTGTTCCTCTCGGGAATTATTGAGAGGGCTATATGGAGTATTTGAGCATGCAGATGGACCTAGATCCTAAAGACACATCGAGTGGTCAGAATGACGAGATCAAAATTGAAGTCGAAATTGAGACCCGTGATCTCGGAGATAGTGACGACATTGTGAAGAAGTGACTGTTGTCCTTTCTGGTTTTGCATGGGTACTAAGTGGCAGCAATGGGTGGCATGCTCAAGTTTCTTGAGCAGGTCTTCGTAGAACGGACGGCGCACTATGCTCAAGAAGCTTGAGCATGCCACACGGGGCGCGTGTAGTACTGCGTTGGGATTAGTGCTGTGTGAGCCTTCGCTGCCGGGTGCCGCCGGGTGCCACTGGTGGCTCGCCCACCAGTGCCTCAGCATGTTGACCGAATCCTGCGAAGCAGAACCTCTTCTGCATCACACGCCACCCCCGGGCTTCCGCCCGGGGTTCCTGAACCGTTCGTCCCGTGATAGCGTGCGTGTGTGGACTTCTTTCTGACATGGCACACCTACGCGACGTGGCTTCCGGGTGATGAGCGCGGCTGGGATTCGCGGAAACAGAATCTGCATGGGCAGGATCGTCCCACACCCTCGCGCGGGCTCGTGTCGTTCAGCAGGCGTGTACAGGCCGCTGCACCGTTCGTGATGACCGACGAACAGCGCGAGATCGTTGACGAGACCATCCGGGAGGCGTGCGCGTTCCGTGACTGGTACGTCCACGCGCTCGGTGTGCGCACGAACCATGTTCATCTGGTCTGCCGCTCGCCCGCAAAGCCGATGGAGGTGGTTCGTGTCTGCAAGGCGCGAGCGACTCGCGCACTCCGTGCGGCCGGGGTGAAACAGGAGCGCATCTGGGCACGCCACGCGTCCACGCGCCTGCTCACGACCGAATCGAGTTTCACCCGCGCCATCCACTACACGCTCCACGAACAGTGAGCGCTCACATGGAACCCCGGGCGGAAGCCCGGGGGTGGACCAGGCATGGGCGCACGTGACCAACTCACCCCCGGACTTCCGTCCGGGTTCCATGACTGAGAGGTATCCTCTCCCACATGCCCACGCCCAAACCCACCACCGTCAGTGCGTACCTGAAGTCCCTCCCCGCCGACCGGCGTGCTTCGATCGAGACGATCCGTGCGCGTGTGCTCAAGGCCCTGCCCAAGGGGTACGAGGAGGGGATGCAGTACGGCATGATCGGGTACTTCGTGCCGCACAGCGTGTACCCGCCCGGCTACCACTGCGACCCGAAGCAGCCGCTGCCCTTCATGGGGATCGGCAACCAGAAGGGTCACATCGGGTTGTACATGTTCTGCCTGTACATCGAGGCGGGGGCGCAGGAGACGTTCGTCCGCGAGTGGAAGGCGACGGGCAAGAAGCTCGACATGGGCAAGGCGTGCGTGCGCGTGAAGTCGGCGGCGGACGTGCCGCTGGACGTGCTGGCGCGCGCGGTGAAGCGCGCGACGGTGAAGAAGTTCATCGCGACCTACGAGGCGAGCCTCGAAGCCAGCGGCACGGTCCACAAGGGCAAGAAGGCCAGCGGCGCGAAGGAGACGGGCAAGAAGGTCGCCAAGAAGACGACCAAGAAGACGACCAAGAAGACCGCCAAGAAGACTGCGACGAAGAAGAAGACGACCAAGAAGAAAGTCGCGAAGAAAGCGCCCGCCAAGAAGAAGGTCACGAAGAAGCGATGAGCGCCTTCGAACTCGTTCCAGAGCGGTACACGGAGTACCTCGCGCTCCGCCAGCGCATGCTCGTCGAAGAGCCCGCGGCGTTCCTGTCATCGCCCACCGACGACATCGCGCAGGGTCTCGCGGACTTCACCGAGCTGATGGCGCGTGTGCACAACGACATCTTCGTCGCCGAGTCGCAGGGGCGATTGGTCGCGACCGCCGGCGTCGTGCGCCAGCAGCGCGAGAAGATCCGCCATCGTGCGCACATCTGGGGCGTCTTCTGCGAGGCTCCGGAGCGTGGCAACGGGTTCGGGCGGGCGTCCGTCTCGGCGTGCATCGAGCGTGCGCGCACGTGGGAGGGGGTGAGCGTGGTCTCGCTCTCGGTGAGCGCCAGCGGCGGGCCGGCGCTCGCGCTCTACGAATCCCTCGGGTTCGTGAAGTGGGGGACCGAGCCGGACGCGATCCGCGTCGGGGGCGTCGCTTACGACGAGCACCACCTCACGCTACCGCTCTGACCCCGCCGGTTTACGCCGCCTTGCGTTGCACGTGGTGCGCCCGTTCGGCACCCTTCAGCATCATGCCGGCGACGATGTTGAGCCCATCGGTCCACGCCTCTTCGATCTCGTTGGTCCAGGCGGCGCCCGCGGCGTCGTGCAGGGCGTCGAGCAACGCGTCGCGGACCACGGGGTAGTGCACCGCCTCGGCGCCAGAGCCGGCGCATCGAACGCCCATCTCCATGAACATGCCCTCGAGCGAGGCGAGGTCGTGGGCCCGCGTGACGACGAGTTCCATCGCAGAGAGAAGGTCGGCGTGCTGGCTCTGCAGGTCCGTGGGGAAAAGGGTGCCCGCGTCGGTCTGCAGGAGCTTGGCGCTGAATGTGTTGAACAGCACCTGCGCCTTGGGAGCCAAGGCGGTGAAGCTGGAGCGGAGGCGCTCGATCTGCAGTTCGGTCAGGGTGCTGGGCATGGCTCTCTCGTCTCTCATGGGTGCGGGTGAAGGCCGGCTATCGGGCCTTCGGGGGAGCGAGTTCAGCGCGAGAGCGAGGTCACGGCGCACTTGTGGTGATAGCCCGCAGCTCCGCTCGCTGCGCGCGCACAGAGCGTGCTGCCCGGAGCCACCCAACGGCCCGGCGGTTCCGAGCGCAACGATCCGCGGAGCCGGTACCGTGGGGTGTATGAGCAACGCACGCGACATGTCCCGGGCGATCACCAGCCGTGTGGAACGCTGCCGGGGCGGTGACGACCCCGAGGTGCTCGCCCGCATGGACAGCGGGTGGGCGATCCTCGGGAAGTACCAGCCGGGCCCGATCGCCGGGTGCTGCATGCTGCTGCCCGACCCGGTGGTGCCGTCGATCAACGACCTCGACGAGCCCGCCCGCACCCGCTTCCTGCTGGACTTCGCCCTTCTGGGCGACGCGATCCTGATGGCGACGGGCGCCGAGCGGATCAACTACCTGATGCTGTGCAACATCGTTCCCGAGCTGCACGGGCACGCGGTGCCGCGGTTCGCGCACGAGGACGCGAAGCTGCGGCTGATGGGCCCCTTCGAGGCGTACGACTTCGGCGCATCCCGCGTCGCGGACGGCGCGGGGGAGGATCGGGCGCTGTGCGAGCGCCTGCGGGCGGCGCTGCGTTAAGGGTCTGCCTCGCAACTGGGACGGACACCGATGCGTACGTGTCCGCGAATGCCCGAATCAGGCCATGCCACGCCCCGGGACTCGGTGTACTACATCGGTATGAGAATCACACCGTTGCCCATGACCTGTCTCTTGGCCGTCCTGGTGCTCTGCTCCTGTTCGGAGAGCGACCCGCCCTACGCGGAGCAGCTCGACCTCGCGGCGGCACCCCCCGGGCGTCAGCCGGCACGCGAGGGGATGGTGTACGCCGCGTGGCTGCCGCAGGGCGTGACCATCGTGCTCGAGGACCGCTCGGGTCGCGCCTCGCCCGAGGAGCCCGTCTTCATCGCGTGCGACGCGAACGAATGGCGACCCGACGACCCGGCGTGGCGGATGACACGCGGCGCGGATGGGCGCTGGACGTTCGATCTCGAGCAGCGCACGAGCGAGAACGAGCCCGACGGCCTGCGCTTCAAGTTCACCCGCGGCTCGTGGGATCGCGTCGAGTGCCACTCCGACGGCGCGGACGTCTCGGACCGCTCGCTCCCCGTCGTTCTGCGCATCCGCGTGGAGGATGGCAGACGCCCGCGTCTGGAGCACGTGGTGGACGCTTGGGCTGACGGGTTCGAGAGCCGGCCAGAGGGCCAGCAGCGCTCTGCGCCGCGGCCCTGAACAGGTCGAGCCCGTTTGCATCCCTTCGGTTCCGCTCCATACTGAAACCGAAGGAGCACCCCATGATGCGCACACTCCAGATCGCCGTCGTCCTCACGCTGGTCCCCGGGGCCCTGGCGATGAACCGGGCGGAGCTCGATCACGTCGGGCAGTTCAACTTCACCGTCGAGATCGCCGGCGCGACTTCCGATTCGTTCCCGGGCGTCAACCTCACCAGCCTCGGGCCCGTCGGCGCCGATGTCACCGGCCCCACCATCACCTACGACCTCCCGATCTCCCTGCTGGGCGTCATCGAGAGCGAGCTGGGCGGCGCGTTCACGCTCGATCTGTCGGACGTGCAGATCGTCACCGACGCGGGCACCAGTTCGCTCAGCGCGAGAGCGACGCTGATGATCGGTGCCGAGGCCTTCACGACCGGGAGCGACATCGTCTTCACCGCGCCCGGCGCTGTGGACACGAACCTCATCGGGCACGAAGTGTCGCACACCGTCCAGCAGCGCACCGCGCTGCTACCGATGGGCGGCCCGCCGCGCGGCTCGAGCGGGACGGTCTGGTACATCGACCCCGGCTCCGTGCTGACCACCCGCGTGGTCCCCGCGCCGCCCACCGCGCTATTGGGGTTGGGGCTCTTCGTGCTGCGCCGTCGGCGCTGAGTGCTCGTGGGCGGTGGCCATTGCACGTTGCTATTGGTATTGGTCTCAACAGGTGCCACCAATCTGGGTGCCCTTCTCTCGCGCAGCTAGGGCAGTCCAAGGCGGCTCACTCGAGCGAATCTAGCGATACTTCGCTTTTGCCACGCTCCCCCGACCACCAGCGTGCCGAAGACCACGCCCAATCACCGGGCCTCTCTACCAACCCCGCGCGCACCGGGTTCGCGTGGATATACGCAACCTTTTCCCGGATCGCTTCGAGGCTGTACTCGTTCCGGTCATACCCGCCGCCGCGCTGCCAGAAGTGCATCGCGCCGTCGGACCCGCGAAGTTTTTTGAGCACCGGTGCATCGAGTG
>JAJDDE010000055.1 GCA_029260475.1 Phycisphaerales bacterium | reverse complement strand
TCACCCTGACGCCCGGACCGTTCGGACCGGGCGTTTTCGTGCGCGTGGCCCGGTCCCGGTTGCCTCTATACTCGCCCCACTGTTCGACAAGACGGCGCGTGGATCGCCCGCACGCCTCATTCACCGCATCTCCCGTTACGCGAGACCTTCATGGCCAAGCGCACCAGCTCCGCACGACCCGCCCACCGCAAGAAGCAGACCGGCAAGAAGCGCACCCCGGTGCGCACCCGTTCGGGCGACGTCTTCGAACGCCTCGACCGTCTGGCGCGGAATATCTGGTGGACGTGGAACCCCGACGCGAAAGCGCTCTTCGAATCGCTCGAGCCGGCGCTCTGGCGCGCGCACACGCAGAACCCGATCGCGGTCATGGACGCGCTGCCCGAGTGGCGCCGCGAGTCGCTCCGCAGCGACGACGCCTTCGCCGAAGCGCTCGCGAAAGTCGAGGCGCACCACGCCGAGTACATGAACGCACGCACCTGGTTCGAACGCACGGCCCAGGGCAAGGAGAAGAAGCTCAAGGTCGCGTACTACTGCATGGAGTACGCCCTCCACGAGCACCTCCCGCTCTACTCGGGCGGCCTGGGCGTGCTCGCTGGTGACCACCTCAAGAGCGCCTCGGACCTCGGTGTTCCGCTCGTCGCGATCGGCATGCTGTGGCGTTACGGGTACTACCGGCAGGAGCTGCCACAAGACCAGGACGTGCGCATCCTGTACCCGAAGTACGACTTCAGCAAGCTACCCGTCGAGGACACGAGCAAATCGATCTCCGTGCCTATGGGGCGGGGCAGCGTGAAGGCGAAGATCTGGAAGCTCCAAGTCGGGCGCATCCCGTTGTACCTGTTAGACACCGACATCCCCGAGAACAAGCCCGCGGACCGCAAGCTCACGCACCACCTCTACGGCGCCGGCATCGAGTACCGAATCCGCCAGGAAGTGCTCCTTGGTGTGGGCGGGGTGCTCGCGCTGGAGGCCCTCGGCCTCTCTCCGACCGTTCACCACCTCAACGAGGGCCACGCCGCCTTCGCGGGCCTCGAACGGCTGCGCAAGCTGATGAAGTCGGGACTCGGATACGATCAGGCGGTCGATGTGGTGCGCTCGTCGAGCGTCTTCACGACGCACACGCCCGTCCCCGCGGGCAACGACCGCTTCGACGCAACGCTCTTCGCGAAGTACATGAAGAGCTACGAGGCGGACCTGGGCCTGAAGAAACAGGAACTCCTCGCGCTCGGGCGTGAGGACGAGTCGGACGTCAACGAGTCGTTCTGCATGACCGTGCTCGCGCTCAAGATGTCCGAGCGTTGCAACGGCGTCGCCGAGCTCCACGGGGCCACCTCACGCGCCATGTGGATGAAGACCTTCGGTGCGAAGAAGCCCGAGGACGTCCCGATCGGTCACGTCACCAACGGCGTCCACCCCGAGACGTGGATCGCCGACGAAGCTCGCCCCTTCTACAACAAGAACCTCAAGCCCAAGTGGATCGGCGCGGGACCGGAGGACAACTGGTGGAAGAAGGCCAAGACGACCAAGCCCGATGAGATCTGGTCGCTGCGCCAGCTCCTGCGCCGGAAGCTGGTGGCGCACCTCCGCACATCGCTTCGCGATCAGCTCGTCTACCACAACGAGGACCCCGGGCTCATCAACGAGCTCTACCGCACACTCGACGAGGACGCGCTGACGATCGGGTTCGCTCGCCGCTTCGCGACCTACAAGCGCGCGCCGCTCGTCTTCAAAGACGCCAAACGCCTCGCGGCGATCATGAGCGACAGCGACCGCCCGGTGCAGCTCGTCTTCGCTGGCAAAGCCCACCCCGCCGACAAGGAGGGGAACGAGTTCGTCAAGAAGATCCTCTCGTACACGCGCAAGGCACCCTTCCGCGGGCGCGTCTTCATCCTGCAGAACTACGACACCGCCGTCGGGCGACTGCTCACGCAGGGCTGTGACCTCTGGCTCAACAACCCGATCAGGCCCATGGAGGCCTCTGGCACCAGCGGCATGAAGCCCTGCCTCAACGCGGGACTCAACTTCTCGGTCCTCGATGGGTGGTGGCCCGAGGGCTACAACGGCAAAAACGGCTGGGTCGTCGGTGACGGTTCGGTGATGAAGAGCCGCACCAAGCAGGACGCCTTCGACGCGGCCTCGATCTACGAGACGCTCGAGAACGAGATCGTCCCCGCCTTCTACGACCGCACCAAGGCGGGCGTGCCCACGAAGTGGACCAAGATGGCCGCCGAGTGCATGTCCACGTGCTGCGCGAAATTCTCCAGCCACCGCATGGTCGCGGATTACTGCCGGGGGTTCTACCTGCCCGCCCACGCTTGAGACCGCGGTTTCGGCGGGGGCTCATCGCCCCTAGTATCAGGGCATGTCGATCCCCCACGATGCGCCCGGGGTCCCCTCCTCGCGACCCGCGCTCACGCTCAAGACCCTCCGCCGGATGGCCTCGTCGGGCGAGCCCTTCGCCTGTCTGACCTGCTACGACGCGACGACCGCGCGGTGGCTCGAAGCCGCGGGCATACACGTGCTGCTCGTTGGCGACACCGCCGCGGAAGTCGTGCTCGGGTTCCCGAGCACCGTCCACATGCCGCTGGATGTCGCGATCGCGCTGACCGCCGGTGTGAAACGCGGGGCGCCGAATTCGGTGGTCATGGGCGATATGCCCTTCATGAGCTACCAGGCGGACGACGCCGAGGCGCTTCGCAACGCGGGGCGTTTCGTTACCGAGGGCCTCGCGGACGTGGTCAAACTGGAAGCGGACGCGTCGTTCGCGCCGCTCGTCGAGAAAATGGCGCGCGCAGGCGTGCCGGTGTGCGCTCACGTCGGGTCCAAGCCGCAGTCGGTCGGTCTCACCGGCGGGTACGCGAGCGCCGGGCGGACCGCGGACGCCGCCGAGCGAGTGATCGAGGACGCGGTGACCCTTGAGAGGGCCGGAGCGGTCATGCTGCTCGTCGAAGCGGTGCCCGAAGAAGTGACCCGCGGCATCCTGGAACGCACGAGCGTGCCGCTGATCGGCATCGGCGCGGGCCCGGCCCCCCACGGGCAGATCCTCGTGCTGCAAGACCTGATCGGCATGACGCACTGGCAACCCGGATTCGCGCAGCCCATCGCTCAGATCGGCCCCGAGATCCAGCGAGCGGTCGAAGGCTGGATCGAGCGCGTGAAGGACCGAACATCAACCGATCACAGATATCTGATGAAACGGGGCGAGTCCGCGAAGCTGAAATCGCCCGCTTCCGAATAAACGTTCGTCCCGAACGTTTCACAAATGGTCGGCGCGGCACCCCGTCGCAGCCGATCGGTAGAGAGATGCAGGAGGCATTACGCATGCGTCGGTTCTTCACCTACGGCCCTGGCCTACTCGTTCTTCTCGCGGTGACCGTGGCGCTCGTGGCCGCCCCCTCCGCGGTCCGACGCGTCCAATTCGCCCGCATCGCTGCGAACGTCACACAGGCCCAGGACCGCCTGGCCCAAGGCACGCTCCTCGATCGCATGAACGACGAGATCGCCTCCATCGGCGAGGCGGTACTCCCGAGCGTGGTTCACCTCGACGTCCGCTTCCAGCCCTCCGATGACAGCGGCTTCCGGCGCCCCTCGTTCACCTCCGGCACGGGCTGGATCTTCAACGACGAGGGCTACATCGTCACCAACGCGCACGTCGTCCGCGATGCACGCCGCGTGGATGCGGAACTCTACGACGGACGCGTGCTTCGAGCCCGTGTGATCGGCACCGATCCGCAGACGGATGTCGCGGTCGTGAAGATCGATCCGGGCGTCGGCGTCGTGCCGATCACCCGCTCAACGGGCAACCCGATCCGCGTGGGCGAGCGTGTCTTCGCCTTCGGCTCGCCATTCTCGATCAAGTTCTCGATGAGCCAGGGCATCGTCTCGGGGCTGGGCCGATCGGAGGCCGCGAACTTCCTGAACATGATCGGTGGATACACCAACTTCATCCAGACCGACGCCGCGATGAACCCGGGCAATTCGGGCGGGCCGCTCGTCGATGTCAACGGCCAGCTCATCGGCATGAACGCCGCAATCGCCAACAACGTGCGAGACTCATCGGGCCCGGAACTCCAGGGCCAGTCCGCGGGCATCGGCTTCGCGATCCCGCTCGACACCGTCGAGGCGATCGTTGAGCAGCTCATCGACGACGAGAGCGACATCGTGCTCCGCGGCTATCTCGGCATCAATCTCACCCAGTTC
Source organism: Phycisphaerales bacterium (assembly GCA_029260475.1). GTDB lineage: Bacteria > Planctomycetota > Phycisphaerae > Phycisphaerales > UBA1924 > OFTM391. The sequence continues at coordinate 29,966 of JAJDDE010000055.1, read as the reverse complement.
GACATGAACTCGCAGACCGCGTCCCGCCTCGGTTATGGCGGCACCGGCGTTTTGGTCGCCGCGACACCCAACGGTCAGCCCGCCGCCAAGGGCGGGCTGGAGCCCGGCGACATCATTGTTGAGATCAACAATGTCGCGGTCCCCAACTCGGACGTGCTGCGCTCACTCATCAGCATCCATCGCCCGGGCGAGAACGTCACCATCCGCTACTGGCGTCCGGACAACCGGGGCTCGGGCGAGTTCCGCGACTCGACGGTCCGACTCGGCGCCGCGTTCAACACCTCCGGCGCACGCCTGCAATACGTCCCGGGCTCGGAAGACATGACACGCTCGCAGGTCTACGCATGGATCGAGCGGGAAGTCGGCAACGCGGACAACTGATCCAGAACGCGGAATCGGACGCGAATAGGCTCGTGCATGCACGAGCCTTCTTCGGCAACAAACACCACCAAGCGGCACGACGCGGCGATCAGCCGTGCCAACGCGCTCGCGCACGCTCTGGACACGGCATTTCGTATCCCCGGCACACCCATCCGGTTCGGATGGGACGCTGTGCTCGGTCTCGTGCCCGTCTTGGGCGACAGCGTCGGCGCCGTGCTCGGCGCGTATCCGATCCTCGAGGGCCGGCGCCTGGGCATCCGAAAAAGAGCGCTCTCGAAGATGATCTGGCGTTTAGTCCTCGACTGGTTGCTGGGTCTCGTGCCGCTCTTGGACCTGGTTCTTGACGTCGGGTACAAAGCGAATAAAAGGAACGCCGAACATCTGGCCCGTGAGTTGGAGCTCATGTCGGAGACGGATTCATGAGTTGGATAGTGATCGCTCTGATATGGATCGTTCGGGTGCTAGGCATCCTTGTGGTGTTGGGCGCGATGCTGCCATGGATCCGGTCGGGCTCGTGGTTCATCCGCGCCTGGGATTTCCCGCGAGTGCAGCTCGGCGTGCTGGGTCTGGGATTCGCGATCGTCCTCGGCGTGTGGATGCTCTTCGGAGTCCGATCGAAGTTCGACGTGCTGCTGATCCCACTGCTGCTCGCTTCGGTGGTGGTCCAGAGCGTCTATATCCTCCCGTTCACGCCCCTCTACCCGCGGCGAATCGCGACTTCGGGCTCGCCCGGCCTCTCGCTTCTCGTCGCCAACATCGAGTATTCGTCGAGCGATCACGCGGGCGTGCGCACGGTGCTCGATGAAGAGAATCCGGACGTGCTTCTGCTGATCGAGGCGAACGGAGGGTGGATCGACGCGTTGTCGAAGATCCGCGAGCGGTATCCGCATCGGCTGGAAGCGATCCGCGAAGAGGGGCTGGGATTGGTGCTATGGTCGCGCGTGCCGCTCGGCGATGCCCGTGTCCGGCACATGGTTACAGACGATCGGCCTTCGCTCTGGGTCGATCTCGATCTTGAGGGCGCACCGAGCGTGCGGCTCGTCGGTATCCACCCGACTCCGCCCGCGCTGAAGAAACCGGAGAGGCCTGCCGAGCGGTACAACAGCCGCATCCGCGACGCGGAGCTCATCCGGATCGCTCGAGAGGCGTCCGACGATCCGGAGACGGCGTGGATTGTGGCGGGCGATTTCAACGACGTCGCGTGGTCGCACACCACGTCGCTCTTCCGCGATCTCTCCGGGCTGCGCGACCCGCGTGTCGGGCGGACGCTGCTCAACACCTATCACGCGGAATACCCGCCGCTGCGGTACCCGCTCGATCACGTCTTTGTGTCACCGACGGTGAAGGTCGGCCGCTTCGATCGCGTGCGCATCCCAGGGTCGGATCACTTCGGGATGTTCATCGAACTCGAGTTCGCACGTGACAAAGGCCGACAGACCAACGGCGCTACTCGCGAGCAGGAACACCACGCGGACGAAATGGTGCGCGAGGGGAACGCGGACGCCGCCGAAGACGGGTGAGACTCAATCCGCCGGCGTGATGACGATCGTCACCCGAGTCTCCGCGGGCGGCATCGCGTCTGTCCGCGCGAGCCACACGAGATCGCCGGTGGCTTCGTCATCGCTGATGTACTCGGGCCAGCTCAGCGTCTCGCCACCGAACGACGCGAGGCCGATGACGGTGCCGGCGCTGTCCGCCTCGTAGAAGGGCTGGCCCGCATTGGTCATGATCGTGGAGCCGCTGAACACCCAATCGCGTTCGGGCATCGGCTCGCGCGAGTCGATGTGCTTCGTCCAAGCGGCGGGGTGCACCGTGAACGTCTGGCCGCCCAGTTCATACCTGAACCGCACCCGCACACCCGGACCCGACGCGTCGGTCGGCTCGCCTGTGCCGTCCCACGCGCCCGGCGCTCCGGGCTGCAGGCCGGTGAGCAGCAGCGCCGCGTGCAGGTGCGAGGGCTTCGCTGTCGTGACCAGGAGCGACTCGTGCTCTTTGGTGTCGGGGATGCACAGGAACTGCTCGAGGTAGTAGTTCTTGCCATCGAGCCCGCTGTGGATCAGCGGCGAGACGTACGCCTCCACCTCGATCGCCCGGCGATCCGCGTGGTACCGAACGCCGGGGAAGAGCTCGGACCAATCATCTCCCCCGGGCCGGGTCGGAGGGGCGGGCTCAACGGATTGCTCAGGCGGACCCGGCTCCGCGGGTGGCTCGGGCGCGTGCGCTACAGTTCTCGGGTTGCACTGATGTGCGCAACCCGAGAGCGCGATCATCACGGCGCATGCGAAAACGCATCGGGGCATTGCAAACATGCTCCGATGCTACACGCTGATCCGCGCGAACGCGGGACTACTGGATGGTCTTCTGGCCCTCGACGTGCTTCATGCCGCGACGGCGGTCGCGGAGGCGACGGCTGCGGCCCTTGCGCTCGCGAAGGAAGTAGAGCTTGGCACGACGGGCATCCGCGCGGCGCACGACCTCGTACTTCAGGACACGAGGCGAGTTCAGCGGGATGATGCGCTCGACACCCTCGTCGTTGACGATGCGCCGGACGGTGATCATCTCGTTCATGCCGCGACCCTTGCGACCGATGAGCACGCCCTGGAAGACCTGGATGCGCTCGGACTCGCCCTCGATGATGCGGTAGTGGACGTTGATCGTGTCGCCGACGTCGAAACGGGGGTTGTCGGTCTTGACCTGGCTCTGGGCAACGTCTTCAAGGATCTGCTGGGAGTTCATAGGGGCACTCGGGGCTTGGGGTGTCGTGGGGAACCGGGGAGGGTCATTGTTGCGGCTTCTCGCCCGCAAGCAAGTCCGGCCTTCGGGCTTTCGTACGGGTCAGCCGCTGCTCGGCACGCCAGTCGTCCACCTTGGGGTGGTCGCCCGACAGCAGCACCTCGGGCACCTCCATGCCCTCCCACTCCCTCGGACGGGTGTAGTGCGGGCAATCCAGGAGGGGGCGGCCCTGCTCGTCTTTGTGGCTGAAGCTGTCCTCGGCGGCGGAATCCGCGTGCCCCAGCACCCCGCTCTGCAGGCGAGCGACCGCGTCCACGAGCAGCATCGCGGGCAGTTCGCCCCCCGAGAGCACGTAATCGCCGACGGAGACCTCCATCGGGTCCAGCCGCTCGATGACCCGCTCGTCGATGCCCTCGTAGTGCCCCGCGATCAGGAGGAGACGGGGCAGGGATGCGAGTTCCTCGACGAGGGGCTGCGTGAGCGTGCGCCCTTGCGGCGTCAGCAGGATGCGCGTCGCGGGGCGCTCGTCCTGGGCCTCGGTGTGCCGGACGGCGTCCCAGAGCGGCTGGCACTTCATGACCATTCCCGGACCACCGCCGAAGGGGCGGTCATCGACCTTGGAATGCTTGTCGGTGGTGAAGTCCCGGATGTCCGTCGTGTGCCATGAAAGAAGGCCCGCATCGCGGGCCCTGCCTGGGATCGAGACGGCCAGAGCCGGCTCGAACATCTCCGGGAAGATGGTCAGGATGTCAATCCGCACGGGCTTAGCCCTCTGACTTCTCTTCGCCTTCGGCGGCCTCGGGAGCGGCGGCGGCACTCGCTGCGGCTTCCTCTTCGGCCTTGGCCTTGGCGGCGGCTTCCTCGGCGGCCTTCGCCTTGGCGGCTTCCGCTTCAGCCTTGGCAGCGGCTTCGGCTTCGACCTTGGCGGCGGCGTCGGCCTCGGCCTTCGCGGCGTTGACCTTCACCATCTTGCGGGTGACGCGGCTCATGCGCATCTTTTTCCACGCCTCGGCGTCGATCAGGCCGTTCTGCGCGAGCAGGTCGCCCACGGTGTCGGAGGGGACGGCACCCTTGCCGAGCCACTCCTTGATGCGATCGCCCTTCAGGGAGATCTGCTTGGTGGGGTCCTTCTCAACCGGGTTGTACCAGCCGAGGTTCTCGAGGACCTTGCCGTCGCGCTTGGTGCGCTTATCGACGGCGTTGATGCGGTAGAAGGGACGGTGCGTGCGACCCATGCGGGTCATGCGGAGACGGACCATGTGGAAAACCTCGTAGGCTGGTGCGTGCGACGGGTCCGAAGGGTGACATACCGATTCGGACGCATCGGGGGCGGATCAAGTCGGGGTAGCAGGAGAATCGCTACGCCCTATGGGGCAGGATGATAGCCCCAAATCCCACACCGTCCGCTTCCGAGCGAGAAAACGCCCTCTTGGCATGGAGTCCCGAGCAACCGCTCCCCTCGATACGAGTCGTGTACAGGGCTTGGATTGCCTTGCATCGGCCCCGGGTCGCGTGCCCAACGATAGATATGCTCTTGCGGGCAGCCCCCCCTGTCGCCCATTCGCGGCGGCTTCGGCATCTCATGGGCGTCACAACACCAACTGCGAGGCGTCTATGTGGGAACCCAATGAAATCCGTGTCGTCCGCTGGTTCATGCGGTTCGTGGGTGTGGGGCTGATCGTCCCCGGCGCTATCTATCTGCTCTCATGGCCCGACACGGTCCGTGCGTTCGACGCGTGCGTGGGAGCGGGCTTAGCCGGGGTCGCAGCGGGCCTGACCGCATCGGGTTCGATTTTCGGCGGGCTGACATTCCTCCTCGCGCGTGGCGCTCGTCTCGGAGCGATCGTTGCCGGACTGTCGCTGTTGGCGGGGGCGTTCGTCCACCTCCGATGGATGACCATCATGCTCGATCGAGCTTCCATGCTCCCCGAGGGGCTCACCGAGTCGGAGCGCGCCATGCTCGTCGATACGATTCAGTTCGCGGGCAACGCGCAGATGCCGCACGCGCTGAAGAACGTCGTGCTGGTGGGGGTGTGCGCGATGGTCTACCTGCTCGCGCCGAGGCTGTGCGGGTCGCGGATGCAATCGCCCTAGCTCGTCGGCGAGCCCGTCTCAGGGTTCCCGGACTGATCTCCCGCCCTGACGACATCAATCGGCCATTGTCAACGCGATCACTCCTGCCCGAGCGCCGCGTATTCCGCCCAGCTCTTGGGCTCGATCGCCGCGAGGTCTGTCCGCGTGATGGCCTCGATGAGGCGTTGGGCGGCCTGCTTGTTGGTCATCAGGGGCACGTTGAAGTCCACCGCGGAGCGCCGGATCATGTACCCGTTGGTGATCTCGTCCGGGCGGTTGTCCGACGGGATATTGATGACCAGGTCGTAGGCACCCGCCTTCATGCGCTCCATCGCGTTGCCCGGGGCCTCTTCGAGGGGCCAGCCGACCTCCTTCACCGGGATGCCCGCGTCCTCCAAGAACTTCGCGGTGCCCTCGGTGGCCTCGAGCGTCACGCCGCCCTTGTGCAGTTCCTTGATCCCCGCGAGCAGTTCGGCCTTCGCGATGAGCGGGCCCAATGAGAGCAGCACGCTCTTGATCGGGAACCGGAAGCCGACAGACTCGAGCGCCTTGATGAAGGCTTCTGAAAAATCGTCGCCCAGGCAGCCGACCTCGCCCGTGGAGGCCATTTCGACGCCCAGCGTGGGGTCGGCGCCGTCGAGGCGGCTGAAACTGAATTGCGGCGCCTTCACGCCCACGTGGTTGAGCTCGAAGACGCTGCTGTCGGGCTTGCGCACGCGCTGGCCCGCGATCACGCGCGTCGCGAGGTCGATGAAGTTCATCTTGATGACCTTGGAGACGAAGGGGAAGGAGCGCGAAGCGCGGAGGTTGCACTCGATCACCTTCACCGCGTTGTCCTTCGCGATGAACTGGATGTTGAAGGGCCCGTTGATGTGGAGCTTCTGCGCGATCTTGCGCGCGTAGAGACGCACCTGGCGGATTGTCTCCTGGTACGTCCGCTGCGGCGGGAAGACCAGCGTCGCGTCCCCCGAGTGCACGCCCGCGTTCTCCACGTGCTCGCTGATCGCGTAGACGACGATCTCGCCGTCCTGCGCCACCGCGTCGAATTCGATCTCCTTGGCGTTCTCGACGTACTTCGAGATCACCGTAGGGAACTCGGGGCTCACGCGCGCAGCACGCCCGAGGTAGGTGCGGAGCTCCTCGTCCGAGGTCGCGACCGCCATCGCGGCGCCCGACAGGACGTACGACGGGCGCACAAGCACCGGGTAGCCCACGCGGGCAGCGAAGGCGATCGCGTCGTCGAGGGTCGACAGCTCCTCCCAGTCCGGCTGGTCGATGCCCAGCTCGTCGAGCAGGCTGCTGAAGGTGTGCCGGTTCTCGGCGCGGTCGATGTCCTCGGGGCTGGTCCCGAGCACCTTCACGCCGGCGTTGTGCAGCTTCATCGCGAGGTTGTTGGCGATCTGACCGCCCATCGAGACAACCACGCCGTCGGGCTTCATCTTGTCCCACAGCTCGCGGACGGTCTCGAAGCTGATCTCGTCGAAGACGAGCTGGTGGAACTCGTCGTAGTCGGTGCTCACGGTCTCGGGGTTGTAGTTGAGCATGACGGTGCGGTAGCCGAGCTGCTTGAGCGTGAGCCCCGCGGTCACGCAGCACCAATCGAACTCCACCGAGCACCCGATGCGGTACGCGCCCGAGCCCAGGAGCAGCACGGTCTTCTGCTGCTGCTTGCCCGGCTTTGCGGGAGCGGGTGCGGGGTCGATATCGTCGCGAAGGCCGTTGTAGGTGAGATAAAGATAGTTGGTCTGCGCGGGGAACTCGGCGGCGAGCGTGTCGATCTGACGCAGCACGGGCATCACGCCCAGCGCGACGCGACGCACGCGCACGTCGTTCTCGTGGACGCCTGTGAGGCGCTGGATCTGCTTGTCGCTGAAGCCGCGCTGCTTCGCCTCGCGCAGGAGGTCCACGCCGATCTCTTCTGCGGCGTTTCTCTCCCGCAGCGCCGCGCCTATGCGCACGACGTTGGCGATCTTCTCGAGGAACCACTCGTCGATGTGGGTCAGCTCGTGCACACGATCGACCGAGTACCCGCGCTCCAGAGCCTCGGCGACGATGAAGACGCGTTCTTCGGTCGGCGACGCGAGGTCGCGATCCATGTTCTCGGGCTCGTAGGGCTCGTTGGCGACGAGGCCGTGCCGCCCGGTGTCAAGCATGCGCAGGGCCTTCTGGATCGCCTCCTCGAAGGTGCGCCCGATGGACATCACCTCACCGACGGACTTCATACCCGACCCCAGCTCGGGGCGGACGTTGCGGAACTTCTTCAGGTCCCAGCGCGGCACCTTGACCACGCAGTAATCGAGCGCCGGCTCGAAGAAGGCGCTCGTCACGCGGGTGATGGAATTGGGCAGCTCGTGCAGCCCGTACCCCAGAGCGAGCTTTGCGGCGACGAACGCCAGCGGGTAGCCCGTCGCCTTCGACGCGAGCGCCGACGAACGGCTCAGGCGCGCGTTCACCTCGATGATCCGGTATTCCTCGTTCTCCGGGTTCAGCGCGAACTGGATGTTGCACTCCCCCACCACCCCCAGGTGCTGGATCACGCGGATCGACACCTCGCGGAGCGCGTGGTACTCGCGGTTGCTCAGCGTCTGGCTCGGGCACACCACGATGGACTCGCCCGTGTGGATGCCAAGGGGGTCGAAGTTCTCCATGTTGCAGACCGTCAGGCAGTTGCCGTGCCGGTCACGGACGACCTCGTACTCGATCTCCTTCCAGCCCTTGAGGTACTCCTCGATAAGGATCTGCGGCCCGTGCGCCAGCGCCTTCTCGGCGCGTTCGCGGAGCTGCGCTTCGTCCTCGCAGATGCCCGAGCCCATGCCGCCCAGCGTGTACGCGGTGCGCGTCATCACGGGGTACCCGAGTTCGCCCGCGATGCCGACCGCTTGATCGACGTTCGTCGCGGCCTTGCTCCTGGGGTAGAAGGCGTTGACCTCGTCGAGCCGGCGCACGAAGCGCTCCCGATCCTCCGTATCGCGGATCGCCTCGACGGGCGTGCCGAGCACGCGGCAGCTGTGCTTCGCCAGCACGCCGGATTCTTCCAGCGCGAGCCCGCAGTTGAGCGCTGTCTGCCCGCCGAAGGAGAGGAGGATGCCGTCCGGGCTCTCGCGCTCCATGACCTCTTCCACACTCTTGGGCGTGATGGGCAGGAAGTACACCTCGTCGGCAAGGTGCTCGGAGGTCTGGATCGTCGCGATGTTGGGGTTGATCAGGATCGTGCGCACGCCCTCCTGCTTAAGGGCCTTGATCGCTTGCGAGCCCGAATAATCGAACTCGCCGGCCTGCCCGATCTTCAGCGCAGCGGAGCCGAGCACGAGCACGGTCTTGGGAAGGTTGATCGGTCGCATGAAGCAGGGGCTCCGTAGTGAAGGGCTTAGCGCGCGAGCATGCGCACGAACTCGTCGAACAGGAACGCGGTGTCCACCGGGCCCGGCGCGGCTTCCGGGTGGAACTGCACGGAGCGGAACGGCTTCCAGGCGTGTCGCACGCCCTCGTTGGTGCCGTCATTGAGGTTCTCGAACCACGGGCGCCAGTCCTCGGGGAGTGTCGAGGCATCCACCGCGTACCCGTGGTTCTGGCTGGTGACGAAGCAGCGGTTGGTGCCGCACTCGATGACGGGCTGGTTCTGCCCGCGATGCCCGTAGGGGAGCTTGTAGGTCTTTGCGCCGATGGCGCGCGCAAGGAGTTGGTTACCCATGCAGATGCCGAAGAGCGGCGTGTTCGTCTCGAGCACCGCGCGGATCGTGTCCACGGTCTTATCCACCATCGCGGGGTCGCCCGGCCCGTTGCTGAGCATCACGCCGTGATACGTCTCGTTGGAAATGTCGTAGTCCCAGGGCACACGCAGCACGCCGACGCCGCGCCGGAGCAGGCAGTGCACGATGTTGGTCTTTGCGCCGGTGTCCACCAGCACGACGCGCGTGTCGCGGTCGCCCTCATACAGCACCGGCTTCTCAACCGATACCTGCGCAACGAGATTCTGCCGGTTGGGGTCGTACAAATCCGTCGTTTCGCCATCGACCTCGATCACGCCCAGCATGCTGCCCCGCTCGCGCAGGTGCTGCGTCAGGGCGCGCGTATCGATACCCGTGATCGCGGGCACCCGCTGGCTCCGGCACCACGCCCCGAGCGACCCGCTGGCGTCCCAGTGCGAGTAGCTGGTGGCGTAGTCAGCGACGATCAGCGCGCTCAGCTGGATACGATCGGACTCGTACCGCGTCCTCAGGCCCGATTCGTGGTGCTCGCGCGGCACGCCATAATTCCCGACGAGCGGGTACGTCAGCGCGACGAGCTGGCCCGCGTAGCTGGGGTCGGTCATCGTCTCGGGGTAGCCGACCATGCCGGTGTTGAAGACGACCTCGCCCGAAACCGGCTCGGGATGACCGAACGAGCGGCCCTCGAAGACGACGCCGTCCTCCAGAACAAGGCGGGCGGGCGCGAGGCGGACGGTGTCAGATCCCTGCGCGCCGGCGGAGACCTCCACGGGGTGTGACATGAGCGCTCCGAGCGAAGTGGTTGCGGTGCGGGCGGTCCGGGCGGTCATGGTGTTGCTCCGGGGCGAGAACCCGGGCGCGACCCCGGCTTGTCGGTCGGCACGCCCGCGGCGCACATCGGGCAATCGGCTGAGCCGTACGAGTTGAACTCGAGGGTTGTCAGCGCGTGGAACGGAACGCCGGGCGAGAACGCTCCATTGGAACGATCAACGACGCTCACAATCCCCGCGACCGTCGCCCCCGCCTGTTCGACCAGCGGCACGAGTTCCATCACTGAGCCGCCCGTCGTAACCACGTCCTCCGTGAGCAGCACCCGCTGCTCGCGGAGGATCGCGAAGCCGCGTCGGAGCGTGAAGACGCCCTCATTGCGCTCCGCGAAGACCGAAGGCAGTCCCAGTGCGCGCGCGAGCTCGTAGCCCCAGAGGACGCCCCCCAGCGCGGGAGCAGCGACGAGGTCGGCGCCGTGATCACCCAGCAGCTCCTTCGCGTACGACGCGGCACGCGCTGCGAGCTCGGGGTGCTCGAAGAGCTTGGCGCACTGGCAGTAGCGGTCCGAGTGCAGCCCCGACGAGAGCACGAAGTGCCCCTCGCGCAGCGCACCGACCTCTGCAAGAAGTTCGCGTGTGTGCTCGGCGATCGTTGTCATGCGGTCCCCCCAACGGTCTCGAGCGCCGCCCGAACGCGCGCGTTCCAGGCATCGATCTTCGCGACCATCGACTCGAGCGGGTCGGCGTTCTCGTCCGGGAGTATGGCGCGGGTGACGTGGAGCACCACGTTCGTTGTTACGCGGAGCACCGCGTCGAGATCGCCGCCCTGCGCGCCCAGGCCCGGCACCAGGAAGGGCAGCGAGGGCGCCGCTGTGCGCACTTCGCGGAGCGTCTCGGTGCGGGTGGCGCCGACGACGAGTCCGCAATTGTGCGCGCTGTTCCAGCCCTCGACGGCTCGTGCGATGCGGAGCCCCAGCGACTCGGGCAGCAGGAAGTCGGCGGCCCCTGGGTTGGATGTGAGCCCGAGGAAGAAGGTCAGCCGATCGGTGAAGTCGAGGAAGGGCTGGGCGCTGTCGCGCCCCATCAATGGGTTCACGGTCGCGCTGTGCGCACCCAGAGCGTCGTACAGACTCTTGGCGTAGTGCTTGGCGGTGGTGCCGATGTCGCCCCGCTTGGCGTCGGCGATGACCAGGTGCCCCTCCGGGATCTCGTCGCGGACGCGGTGCAGCATCGCCCAGCCCTCGGGTCCCATCGACTCGAAGAAGGCGGTGTTCAGCTTGAAGGCACAACAGCGCCCAGACCCAGCTTCGATGATGAGGCGCAGGAAGGACTCCGGGTCGCTCTTGAACCGGTCTGGCAGGTAGTCAGGGGCGGGTTCGAGCCCAACAGAAAGCAGCGAACCCGTGCGGGCCTTGGCGTCACGCAGGAGGTCGGCCGCCCCGCAGGTCATGGGCGGGCCCCCACGCCTGCTGCTCCGCGTTCCCGCATGCAACGAGACCCGGCGACGGTGCTGCGAAAGAGCCCGTTCCGGGTCGTGGTTTCTTGACGAGCTTGGGTGTCTGGCCTCATCAAAGGCGCATCGTAACGACCGCTGCGGGTTCAGGCGAACGCGCCCTCGCCGTAGGCGACGCGTCCGCCGACGATCGTCGCGACGGGCCGACCGACGAGGTCCTCGCCGAGCCATGGGCAGTTCACGCTCTTCGATCCGAGGTGCCCTTGGGTCAGCGTGAACCGCTCGCTCGCGTCCAGCAGCACCAGGTCCGCCGGTGCCCCGATGTCCAGGCGTCCCCACCGCTGCCCAACGACCTCGCTGGGTTTGTGGGTCATCCACGCGATCAGTTGCCCGAGCGTCCATCGCCCCGTCTCGACGAACGCGGTGTGACAGACGCTGAAGGCGGTCTCGAGGCCGATGATGCCGAAGGGCGCACGATCAAAGAGTTGGGCCTTGAGACCCGGCGCGTGCGGCGCGTGGTCGGTCGCGATGCAGTCCAGCGTGCCGTCCTCGAGCGCCTCGATGAGGGCCACGCGGTCGCGCTCCTCGCAGAGTGGCGGCTTCATCTTCGCGTGGGTGTCGTAGTCGCCCACGCGCGCCTCCGTCAGCGTCAGGTGGTGGGGCGACACCTCCGCGGTCACCGGAGCGCCGCGGGACTTGAGCCAGCGGATGGCCTCGACGGTGTCGATGGTCGAGACGTGGCAGACGTGGAGCCTGCCGCCGGTCTCGAGCGCGAGCAGGCCGTCGCGCAGCGCGATCACGGCTTCGCTGGAGCGCGGGATGCCCGGGAGACCGAGTCTGTGCGCGTGCGGGCCGTCGTGCATCACGCCGTCCCCGGTGAGCGACATGTCCTCGCAGTGGTCGAGGATCACGCATCCCAGGTCCGCGGCACACCGGAGCGCGAGGCGCATCACACCGGCGTCCGCGACGGGGAGCCCATCGTCCGAGAGCGCGCCGGCACCGGCTTCTAGCAGTGCGTGGAAGTCCGTCAGACGCTCGCCCGACATCCCGGCGGTGACCGAAGCGATGGGGTGGATGTGTACCGGGCTGGCCTCGCGCGCACGATCGATGACGTACCGCACGCCCATCGGGCTGTCGCAGACGGGCGTGGTGTTCGGCATCCCGAAGACGTGGGCGTACCCACCCTTCGCGGCGGCGTGGCACGCGCTGGCGATCGTCTCCGACGCCTCACCGCCCGGCTCGCGCAGGTGGGCGTGGATCTCCACGAAGGCGGGGGCGAGCACGAGGCCCGAGGCATCGATCGTGTTGGTGCCGGGAGGCGCTTCGACCACCGGTGCGATCTGCGCGATCGTGTCTCCATCGATGAGCACGTCGAGGATGGCGTCGCGATTGTTCGAGGGGTCCACGACGTGCGCGCCGGTGATGAGAGTCCGCGTGTTCATGCCTCCCCCCATTCGTCGAGCAGCGCGCGCTCAAGGACCGCCATGCGGACGGGGACGCCGTTGGCGACTTGGTCGAGGACGACGCAGCGCGGGTCTTCGAGCGTCTTGGCGTCGAGTTCCACGCCTCGATTGACGGGTCCGGGATGCATGATGATGGCGTTCTCGGGGATGAGACCCTCGCGCGAACCGCTGTAGAGCGCGCGAAAGGCGGTGTTGGGCAGGTACGCGGCACGCCCGGTCCGCTCGGTCTGGATGCGAAGGAAGCAGACGGCGTCCGCGCCCCGTGTCCCTTCTATAGGGTCGTTGAAGACCGGGACGCCCAAGCCCTCGCGGACAAAGGCACGCGGTCCGACGTGCCGGACGTGTGCGCCCAGTGTCCCCAGCGCGATAGTGAGCGAGCGCGCGACGCGGGAGCGGTTGATGTCGCCGATGATCGCGACGGTTTTGCCCTCGACGGTGCCCAGGCGGCGCTCCAGCGTGTAGACGTCCAACAGGGCCTGGGTCGGGTGCTCGTGCATGCCGTCGCCCGCGTTGACAATGGGGACCGCGTGCCCCGTGCGCACGAGGCCCGCGTTGAGATGCGCCGGGGCGCCGGAGGAAGCGTGACGCATGACGAGGCACTCCGCGCCGCCCGCGATGAGCGTCTGGGCGGTGTCCAGCAGCGATTCGCCCTTGGAGAGGCTGCTGGTGCTGGCATCGAAGCGGATGATCTCCGCGCCCAGTCGGCGAGCGGCGGTTTCGAAGCTCAGGCGCGTGCGGGTGGAGTCTTCGAGAAAGAGCGAGCAGATGAACCGACCGGCGAGCGTCGGCTCGACGCTGCCCGTCTGGATGTCGTCGGCGTGGGCGTGCGCACGGTCGAGGATGAGGCGGAGCGAGGGTGCATTGAGCCCCTCGATGCCCATCAGGTGTCGGTGTTGGAGCGGACGACCCGTCATGCCTGTCAGGGTAGCGAAAACGCTGGTGTGTCTTCCTGAGGCTGGAAGGGGACACGCCCGGATCGGAAGAATGAGGTAGATTCCAATCTCGACGGGGCCGCCGAGTCCGGCACACCCGCTATCTGAGGAGCCTTCTCGTGGGCAATATGATCTGGATCGCAGTCGCTGCCGGTGTTGTGCTGGGGCTCATCATCCTCGTGATGGTGGTGTTGGGCATCTACAACAAGCTCACGCAGCTCCGCGAGCGGTACAAGAACGCCTTCGCGCAGATCGACGTGCAGCTCCAGCGTCGGTTCGACCTGATCCCCAATCTCGTCGAGACCGCCAAGGGCTATATGGCCCACGAGAGCGAGACGCTCGAAGCGGTGATCACCGCGCGAAACCAGGCGATGGCCGGCCTCCAGGCCGCCTCGGGCAACCCCGGCGATCCGAACGCGATGGCGCAGCTCAACGCGGGCGAGGGCATGCTATCGGGCGCGCTCGGTCGGCTGATGGCGGTCGCCGAGGCGTACCCGGACCTCAAGGCGAACCAGAACATGATGCAGCTCTCCGAGGAGCTCACGACCACGGAGAACAAGGTGTCGTTCTCGCGACAGGCGTACAACGACGTGGTGACCAGCTACAACGCGTTCCGCAAGACGTTCCCGCCCATCCTCTTCGCTGGCCTCTTCGGGCACGGTACTGACGCGGTGTACTACGAGATCCCCGACAAGGAAGCGGCCCAAGCCGCCCCCAAGGTCAGCTTCTGATCGCTAGATAGGCGCGCACGCCCATGGACTTCTTTGAGCACCAGGACGTCGCCCGGAAGAAGACGGGGCAGCTCGTGCTGCTCTTCTGCCTCGCGGTCGTCTCGATCGGTCTGATCCTGTACGCCGTGGGCGTCGTGGCCTCGGGCTACCTGATGGCGGACCGCGAGACCGGCGCGTGGGCGATCGAGTGGGTGAACCCGCTGGCCGCCCTCTTCTCGGTCACGCTGCTGCTGCTGATCGTCGGCGGCGGCACCATGTACAAGCTGGTCCAGCTCAGAGCGGGCGGTCAGGTGGTCGCGCGATCGCTGGGCGGGCGTCTGCTCTCCCGCGACACCAACGACGCGGGCGAGCGCCGGCTGCTGAACATCGTCGAGGAGATGGCCCTGGCCTCGGGCACGCCCGTGCCGCCGGTGTACGTGATGGACGACGAGCGCGGGCTCAACGCCTTCGCGGCGGGCTATTCGCCCAGTTCGGCGGTGATCGGCGTGACGCGTGGTGCCATCGATCACTTCTCACGCGCAGAGATGCAGGGCGTGATGGCCCACGAGTTCAGCCACATCCTGAACGGCGACATGCGCCTGAATATCCGCCTCATGGGCGTGATCCACGGCATCCTGCTGCTGGGCATCGTCGGTTCGATGATCATCCGCTCCTTCTTCTACGGCTCCATGATGTCCGGCGGGAGGTCTCGCGGGGGCAGGAAGGACAGCGGCGGCGGGCAGATCGTCATCGTCGTGCTGGTCGTCGGAGGCGTGCTCATCGTGCTCGGCGCGGTGGGGACGTTCTTCGGGACGTTGATCAAGTCGGCGGTCAGCCGCCAGCGCGAGTTCCTCGCCGATGCCTCGGCGGTGCAGTTCACGCGCGACCCGCAGACGATCGCCGGTGCCCTGCGCTCGATCGGTGGTTACAAGCACCGCGCCCGGATCGTGAGCCCGCACGCGCCCGAGGCGAGCCACCTGTTCTTCGCGCAGGCGATCACGTCGGGCTTCAGCAGCGTGTTCGCGACCCACCCGCCGCTGACGGACCGGATCAAACGCGTGGACCCTTCGTGGGACGGCACGTTCCCGCAGGTGGATGAGGCCGCGTACCCCGAAGTGCGGAGCGGCGACCGACGGGCCGGGCAAGGGCCGGGTGGGGAAGATCGAACTTCACTCGAACGGCTCCAGGACGTGCTCCCGATCGGCGCTGCGGGCGCGGTGGGTGGCGCTGCGGGTGCTGCGGTTCAGGGCGCGATCGCGGCTTCGGTTCTCGAGTCCATCGGTCGGATCGACGAGGCGCACGTGGAGCACGCACGCGGGCTGCTCACTTCGATCCCCGAGCCGATCCGCGAGGCGACCAACGACGCGTTCAGTGCGCGCGCCGTGATCTTCGGGCTGCTGCTGCACGACGACGGGCCCGAGCGGAAGAAGCAGCTCGACCGGCTCAAGTCGAGCGCCGACCCCGCGGTGGTGCGGGCGCTCGCGCGCATCCTGCCCAGCTTCGAGGGGGTGGGCCCGGAACTCCGCCTGCCGATCCTGGATATCGCGACACCGGCGCTCGCCGCGATGACCGCGGACCAGGCGGTCACCTTCATCGACAACGCCCGGGCCCTCGCGGAGGCGGACGAGAAGATCGAGCCCTTCGAGTGGGCGCTGCTGCGGATCGTCGAGAGGCGGCTGCGTTCGATGCTGGGGAACGAGCGGCGCTCGCGCGTGGACTACTACGCGATGCACAAGATCACGGACGACGTCTCGGTGCTGCTCTCGGCGGTCGCCCGCGCCGGGCACGCCGCACTCGAGTCCCAGCGCCTCGCCTTCGACCACGCGGCGCAGCAGTTGCGTGTGCCCGGGCTCGCCTTCAAGAACGAATCGGATTCGGGCCTCGACCGGCTGGGCTCGGCCCTCGAAACCCTGACGCGGATGGCCCCCCGTCTGAAGAAACAGGTGCTGGCGGCGTCCGCCGTGTGCATCAGCGCCGACCGGATGGTGACACCGAACGAGGCGGAGCTGTTCCGGGTGATCGGGGACGAGTTGGACGTGCCTGTGCCTCCGCTGATGCCGGGGCAGAAACTGGCCTGAGCGGGGCGATCCCGATCTACGGACGCCGGGTTCCCCCGCGTCGGAGCGTGTGACCAGACGAGCCATCGGGTACCGAATTCGATTCGCGCGATCTCAACCGGGCCTGGTGGTGAGGGCAACGCGCCGACGCCGACGAACACCGATCACGCCGGTGCAGGCCATCGCCAGCGTGAGTCCGTTGGGGGTCGGGACCTCGACGATCTGCACGTCGGTGATGTCGAAGAAGACAGAGGTGGTTGAGCCAAATACTTCGCGAAATCGCATGTCAGCGCCGCCGGTCGTGATCCCGCCCAATGTCGTCGAGGCGGTGCCGGTGAGGTTGATCATCACGAACTCGGCACGCGCCGTTCCGGACAATCAGAGCACCGCCGCCGTGCAGGCGACTGCATACGAATATTTCATAGTGATCCTCCTGGACCCTGTTACAGATTGACTCCGCCAGAGTGTGCGCGGTGTCCGCCCGGAGTCAACGCGGATCGAGGAAGGCCGACCAAACGTCGCTTTTGGGGCCTCAGCACTTCTGGATCGACTCCTCATGCGTGGAGTCTGAGCACCGTGCGGCTCGAAACAACGCGGTTTGACAAGGCGTTCCGACAGTTGGAGTGACAGGAATGCCGCTGCGCGGATCCTCGCTGTGTATCGGACCGAACCCGTGAGGCGTCTTCGCTCATCGCGCTCGACTGCGTTCCCTGGTCCTGAATCCGCGAGCCTACCTTGCAAAGACAGCCCACCGCGGGGGTGGGCTGTCATGCAAAGGCGGGGTGACAGGACACCAGTCGAACTCTTTGTGGCTGAGATCGACTTTTGGACTCTGGAAACGCGGGCTCTTCTTTCACGGGAAAACGCGTGAACTGCAACATCGACCTCATATCGTTCAGTCTTCTGTTGTCATGGTTCCAGGAATGCCCCGGAACGCTTTAATGATCTGGTTCTCGCCAGCAGCACCTGCGTGGTAGTGGTAGCCGCGGGTTGCATCCCAATGGCCACCGCACTCATCAAGGTCAACTGGTACGGATCCGTCCTCGTTTTCCAGGGCGAACAGTGCGTACCCGTCCAACATGTAGCCGATCATCGGCGCGTGCCCGTCTGACTGGGCGATCTCTTTGGTGTGGCCGGTCACGGCGTGGTAGTGGTACCCATCGTGTGGGTTGAGGTGCCCTCCCGCGTCATCGAACGGCGCGATCGTGTGCGCGGCGAGGATTGCTTGCAACGGTGCCGGCGGCGCAAACTCCACGCCGTTGAACGCTACACCGAGTGCGGCAAAGCCCGGCCCGCCTCTTCGGGCACCATCCGCGGGCCGGCCACCGGGACGGGGTGGCCGTCCACCGTCTTCGCCTGGGCGTCGCGGCGGTGGCCCGCCCCGCCTGCCGGATGGCGGGCCATCATTGTGTGCCCCGCGATCGGGACCACCCGCCCTACCTCCAATGGAGGTCGGCTGATCCTGATAGATAGGCTGCACAGGTATGACAAAGACCGAGACTTGTCGGTCAATCCACTCGGGCCGCCCTTCGACCACATGGTTGTGGTACTGCGGATCGACATCGGGCCGTGCGGCGGCCTCGAATGCCGCCTTCGTGTCGGTCACAATGACCGAGCCGTCCTCGCGGTAGAGTTTCCACTCCGGGTCGCCGTAGAACTCGGCGATATCGTGCACGAACGCGCCGTCTACATCGTGGACATGCCCGTCGTGGAACCAGATGCCGCCCTTGCTCGCGTCGTCGTAGATCGTGGTCGGTGCCCACGGCCCCATCGCGTGCTCCTGCGGCTCTGAGTATGTCCTGATGACATAGCAGAGCGCGACGGTACCGTCGGATAGTGCCCGTTCTTCTTGCACGATCGGCCCAGCCAAGGCCGATTCTATGAAGTGGGCCAGATTCACCGGACGGGCATCGACATCCGTGCCCTGCGCCTCAGAACTAGTGCTCACATGGGATTCTCGATGGGGCTGACCATCCAACGCGCCACAGCCGTTGACGGACATGCACAGGGAACAGAGAACCCCCGTATAGAAAAAGCGAATCCGTACAACATGGCTCATTGCAAGCTCCGTGATGCAGGGCATCCATTGGATAATCTGTCAGCCCCAATTTATCGTGTTCCCTTCATCCCTGCCGCGGGACATGAACGGCAAGAGCCTGTAGAACGGTCGCACGCTCCACGTATTGCCTCAAGCTGGAAGCCTGAGTCGAGACACAGGAATCTCAGGTTGGTACAGAATCAGTACCGCTGTTTGATTGCCGTATTACCAGCGGGAGCATTGTTCAATCGAGGTGATACCGCCTAGCGGTAGTCGCCCAAAAGTGGCTCGTTCGTGAAGTGGCATGAATCGGTTGAACAACCAGTAAATACAAAAGGCCCCGGCAATTGCCGAGGCCGTTGAGCTGAAAGTCGGGGTGACAGGATTCGAACCTGCGACCTTCTCGTCCCGAACGAGACGCGCTACCAAGCTGCGCTACACCCCGATGGTGTGGGGCGAGTGTAGGCGATGCCGGGAGGGTCCACCAGCGGCGAAGCACCACTGGGCGGGCTTATCGCGCCGGGCGGGTCCAGGGCGGGGGCGGCCCGCCTTCGAGCATGGTGCGAGCGGTCAGCGTCGCGGTGCGGTGGGCGAGGGACATGCCGTGACCGGTGAAGCCGGTGCAGGCCCAGACGCGGCGGCTGTCGCCCGTTGGGCCCACACGGGGCAGGCCGTCGGGGGTGAAGCCCATGATCCCCCCCCACCGGTGGCTGACCGGATGGCGGTCGCCCAGGAGGTTCGCCGCGAAGTCTTCGAGGCCTTGCTGCACGCCGATGGTGACGCCGAGGCGGTCGGTGCGTTCGTCGTTCTCGAAGTGCTTGCGCCACCCCCCCACCACGACGGTGTCGCTGGCCGCCTGGCGGATGTACTCTGAGCCGCGGTTGGCGTAGTAGGCGTGATCGAGGCGGACGCCTTGGGGGACGCGGAGCGCGAGCATCTGGCCCCGGTTGGCCTGCACGGGCAGGCTCGGCACGAGCCGGGCGGTCCATGCGTTGGTACACACCAGCACGCGCCGTGCGGCGAGATCCCCCTTGCTGCTGCGCAGGAGGACGCCTTGCTCATGCTCACGCATCTCGAACACGCCCGTCTGCTCAACCAGCGGGACGGTCACGAGGCCTCGCAGCCACGCGATGAGCCGCGCCGGGTTCACCACCGCGTCGTCCGGGTTCACGAGGGCCACCCTCGGCGGCGCGTGCTGCCAGAGCGTGTCGGTCCCCGACGTCACCAGTTCGGTGTTGAAACCGTCTTCTCGCATCGCGACGGCGGCGCATTGGAGATCGCTCGCTTCGTCCTCGTCGTAGGCGAGGAGCGTCGAGGGACGGCGCTCGAAGGTGGGGACGTCGGCGACGCCCAGGGCGAGGAGGTCTTTGAGGTTGTCCTCTGTCGCTCGCCATAGATCGCGTGCCTGTTCTCGTCCGAGGTCGTCGATCGCTGCCTTGTAGTTGTCGGCGGCGCCGCGCATGAGGTAGCCGGCGTTGCGCGTGCTCGCGCCGCTGCCGACGTCGCCTTGCTCGAGCAGCACGCACGCGACGCCCGCGCCCTGCAGAGCGAGGGCGGCGGACAGGCCCGCGACGCCGGCTCCGATGATCGCGATGTCCGTCTCGCGGATCGGGAGTGTGTGATCTGAGTTCCAGTAGGTGGCCATCGTCACGCGATCGTACCGGCTGCGCGTAAAAACACCGCCGATGACGTGTCGTCATCGGCGGCGCTGCTCTCGGTCCATCTGTTGAGCCCCTGGGCGTTCCTCCTTACCCGAGGAGCTGAAGGACGTTCTGAGGCTGGTTGTTCGCGAGCTGCAGGGAGGCCTGCGCGGACTGGGACAGGATCTGAGCACGCGTCAGGCCCGCGGTCTCGGCGGCGAAGTCCGTGTCGCGGATGAGCGACTCGGCGGCGGACGTGTTCTCCAGCGAGATGCCCAGCGAGTTGATCGTCGCGGCGACGGTGTTCGCCTGGAACGCGCCGAGGCGTCCTCGCAGCGAGCTCACCTCTCGGATGGCGTTCTCGATGATGACCTGACCGCTCGCGAGATCGCCGTCGTTGAGATTCAGGGCCTTGCCCGCGGCGAAGTCCGACAGGGTGTACCGGCGTGTGACGGGGGTCGAATCCGTATCGAACGTGCGGACGTCGGACTGACCGAGGTTGCGGGTCGCGACGTTCTGGATGCCGATGGGCACCTTGCCCGCGATGTCAACACGACCGGCGAGCTGGAAGTCTGCGCCGCCGCCGGTGATGGTGAAGGCATTGACGAGGCCGAGCGCCGCGGCGGACGGGTTGCCCGTGTCGTACGCGAGTTCGAGCTCGACGTCGAGGAAGTCGGTGTTGATCCGCACCTCGCGGCCCTTGGTCGTCGCGACGATGCCGTTGATGGTCGCCGCTACGTCCTGACCGAAGTCGGTCAAACCGTTGGAGGCGGTGGTCGTGTTGAAGGCGGTGACCGAGCCGGTGTCCGCCACGTCGGTGTCGCCGGCGCTGAGGCCATAGATCCCGTTGCCGCCGTTGATGGCGCCGTCATCGACGACCTTCAGGGAGACGAACTCGTCGTCGCCGTACTCGAGGGATTCGAGTCGGAGTCCGGTGGTGCCGCAGAGGGTGGCGGAGACGCCGGTGACGGTGGAGAAGTTGTTGATCGCGGTCACGATGTTGGAGAGCTGCGTGCCCGAGGCGAAGCTGAGCTCACGCGAGCCGAGGGTGCCGGAAATCTCGATGATGAACTGTTCGTTGGCACCATCGTCGGCGGCGGCACCGCCCAGGTTCAGGTTGTTGGCGCCGAAAGAGAGCAGGAATCCGCCGAGCTGCGCGGAGGCAGTGACGAGGACATCGACTTCCTGCGTGCCGTTGAACTGCAGCTTGGCCCCGTTGACGCGTGACTTGGAGATCACGCCGTCCACGTTGGAGATGTTGTAATCGAGGTTGCCGTTGAGCAGCTTGCTGCCCTGGAAGCTGGTGGCCCCGGCGATGCGATCGATCGTCTGGAGGATCGAGTCGATCTGCAGCTGGTTGGCTTCGCGTTCCTCGTTGGAGAGGCCCGCGTCGTTCGCGGTGAGCGTCACGAGCGACTGCACCTCGGTGAGCAGGCTGGAGATCTCCGTGAGACCGCCCTCGGCGATGTTGACCACCTGATCGGCACGCTCGGCGTTGCGGATCGCGGCGCTCAACGCGGACTTCTCTGCCCGGAGGTTCTCCGAGGCGATGAGGCCCGCGGGGTCGTCCTTGCCGCGGTTGATGCGGAGGCCGGTGGAGAGGCGTTCGAGCGAGGTGTTCAGGGCGACGTTGTTGCGGCCCAGCACACGCTGTGAGATGAGCGACGGCACGTTGGTGTTGATGCGAGTCATGGGGTCCTCCGTGAACCGGGATCTCTGGACATGGGCACTGTCGCCCTGCGTGTTGCTGAATCCCGGCTCCGCCGGTGCTGACGCTCCAGAGCTTTCTCGGACCGGGCGACGCGCCTGGTCTGGCTCCGAAACATGCGTCGGTGTGGTTCATCGACCCCGCACAGACCCACCTTCACCGCGTGTGATAATTTTTTGGAGCGATAAAAGCCGCTCTGGGCCGTGCGCCCGTGTCAGGGGGGCCTGAAGACCGTTGTGAAGCGCACAGACGGCCCGGGCGAATCACGGTTTCCACGTTGCTTCTCAAGACGGGGGCGGAGAGTCCGGGTCGTCGCCCGTGTGACCATCCGGGTACGCTGCGTCGTCATGCTCGATCTCCGCGGCATCCGGCACCACTTCAACGGCCACCTCGCGGTGGACGGGTTGTCGCTGCACGTCGAGCGGGGCTCCTGTTTCGGGCTGCTGGGCCCGAATGGCGCGGGGAAGACCACGAGCATCCGTATCGGTGTCGGGCTGCTCAAGCCTGACGAGGGCAGCGTGAGCGTGGACGGACGCGGGGCGCCCACGGACCCGGAGGTGCGCCGCCTGATCGGGCTGGCGCCGCAGAGCCTGGCGATCTACGACGACCTCTCGGCGCGTGAGAACCTGCTGTTCTTCGCGAACCTGTACGGCCTCTCGCGGGGCGATGGTGCCCATCGCGCAGACGAACTGCTCGAGCGCGTGGGCCTCACCGAGCGCGCGAGGGACCGCGTGAGCGGATTCTCGGGGGGCATGCAGCGCCGCCTCAACCTCGCGGTGGCCCTCGTTCACAAGCCCATGCTCCTGCTGCTCGACGAACCGACGGTCGGTGTGGACCCGCAGTCGCGCAACGCCATCTTCGACCTCGTGCGCGAGATCAAGGGTGAGGGCGTGACGATTGTCTACACGACGCACTACATGGAAGAGGCGCAGAAACTCTGCGACGTGGTCGCGATCGTCGATCGCGGGCGCACCATGGCGGTCGATTCCGTCGCGGCGCTGGTCGCC
The DNA here is from genome assembly GCA_029260475.1 of Phycisphaerales bacterium. Classification (GTDB taxonomy): domain Bacteria; phylum Planctomycetota; class Phycisphaerae; order Phycisphaerales; family UBA1924; genus OFTM391. Next base: position 7,297 of record JAJDDE010000055.1, on the reverse strand, counting down.
CAGCACGGCGGGGATTCGGTCGTCCGCGTCACCTCGGGAGAGGGCGTCCGCGAGGTCTCCACCGACACACCCATGCCCGAACTCCAGAAGGCGATGCAGGACACGACGACCACCGCGATCGAGATCAAGCCGCCCGATCTCGAACGCGTCTTCCTGAACCTCACCGGGCGCTCGCTGAGGGACTGACCTGTGCACCCGGTACTCGCCATCGCGAAGAAGGACATGGCGCAGCTCTTCCGCGACCGCGTGGGCTTCTTCTTCGTCTTCATCTTCCCGATCGGGTTCGGTGTTCTCTTCGGCGTGATTTTCTCGGGCGCGAGCGATGGCCCATCGAACGTGAGGCTCGTGATCGCCGACCTCGACAACAGCCCGGCATCGGAGGCGCTGATAGGGCTGCTCGAGGACGACCCGAAGATCAGCGTGACGCTCGACGCGGACCGTGACGCAGCATTCGACATGGTGCGCACCGGTGAACAGGCTGGGGCTCTTCTGATCCCCGAGGGATTCGGAGACGATCTCGAGTCGATGTTCTTCGGCGAAGGCGCGGAACTCGTGGTGTCGTTCGACCCGGGCAAGAATCTCGAGAGCGGTGTGCTGCGCGGCATGATCCAGGCTGCGGCGTACCAGACGATGTTCGGCGCATTCCAGGGCGGCGCGTCTTCGCAGCGCATGCTCGACCGCGCAAGGGAATCGCTCGCGGAATCCGAGGACCTCAACTTCGCCGAGCGCGCTGTGATCAGCACGTTCCTTTCGAGCGCAGACAGCATGCTCTCCCTGCGCGAGCAGGACGACTCCGAAGATGGCGCGACTGGCGACGGCACCGGCGGCTTCCAGCCCATCACGATCACCGACGACTCCCCCGCTACCGGCAGCGATGACGATCCAGACGCTCCGAAGAAGGCGAGCCCGGACACCGCCTTCGAGATCACGTTCCCGCAGGCCGTCGCGTGGGGGCTGATGTCCTGCGTCCTCGGGTTCGGGCTGGGCGTGGTGGGCGAGAGGACGCGCGGCACGCTCACGCGCCTCCGCCTCGCGCCCATCGCGCCGTGGCAGATCATCGCCGGCAAGGCGCTCGCGTGTTTCCTGACGTGCCTCGGGGTGCAGGTATTGATCATGTCGCTCGGAGTGGGCGTGTTCGGCGTGCGTCCGGACTCGTGGGGGATTCTCATCGCGGGCATCCTCTGTGCGTGTATCGCGTTCGTGGGGCTGGGGATGCTCCTGGCCTCGCTCGGGAAGACCGAGACGGGCTCGGAGGGGCTGTCGCGCGCGGTGCTCCTGATCCTCGCGCTGGTGGGCGGCGCGGGGGTCCCGCTGGCGATCATGCCGGGCTGGGTGCAGCAGGCGGCGTCGATCAGCCCGTTCAAATGGGTGATCCAGGTGCTTGATGGGGCGCTGTGGCGCCAGGCGACCTTTGGCGAGGTGATCGCACCGTGCGCGGTGCTCATCGGTATCGGAGTCGTCGGGTTCCTGATCGGGGCCCTGTTGTTCCAGCGCTCCTCAGACTGACCGACTGACCCGCTTCTCCACCACTCCACGCCGCCGGCCCGCTAGCATCGGGCCTCGCACAACCGATACTCACGATCCCCACACGGAGGCCTTCATCTATGCGCACGCTCCTCACCCTCGCCGCTGTCGCGGCTCTGACGCTCCCGATCACGAGCGCCTGCGGTCAGACCGAGACGGACTCCGAGCCCGAGAAGGCCCGAGAGTTCAACAACTACGAGTACGTCACGTTCGAGACCTCGATGGGCGAGATGCTGATCGAGTTGAACTACGAGAAGGCCCCGATCTCCGTCGAGAACTTCGTGCAGTACATCGAGGACGGGCACTACGACGGGACCGTGTTCCACCGCGTGATGAGCAACTTCATGATCCAGGGCGGCGGGTTCACGGTCGACGCCGAGCAGAAGGACGTGCGTGACGCGATCAAGAACGAGTGGAAGAACGGCCTCTCGAACACGAAGTTCTCCGTCGCGATGGCCCGCCTCGGGCGCCAGCCGGACTCCGCGACCGCGCAGTTCTTCATCAACGTGTCGGACAACGCGTTCCTGGACCAGCCGCGCGACGGCGCGGGCTACGCGGTCTTCGGCGAGGTGATCGACGGCAAAGACGTGGTGGACGCGATCCGTCAGGTGCAGACCGCCCCGAAGGAGACACCGAACGGCGCGATGAATGACTGGCCGGTCGAGAACGTCGTGATCAAGAAGGCCCAGATGCTGCCCGAGGACGAGGCCTCCAAACTCCGCAAGGAGCGCATCGCCGAGCGTGAGCGCATCGCGAAGGAACTGGCCGAGGCGGACGTGAAACTGTGGACCGATGCCCTTGCCCAGGCGAAGGAACTCATCGCCAGCCAGGGCTACGACGTCTCCGAGGGGTACATGGACACCGAGACCGGCGTCTGGACGCTGATCGTCGAGAAGGGCAACGACGTGAAGCCCGAGCCCACGGACGGCGTCCGCGTTCACTACACCGGCTGGTTCCCCAACGGGAAGAAGTTCGACTCATCGCGCGATCGTGGTGCCCCCATGGACCACGTCGCCAACGGCTTCATCGCCGGCTGGAACGACACGCTCGTGAAGATGGGCGAGGGCGGTCGGCGCTTCCTCGTGATCCCCTACGACAAGGCGTACGGCAAAGCCGGGCGCTCGGGCATCCCGCCCAAGGCGGTGCTCGTCTTCGATATGGAACTGGTCAAGGTTCTCTAAGACCGGAGGACTGAGACCGGGCGACACTCCACGTCACGCCGCGAAGCGCGAGCCCGCGTGCATCGCGGCGTCGATGCCGGATCGCAGTGTGTCGGCGCACGGGGGGCGCCCGACCATGCCGATGATGCCCAGGTCTCCGCTCACGATGCACTGACTCGATTCAGGGTCGTGCCCGAGCGCGATCATGGGCGAGCCGATGCCCGCGCTGCGGAGGCAGCGAGCGATGTCGTGGGCCCCCATGCCGGGCAGCGAGACGCCGCAGAGGATGACATCCGGTCGGTGCGCGATGGCGGCGTCCAGCCCCTCGACCCCGTCGGAGGCCTCGATGAGCGTGTGCCCGTCTCGTTCGAGAACGATGCGGACGACGGAGCGTGCGAGGGGCGAATCATCGATCATCAGGACGTGGGCCATGGCGGCGCCTCCGAGTTGGGCGGTCGAAAGTGGCTCCGACCGAGTGGCGTGTATCGGCGCAGCGATGCCATGTTCGCCGGAACGTTTCGGGAAAGTTCCGAGAATGCCGTGCCGTACGAGCCGGGAACGGCTCATCGTTAGTGATGTGTCGAAAAACCGTGCCCCGGGGTCAGGCGTAGACCTCGAGGAAGACGCGCTTGGTCGCCTTGATCTTCTTGTGCATCATCTTGCGGTCCCAGCGGATCTCCGGATCGCGGAGCTCGTCATCGATGGCGACGTAGGGCAACGCGATGTCGTCGCCCATATCGAAGACCATGCTGCGGAAGAGACCGAGCTCCATGCCCGCGATGCCGCAAACGTAGATGAGTGTGCGGTCGTCTTGCAGTTGTTCGACGAGGGCACCGTCAGTCGGGGAAAAGCGGCCCCCGATGTAGAGCGGTTCGGAGCCGTCCTCGTTGGGCTGGCGGCTCAGGGCGGTGACGTAGCGGAAGTGCTCGTGCGTCCGTTCCATGTCCCGGAAGAAGTCGTGGTAGAGCAGGTCGGTGCTGTAGGGCGCGCCCATCATCAGGGTGATGGGGACACCGGGGTGGTCGCGGAGTAGCTCGAGACACATGCCTCGGAATGGCGCGATGCCGGTGCCGGTGGCGACGAAGACGTAGCCGTGCTGCCCCGGGTTCTTCGGGAGGACGAACCGCTTGCCGGCGGGGCCGGTGACGGTGATCTCGTCGCCGACCCGGGTGCCGCAGAGGTAGTTGGACGCGACGCCCGTGAAGAGGGAGTTGTCCTCCCAGTGCTCGTCGATGGTCCGTTTGACGGTGGTAGAGAGGATGGTGCCGTCACCGGTCTCACCGCCCGAGGGGCAGGCGAGGGAGTAGAGACGCGGCGCGTGCGGCCGTCCCTTGGCGTCCTGGCCCGGGGCGATGACCCCGACCGCCTGCCCCGCCTGGCAGATGCCCTCGAGGCCCGAGCCCGAAACATCGAACTCGATGTGCCGAACAAACCCGGCGGCCTTCCGCGTCGCGGTGCAGAGCTCGTTCTTGGTGATAATCGCCTTGCCCGGGTCGTTCGGGCGGTGGGCGTGCATCGTGACTTCGCGGAGCTCGGGGATTATCTGGGTCTGGGGCTCGCTGGACATGATTCGGGGGCTCGCGTGTAGGGTGGCGGGGATGATCGGTAATGGTAGGCGATACGTCTGAAAGGGCCGACGGATGATCAAGGAGCTGGTGATCTCAACGCGGGGCACGGGGCTGCACGAATTCACCGACCGCGTGCAGCAGTTTGTCGCCCGAGGGGAGCTGCAAGAGGGGCTCTGCACGGTCTTCGTGCGTCACACCTCCTGCAGCCTGCTCATCCAGGAGAACGCGGACCCCAGCGCGAGGAAGGACCTCGAACGCTGGCTCGAGCGCCACGTGCCCGAGGACGACCCGCTCTACACGCACACCAGTGAGGGTCCCGACGACATGCCGGCCCATATCAAAGCGGCGCTCACGCAGACCTCGCTCTCCATCCCGATCATGGAGGGCCGCCTGGCGCTCGGGACGTGGCAAGGAATCTATTTGTGGGAACACCGCTCCCGCGCGCACGAGCGCCGTGTGGTTGTTCACTTCGCGTAGCAGCAGCCGAGCGGCGCTCAGGCGTAATCCGGTTCGTTGCCGGGCTTCCACTTGATGTTGCAGCCGATGCTGGGTGTCTGGTCGGCGGACAATTCTTCGCCCGCGAGGATCGCGGTGAGCGCACGTCGCAGGTCCTCGCCGGTCACCTGCACGTTGTTGCCAGGACGCGAGCCGTCGAGCTGGCCCCGGTACCGGAGCAGGCGCTGCTCGTCGTAGATGAAGAAATCGGGTGTGCAGGCGGCGCGGTAGGCCATCGCGATGTCCTGCTCCTCATCGTGGAGGTAAGGGAAGGTGTAGCCGCGAGCCTCGATCTCCTGGTTCATCTTGGCGGGGGCGTCGTCGGGGTAGTTGAAGATGTCGTTGGGCTGGATGGCGACGACCCCGGCCCCCTGCTCCTGCGCCCACTTCCCGAACGATGCGATCTCATCGGCGATGTGCTTGACGAAGGGGCAGTGGTTGCAGATGAACATGACCACGAGGGCCTTCTTGTCCGCGAAGTCTGCCATCGCGACGACGGTGCCGTCGGGGTCGGGGAGGTTGAAGTGCGGGGCTGGGGTGCCGAGCTCGACCATAGTGGAGGGCGTTTGGGCCATCTGTGTGTGCTCCTTCGGGGTGCGGTGGGTGGATCGCGGTGCGGGGATGACACCCTAGACCGATCATGCGTCCGTGTCGGGCTTGACCCGGGGGCGTAAGGGGCGGATGATCGTGACCCCGTGCGGGCGACGATCGCCCGTACACGGACAGGTGGCCGAGTGGCTGAAGGCACCGCTTTGCTAAAGCGGCGTACGTTTAACGACGTACCGCGGGTTCGAATCCCGCCCTGTCCGCTTTGATCCACGATGCGCTCTCGCCGGTCCTGATGGATCAGGCATTTTGCTCGTGTTTCCCGGGGAAATCGCACAGTTTGAGCGTCTCTGCAATTCTTGGCTTGGCCGGTTTTGGCATGGTTTGGCGTTGTTTCAGCAAATCGTCTCTCCGGGCGATTTGAGGGGTGTCCAATTCATGCCTCCGATCCTGGCCGCTTCCGCGGATTCCCTGTTTGCCTCACGAAAACAGGGAGCATTTCAAAACGCAGGGATTTCGCGATCACTCCCTCCCAAACGCCCCCCCACTCACCGCCTCCGGAAACCGATTTTGACCCCTCAATCCGGCGAATTCCCTGGGCGACTAAACAGGGAATCTGCAGGGAAACGGTCGAGGTTGGGTGGCGCTTGTTTAGCGGGTGACCGGTGCGAGCCCGAGCGCATGCGCTTGCCGGTCCCAATCGAGTTCGCCCGCAGCGTGGAGCAGGTCCGCGAGTGTCACGCTTGGGGGTAGCGTGCCGTGCAGGGATTGTTTCAGGGGCTCCGGCCCCAGCTGCGTCAGGGGCAATATTTTCCTGACCCATGCCCGGGAGACCCCGACCCGCTCAGCGAACACGCGGATGCTCTCGCCCGTCTCCAGCAGCTCGTCGTGCCAGCGGTACGCGAGTCCGATCGCATCGACGATGTGGGGGCTCGGCTCAGGATTCGAGGTCAGCACGAGGTCGCGCCCTTCTGGGTCTAAGAGGACCCGCCGCCCGTCGTGTTTCTTGATCCGGATCCTGAGCGTGAGGCGTTGCGTGTCGCCGTCGTCGACGAATTCCGGTTTCCGCGGGCAGGTTGGGCGTCCGACCGCTTCCGAATTCAAGGGATCGAATTCGTGCCGCCGCAAGACTTCGAGCGCGTCGTTGTGCAGCCGGATGGTCACCGCGTCGGACGTGAGGGTCACGCTATCGAGTACTGCTCGGATCCAGTGGTCGCGGGCCTCTTGGGGTTGCCCGGAGAGCCGTTCGTGATCGAGGTGATCCAGGACCACGCCGCGCACGAGGTCGTCGAGGTGCTCGGCGTTGATGGACTTGATCGGGCACGCCGCGAAGCCGTGCTTGATCGCGTGCTGGCTGATGTAGTACCGCACCAGCCGTTTCTGATTGGTCTCGCCGCGCTTGGTAAGTGGCCGCTGCGTCGACGTCGGGCTCATCGCGTCGCCCGATCCTGTACGGAGCTTGCCTTTTAAGAGGTGCGGGTGCGTCCAGCGGTGCTGCTGATCGCGGTCCTGCGTGCCGATCAGCGACTGGGCATGTTTCCATGTCTCGGTGTCGATGATCGCCTCGTGGCGTCCATCGTACACATGGGTTTCACCGCTATCTCTCTGCGTGTGCGTGACCTTCCCGATCAGCACGGGGTTCGAGAGCAGCGTCGAGATGTACTTCGCAGTGAGCGGCTTGCCGCCGTGCACACGGTCCGTGCTGCTGACCCAGCGCTTGGTGGTATGCCCCTCATCGTTGAGCGTTCGCGCGACCTCCGTCGGTGACGCCGTCTCAATGAACCGCTCGAAGATCGTGCGGACGAGCTGCGCCTCTTCCTCGATGACGTAGAGCCCTCGGGGCTCGTCCTCACGCTGTAGGCGGTAGCCCAAGGGCGGCTGGCCGCATACCCAGTAGCCCTGTTTCTTGGTCGCCGCGATCTTGTCGCGGATGCGCTCGCCCGCCACCTCGCGCTCGAACTGCGCACAGCTCAGGAGCATGTTGAGGGTCAGGCGTCCCATCGA
>JAJDDE010000054.1 GCA_029260475.1 Phycisphaerales bacterium | reverse complement strand
GGTCTATGTGGGGGGCGCTGTGGGTGGTCGGGCCCCCCACCGCCACTCTCACGAAGGCCGGGGGCGACAGCACGACGATCGAGTTCGTGCCCTCGGCCGCGACATCGCAGAGCGTGATGTACTCGAAGTAGTCGGTGCCCTCGAAATCGGGATCGTTGGGGGTATAGACGAAGGTCCCGTCCGGGTTGATATCAACCGTGCCGTGAGCGGGCCAGGCCTCGATCGGGTCGGTGGGGATGGGGTTCCCGTTCGAATCGAACACGAAGGGGGCGCTCGCTTCGATGGGCCGGTATTCGTTGACACCGTTGACGGTCCGCAGCAACTGCTTGGTGTCGTTGTCGAGCACGCTGCGGGTGAGGCCGTCGCGATGGTCATCGTACCGGTCATCGACGGCGAGGTGCGCACCCGTGTCGCGGATCGCTCGCAGTTCCGCGAGGGACCATGCGGCGATCGGGCTCGTCTGGACGGGGAGGTCGATAGCGGCCGCGAGTTCCCGGCGCACGAGACGGGCTCGTTCGAGCAGGTGATCGTCGGCGATCGTGACGAAGTCGTAGGCGCGGTCGCCCCACTGGAACGGGCTGGTGTCCTCGTCGGCGAACTTCTGGAGAAGGTCGAAAGCGTGCGCCGAGCGGAGACCGACCTCGCTGCCGGAGAGATTCTCTGCGGCGTTGGGCACACCGCCGCGGAGCGCGGAGCGGGTCAGCTCGCTCACGCGGAAGACACCCGGAGCGACGAGCGTGGTGTACGCGTCGAGCATCGCCTCCGCATCGTTCAGCGCGAGGGCCGCGGTGTTGATCTCGCTGCCCGTGTTCTGGAACTCCTGAAGAACGGTGTCGCGGACCTCCGTGCGGAGTTCGTGCAGCCATTCCCGGATCTCGTCCCGCAGGCTCGAGTACGCGCCGGTGATCTCCGTGCTGTCGCCGATGAAGCGGATCCGAGAGGTGGTGCCGAAGTCGTTTGAGAACTCGTACTCGGTAGGTCCCGAGATGGACTGTCCCGTCATCAGCATGTCCCGCAGGAGATCGGGCCAGATGATCTGCATGTTGATGGCCGGCACGGTTGGGGTATTGTAGGTGCTGACTCGCCATTCATCGAAGTTGTTGTTGTAGTTCATGGTCTGAAAACTGATGTTCCGCTTCGCGATGAAGCCGCCGGAGGTCTGCCCCGCGGTGGCGCTGAGCGCGATGTTCAGTTGCCATGTGTCACCGTTCGCGGTGGATTTGGTCATGTACCAGTGGACCACCGGGAACACGCCCGCCCCCGATTCCGAGGCGATCTGAAGCGCTCGGGCACGGACGAGCATGGCGCGCTCGCGCTGCGTCTCGCCGATCCCGGGGTCACTGTCGGCGAAGAACAGCTCGTACCCGTCGATCTCGGTCGGGGCGCTCGTGAAGTGGAGGTTGTTCGATGAGTTGCCCCACCCCGTGGTCATGTGGGTGATCTCGTTCGCGAGGGGAAGGGGGTCGAGGTCCGCCTTCTGCGACCAGAGGTCGAGGTAATTCTCGCCCGACACCGCGTTGGGATCGATCACGAGGCTCGGGCCGAGGATCTCCTGCGCCTTGGAATTGACCGCGTTCTGGAGATTCGCCGCGGCAGTTTCGTAGTAGGTCGCTGCGCCTGCAAGGAGGTTGCTCTCTTCGATGGGGTTTCCATCTGCGTCGGTCAGGCCTTGGTCAGAACGGTCCGCGCGGGCGATCTGTGAAAAGACGACCAGTTCTTCGCCGCGATCGATCGCGGTGTCGAGACCGGTGGCGAAGGGGAGCTCCGCGGCGGTGTACCAGGGGTTTTGTGCCGCGAGTTCGGCGTATGCGGTCGAGCCGTACGCCCACGGTTCGACCGCCGAGAAACCGCTCGTGTTGAAGGCGGGTCCCCCGAACGTCGAGCTACCGGCCCACGCGATCAGGTCGTGCAGACGCGCCGAGATCGAGCCCTCCCCGACGAACTCGTCCGCGTTGTCGAGGGCGAAGGGCGGGTTGCCGCTGCCGGCGAACGCGAAGGTCCGCGACACCTCGTTCGCGAAATCGAAGTACGAGAACTCCGCGCTGTTGTACACGCTCAGCGGCAGGTCCTCGGTCGATCGCGCCGTGAGCGGGCCGAGATCGGATGAGAAGCCGTTGTACGCCTGGTCCTGCGCGATGACCGCAACCGTGTTCTCGAGGCGGTGGAGATCCACCGACAGCTCCTGGACTTGCTGACGCGCGAGGTCGATACCGCCCTGGATGTCGTTCAGGTCGGCGAAGACCACCGCGAACGAATCCGTGAGCGACGTGAAGATCTGGTCGAGCTTGCTGTCAACGGCGTCGAAGCGCCCGTTGAGCTGGGTCTGCACGCCCTGGAGCTGCATCTGGACCGCCTGCACCTGCTCGAAGATGTCGTCGTCGGTCACGCCCCGCGAGAAGTTGTTCTCCGCCGCACCGAAGATGCCGAAGACGGTGTCCGTAACGCCGCTGATCACGTCGCCTAACTCGCCAGAATTGATCGCCGCAGCGGTGGAGGCGAGGCCGGCCCCGATCTCGAGACCCGCCTTGACGTTCGCCCAGTGCTTGTTCGCACCGATCGCCTCCGAACCCAGGTCGAGCTGGTCCTCGACGTAGGGCGCCGCGTCCGTGTTGTCGTACAGCAGCGCGGCGTTGAAGAGCATCGCGGCGCGTTGCTCGGAGTCCCTGCGGATATCTGCGAGTCGCTGCTGCTCAAGCGCTTGGAGCTGCGCGTCGCTCAGCAGCAGACCCGCCTCGACCGACACCGGCGCGGGGTTGAACTCGTTGATCAGGTCCGATGCGACATCCAACGTGCCGTACACGGCAAGCCGCAGGCGTTCGTGCATCGGATTGCTCGCCTGTGCCTGGGAGAGATCTCCGCCGACGGAACCGGTCACGATCTCGAAGTCCTGGGCGGCCTCGACGAGATAGCCCTGATAGTCCGGGAGCGCGTCGATCGCCTGGTTGATGCCCGGGAACGAAGGCGACCGGAGTCCCACGTTGCCGAGGTCATAGCCCTCGGCGCAGAGGTACTGAAGAAAGACATCGGGGATGCCGGGATCGACCGCGACGCCGCCGGGTGTCTGCCCGGCGAACGCACGGAGCAGCAGCAGGCCCGTCTCCGCGGTCGTTCCGATATTGATTGAGGAAGCCGCCTCGATCGCGAGCGCGCGTGATTCGAGGGTGCTGAAATCGAAGTATGCTGGCAGTTCGATGCCCACCAACGCGAGGGCCCGCTCGCCAACGTTCGTGTCAAAACCGGCGAGTGACGCCGAGTACACGCCCGCGCCCGGCTGGGCACCGGGCTCGCCCGCGTTGGGGCCGGTCACCACGCGGCTGAACCGAAGGGCCGCGAGAAAGTGTTCCGGAACGGTCAGGCCGGGGTCGGTCGGAAACTGCGTCGCGAGCTCGATGTCGATGGCCCAGAGGTAGGTTTCGAGTTCTGAGGGGGTCGCGTCTGGGTGGCGATCGAGAAACGCCATCGCCGAGGCGACCGCCGCGAGGGTTCGCGGCTTGGAATCGCTGTCCGTCCCGCACCCGTCGTTGGGGAATTGGCCGGGTCCGACCAGGTACATCTCTCGTGCGTACTCCGCGGTGAGCGCGGCGTCTTTGAACCGCTGGTACGACGCCTCGTCGGTGATACCGAAGCCCGAGGGCTGAGCCGTGGCGGGTGTGGCGAACAGAGCGCTCGACGTCGCGATCATGCCCAGCATCAGCCCAAACGGAGCGAACGCCGGTTTTCTGGAGGTGTGTGATGTGGTTGGCATGATGCAAGTTCCTTTCAGGACGATGTTTACGCCTCGGTTGCCGGTCTCTCCCGCCGACTCGAACCCGGGCGACACCAACGACTGCGTCATTCGCCCCGCGGATTCCTAGTGGGAATCGAGAAAATTCCAGTAGGGTCGCCCCCAGATGACAGACCGCCAGCAGTTCACTCGAGCCTTTCAGGCGGACAGCACCCCGGAGGCGCAGGGTCTCGGGTCCGTCCTGGACGCCCTCTACGACGAACTCCGCGCGCTCGCATCGGGCTACATGAAGAGGGAGCGTGCCGACCACACCCTCCAGCCGACGGCTCTCGTCCACGAGGCCTACGCGCGACTGATCGACGCTACTCAGCTCCCCTGGAACGACGCTGCCCACTTCCGCGCCATCGCCGCCCGCGTCATGCGCCAGGTCCTCGTGGACCATGCGCGCAAACACGGTGCCCTCAAGCGCGGCGGAGAACGCCTCCGCGTCACCCTCTCCGACAGCATCGCCCCCACAGAAGAGCACCTCATCGACATGCTCGAACTCGACGAGGCGATGGACGATCTCAAGGCACTCAGCGAGCGCAAAGCACGTGTCGTCGAGCTGCTCTTCTTCGGCGGAATGACCCACAAGGAGGCCTCGCGGGTGCTCGGCGTCTCGCGCAAGACGGTCGAAGCGGACTGGTACATGGCCCGCGCCTGGCTCGGTGCGCGTATCGAGGAGCACGGCGATGACTGACGCCGAACGCTTCGAGAGAATCGAATCGCTCTTTGCTGGCGCACTCGACCGCGCGCGGGAGGACCGTGCCGCTTATCTCGAGGGAGCGTGCCACGGCGATGACGCCCTGCGCGCCGAAGTCGAGCGGCTCCTCGACTTTCACGACAGACCCAACCCCCTGGACGCCTCCGCCCCCGGCGAGACCGCTGAGGCCCTGGCCACACAGTTCGCTCGCGCCGATGAGATGCTCGAGCGCATCGGCAGGTACATGCCGCTGCGTGTGATCGGTGAGGGCGGCATGGGAACGGTCTACGAGGCCCAGCAGGAAGCACCGCGACGGCGCGTCGCGCTCAAGGTCATCAAGCTCGGCATGGACACCAGGCAGGTGATCGCCCGCTTCGAGGCCGAGCGTCAGGCGCTGGCCATGATGGATCATCCCTGCATCGCACGCGTCTTCGACGCCGGTTCCACCGAGTCGGGGCGCCCGTACTTCGTCATGGAACTCGTGGAGGGCGCACCGCTCCTCGAATACTGCGACACCCACAGACTCGAGACACACGCTCGCCTTGCGATGTTCCTCCGCATCTGCGCCGCGATCCAGCACGCCCACCAGAAGGGCATCATCCATCGCGACATTAAGCCCTCGAATGTCTTGGTCACGCTGCAGGACAACGAACCCGTCCCCAAGGTCATTGATTTTGGCATCGCGAAGGCCGCTCACACGGAGCTTGCCCGGCAGACCTTCTTTACCGAGCAAGGGCAGATCATCGGAACGCCGGCCTACATGGCTCCCGAGCAGGCCGAGATGTCCGGGCTTGATATCGATACCCGCGCTGATGTCTACGCACTGGGCGTCCTCCTCTACGAGCTTCTCACCGGTACCACTCCTCTGGACACCCACGAGCTGCGCTCCCAGGGATTCGCCGAGATGCTGCGCGTCATCCGTGAGCAGGAGCCGAATCGCCCCTCGACGCAACTCTCCACACTCGGCGACAACGCGACGCGTGCCGCGAGCGCGCGCGGTGCCGATGTCCACGCCCTCTCCACGCTCCTCAGAGGCGATCTCGATTGGATCGCGCTCAAGTGCCTCGAGAAGGAGCGTTCGCGACGGTACGAGAGTGTCAGCGCACTCGCGGCGGACATCGAACGCCACCTCAACGACGAGCCTGTGTCTGCGGGGCCGCAGACACAGGCGTACCGCCTGCGCAAGTTTGTGCGGCGAAACCGCGCGGGCGTGCTCGCGGCGGGAGCGGTTGCCGTCGCGATCCTGCTCGGGCTTGTCGGGACGAGCTACGGACTGCTCTGGGCGCTCGATGAACGCGAGGCGACGCGCAAGGCGGCGATCGCCCGGGAACTCGCTAAGGACGAGGCGCTCGCGAACGAGCGTGCAGCGCGCAAGGCAGAGAGTGAAGCAGCCCAACGCGCGCGCGATCTCGAGGTCATCACGGATTTCCAATCTCAGCAGCTCTCGAGCATCGATCCGGAGGCGATGGGCGCGAAGATCGCGTCTTCGATACTGAACGCTGCGCCTGAGTCGCAACACGAGGGGCTTCAGTCCTCGTTCGACGAGATCAACTTCACCGACATCGCGCTCGAAGCGCTCGAGAACAGCATCTTCGAGCCGACGACGCGGGCGATCGCAGAGGAATTGGCCGGACAACCAGACATCGGCTCGCGACTGTTCCAGACGGCGGGCAAGACGCAGAGGTCGCTCGGCTTGCTCGATAGCGCGCTCGCGAGCCTGCGCCGAGCCGCCACCGTTCGCACCGAACACTTCGGACCCAACCACGAGCTCACCCTGCACACCCGGGCCGTGATCGGTGAGACACTCGCGGACCTCGAGCGGTTCGACGAAGCACTTGAGATCCTGCTCCCTGTCCTCGAAGTTCAGCGACGCGCACTGCCCGAGGGGCACGCCGACATCGTCCATACACTCCTCTACATCGGCACGACGTACGAGGGTATGGGTGATCTCGAGGGGGCCGAGCGGTACATTCAGGAGGCGCACCGTCTCGCCCGGGCCCACCCGTCGGAGGACGATCCGAGCCTCGCGATCCACGCGACCGCCTACCTCGGATTCATCGCGAGGGCGCGCGGGCGATTGCAGGAAGCCAAGGCGCACTTCGAGACAGCACTCGCCTATCACAAGTCCGCTGACGGCGAGACGGCCACGGAAACTCTCACGGCGCTCGCGAACCTCACGACGGTCATCGCCGAACTCGGCGACTACGAGGAGTCCGTCAAATACTACGAACAGATCTTCGATATCCGGAGGCGAACCCTCGGCGAGGAGCACCCGCAGACCCTCGTTGCAAGGATGAACATGGGGTCCGTGTATTGGCGCATCGGCGATCTCGAGAAAGCCGAATCCAGCGCCCGCGAGACCCTCGTGCTGCTGCGCGACGTGCTCGGCGATGAGCACAACTACACGCTCAACCAAGTCAACCTCCTGGGTCTCATCATCGACCGGCAGGGACGCGATGAGGAGGCGCTCGCTCTCTACACCGAGGCGCTGACGACCAGCCGGCGCGTCTTCGGCGAATCACACCCCCGAACCCTGCAGTCGATCAACAACGTCGCCAAGATCTTGCGCCGGATCGGACGACTCGAGGAGGCAGAGCCCCTGCAGTTCGAGGTCCTCGAGGGCGCGCGCGAGATCTTCGGGCCGCGACACCCCAACACCCTTGTTACCACCGGCAACACGGGTGTCCTCCTCGCCGCGCTGGGAAAGAACGAACAGGCCGAGGCCATGTTCCGTGAAGCCCTCGACGGTTTCCGTGAGGTCTTCGGCGATAGCCACCCCGAGACACTCGTCTCGATCGGTGATCTCGCCAGCCATCTCGATGGCTCCGGACGCCGCGTTGAGGCGCTGGCGCTCTGCGATGAACTCGTCTCGCAGAGCGCGCTGCTCTACAGCGACGACGCCCCCCGCCACGCGGGTGCTCTCCGTCAGCGAGCCGGTGTGCTCATCGGCCTCGAGCGTTTCGCCGACGCCGAGCGTGATCTGCTGGGCGCTCGCGTCCTTGTCGAAGGCTCGGGCGATGAGTCCGTCGTCATTGAGGATCTCGTAGCGCTGTACGAGCGATGGCATGAAGCGGAGCCCGAGGTCGGACTCCTGCAGCGCGCGAGCGAGCTGCGAGACGCTCTTTGACAGAACGCCCCATCTCGCCGACGCCGCGCTCGGGCTGATCGTGACCCCGTCGGAGTTGAAGTTGGCCGAGCGCTTGCGCGACAGGCCGACGTTGACGGTCATTGGCATGGGAATCTCCTTCGTGGCGGGTCCCAAAAACGAAAAACCACCATCGAAGTGATGGGGGTGTCATGAGATAGTGACGCGGATTGGGCAGGATTTAAGCGATGTCAGATCGGTATTTGCATCCGACTAACGGAACAACCGAGCATGCCATCTATCAATATTTGCGCACATGCCAACCCCCTGCTGTTGAAGGTAATGAATGTAATCACGTCCAAGCCGGTGTTTGACTAGCCGCAGTTCAGGGAAAGGGCCATGTAGAGCCTCACCTCTTCGCTGGCGGCCTTCCAGATCTTCCGGAGCTCCTTCACCTCCCAGTGCCTCGGCGTCGGCCTGGACTGCTTGAGCGTCGCGTAGTCCCGCGTCACCGTCCGTGGCAGCTGCTCCAGGTGCTCGTTCTTGTAGAGCCACTCAGCGAACTGCTTGGCCTTGAGCAGGTGGTCACGCGCCGTTCGGGCCTTCGTACCCCGGCCCATCTTCATCATCACGTGCTGCTGGTACCTGGCGAAGACTGAGGCCTGGAGTTGGGCGACCCGCTTGAGCTTCTGCTCGTCGCACCACTTCCCGAAGATCCCCGTGCTGTCCCCGTACTGCCTGGCGGTGCTCACGGCGATCAACTTCGCTTCGGCCCGCCGCTCGTGGACCTCGACAAACTCCTTGATCATGTCCGCGATGAGGGGCGAGTCGAGGTCCTTCGCCTCCTCCTCGAGCATGTCGTGCATGGCGTTCATCGCCACACGCCCGAACTCGGTGCGTTCCATGTTCTTGCGGGTGGGGTACTCGGGGTCGTCCTCGGGCAGGCCGATTTCGCCGCCGAGCGAAGCGATGGGGTAGTCGCGCTCCATCCGCCTCATACGGCCTTCGAGCTCGAACTGCTCCTCTGTGACCCCGTCCAGCATCGCCTTGACCGACTCGCGGCTCTGCTCCTCCCGGCGGGCCAGCTGCGTCTCCCCCCGCTCACGCTCTGCCTTTGCGAGCCTCGCCTCGGTCTCTTTCCACTCGTCCAGAGCCACGTAGTAGCCGTCTGCGTCTGTCTTGCCGGCGCTCTTGCCGACCCCCACGTAGTACGTCTTGCCCTGGCACTTCTTCTTCCAGCAGGTACGCGGTTTGTGCCATGTCAGCTGAAGCTTGCGGGGCATCTGTTTCGGGGTCTCCTCATGCTTGATGGGCTTCTTCATCACTGTTGAAGGCTCCCTATCAGTCAAGCACAAGGACGGCGGGATTCAACCACGAATCACGCGATTGGAGCGGCGGCTGTACCCCTTTGTGTACCCCCGGTTAGTCAGCAGGTTAGGCGAGTGGATGAGCCGATGCAGTCGCGCGAAGGCTGACTCTCGTACCCCTTTGTGTACCCCTTCTCGTACCCCTTTGAGAAAATCGGGGGCCTTCGTGATTCCGCAAAGCTCTTGAAATCCGGAGCGAAAACGCGATCATGAGATGTCGCGTAAGCGCATACAGGGCAACGGCTTGGGAAAGCAAAACGCGACCACTTGGGCCGCGTTCTCGAAGTACCCCCCGAAGGACTCGAACCTTCAACCCGCTGATTAAGAGTCAGCTGCTCTGCCAGTTGAGCTAGGGAGGCGTGGCACCCAAGATAGATGCGGTGGTGATTTTAGAGGTCGTTGGCTTTGGCTGTCAAGCGGGGAGGCGGCGGGTATCGGGGAT
>JAJDDE010000053.1 GCA_029260475.1 Phycisphaerales bacterium | reverse complement strand
CAGATCGGCCTGCCACCGGCCGTACGCGTACAACCGTGTCGACCCGGTGATCTATCCCAACCCAGAACAAGACGACGCGTGGAGAGGGGCCGATCTCGACCCTGATGCGCCCGCAGAATCCAGGCAGACACCGGATGATCGACCGGATGACTGAGCGATACACACCGCCGGCCATCGGGTCGGCGCAAGGAAAGGAGCAAATCATGCTCACCGGAATCATGTTCGTTCGAAGGCTCGCCGTCGTTGCCCCGGTGGTGATGCTGGCCGTACCCGTCAGTGGCGACAAGCTGCGTCTCGTTGATCGAGGTCAGCCGGTCCCGGCTTATCACATGCCCACGATCGACGGCACAGTTATTGAGAGCCAAACGCTCAAGGGCACGGTGGTGGTGCTCGTCTGTCTCTCGGCACAGCAGCGCCGGTCCGAACTGGCCGCGGTGGAGTCGTTCAATGCCTGGAAGCAGCTCGGCGATGACCAGGTAAAACTGATCCACATCACCGCCGATGTGATACAGAAAAGTTACTTTGAAGCCTTCCGAAAGGACCACGGCATCAGTGCGCCGCTGGCATTCGATGTTGACCGGGTCCTCTTCGGCCAACTCGGGATGATCGTGATGCCCACAACAATTGTCATCGACGCGGAGGGCCAACTCGCTCATGTGATCTCGCTGCACAGGAGCTCATACGAGCATACTCTCGATTCCTACATACGCCACACACTGGGTCAACTCAACGATGAGGAACTCGAACGGAGTCTCGAAGTTGGCGCTTCGGGCAACGGCTCAACCAAGAGTCTTGCTTCCGCCCACCGTGCGCTGGCTCGATCGATGCGGGACAAGGGTCAGATTGATACCGCCCGCTCAGAACTGATCAAGGCCCGAGAGCAGGAGCCCGACAACCACGAGGTCATCCTTGACCTAGCCGATCTGGAGATCACGCTTGGTGATTATGACTCGGCCGACGAGTTGGTTGAGATCGTGCTCAAGGGCCAGCCGAACCACCGTCGGGCCCAGCAGGTCAAGGGCATCACTTGTTTCAAACGCGGGCAGATTCATGAAGCCGAGCAGTTCCTCAAACAAGCCCTCAAATTCAACCCCAACCCAGAGCGGGTTCACTACTACCTTGGTCAAATCTGTGAACGCAACGGTGAGATAGAGCAAGCACTCGAGCACTATCGTCAGGCGCTGCAGCAGACGCTGAATGAACCGGACTGATGCGGTCGCGACCATCCGTCAATGATCAATTGCCGCGTTCCATGGGTTCAACGATTCGGTCTCGCTCTGTGGCCAATTGCGGGGTATCTGGTTTTTATTGTCGGCTGATCTAGGCCGATACAGATACTCCCACCACCCGCCACAACCCCAACAACAACAAAGGCTTCTGGACGCATCCGCGATCCGAAGCCTCTGAGGATTATCAGCGGGGGCGCCATACGGTGACCTGCAGATGCGAGATTCTTGCATCTAGAGAAGGGGGGCCAGCTGTTTGTTTTGGCTTCATGTTGTCCGATTTGTCCGCGCTTTGAACCTTACGGCACTGTCAGGGTCCGATAAAATCGATTCTGGTGAGCGGAAATCAAGATAATCAAGCCCAAATCGGGATGTCCAACCTGCTGCCCCCGGACATGGCCAGGGGGCTCAGGTCGTAGAGGTCTGCCAAAGGCTTGGCGTCCTCGAGCAGACCTACTTCCGCTGGAGCCGCCATGGAGTCGAGCATGTTCAATGTGGTTCAAAGCTATTTCGCTGACTCGCTCTGTCGCTCGGGCAACCGGAAGTCTCGCCGCCAGCCAGTGCGCGACATCGGCATCGCAATCCACTTAATCGGTACCATCTGGGCTATGGCCACCAACCGTGATCGTGCAGCCAGGTTCATCGAAGCTCTGAGGGCCCGGGCCACCGATCCCGGCGACCCTCTGATCCCCGCCTGTGGCGAGTCTCTGGAAGATTTCGAGAAGGGCCGCGGCCTTCGGAGGGGCATGGACGAGGCAGCGGTGCGTTCCAGGCTTGAAGCGGCAGGTGCAGGGGACGTCCTGCCAGTGCTGCTCGACGCCGACACCAAGGACCGGCTTGACGAGTACGACGGCGTCGTCGAGGGCTTCGTCGGCACCGCAAAGATCCCCATCGGCCTCGTCGGCCCACTGCCACTGAACGGTCTGCACGCGCGCGGTTCGTTCTGGGTTCCTCTGGCAACGAGTGAGGCGGCGCTGGTCAGCTCCTACACGAGAGGCGCTCGGGCCATCTGCCGAAGTGGCGGCGCGTGTCCGATGCTACTCGCCGAGTCCGTGGCGCGGTCGCCGTGCTTTGAGTTCGATCGCGCTCTCACCGCCGCCCGATTCATTGAATGGATGATCGCCCACGACCAGGACTTTCGTGCCGAGGCCGAGGCAACCTCCAATCACGCCAGACTCGACGACCTCCGCTTCACGCTCGAGGGTAACCGCGTCTACGTGTGCTTCGAGTACACGACCGGAGATGCCGCGGGCCAGAACATGACGACGATCGCGACCGAGGCCGCCTGCGCCTGGATTATCGAACACTCCCCGATCGCGCCGGCGGCGTGGTACCTCGAGGCGAACATGTCGGGCGACAAGAAGGCGTCGTCACAGAGCTACTGCCTCGTCCGTGGACGCAAGGTGACGGTCGATGTGGTGGTGCCCGCCGACGTCCTCCGTGAGGAGCTGCGCGTCGATGCCGAGCAGATGTGCCACTACTGGCGGGTCTCCGCCATGGGCGGGGTGCTGAGCGGTACGCTCGGAGTGCAGGGCCACTTCGCCAACGGGCTCGCGGGCCTCTTCATCGCGACCGGACAGGACGTGGCGTGCGTTGCCGAATCGGCGATCGGCGTCACGCGCTTCGAACAACGCGACAACGGCGAGCTCTATGCATCCGTGACCCTCCCGAACCTCGTCCTCGGGACGGTCGGTGGAGGGACCCATCTTCCTAGCGCCGACGCCTGCCTACGCCTGCTCGGGATCGAGCGCAACGGTGGGGCGGCGGTGCTGGCCGAGGTGGCCGCGGCGACCCTGCTTGCCGGAGAGCTCTCACTCGTGGCAGCGATGGCGACGGGATCATTTGGGCGTGCTCACCGGCTTCTGCGAAAGCGGCGGGTCTCCAATCCGATTGACCCGAACGATGCGTGACCCCGACACGGTGAGTCCTAACGAACCCGGTGCGGCGGCGCCCCCGGCGCCCTCCGCATTCCTTGCCCGTTGGGGAACCTACCAGGCCGAGCGGTTTCCGCTATTCAAGCACGGCGTCCTCGTCGCGGCTTTTTCCTACTCCGCCGTCTGCTACTCACGCCTGCTCCGCACGAGCGATGGGGCGAGCTTCACCATGCCCGGAATGATCGCCGGGCTCGTGGCCTTCGCCTGCTGCCTCGGGCTTTTCCTCCAACTGCGGATCGCCGACGAGCACAAGGACTTCGAGGAAGACGCGCTGCACCGCCCGTACCGACCGGTGCAGCGGGGCCTCGTGACTCTTCGCGAACTCTTGATCCTTGGGATCATCGCTGCGGGCATCCAGGCGGCTGCTGCGCTGGTCCTCACCCCGCGGCTGCTCGTTTTCCTCGTCATCACCTGGGCCTACCTCGCGTTGATGACCAAGGAGTTCTTCTGCAGAAGGTGGCTCGTTCGCCATCCCGGCTGGTACATGTTCTCCCACATGGCGATTATGCCCTTGATCGACCTCTTCGCGACCGGCTGCGACTGGCTCCCGGCGGGCGATCAACCTCGGACGCTCGGGCTCGCCGTCTTCCTGATGACGAGCTACTTCAACGGCCTGGTGATCGAGATGGGGCGCAAGATCCGCAAACCCGAGGACGAGGAGGAAGGTGTCCAGACCTACTCGCGGCTGTGGGGAAGGCGCGGCGCGGTTACGGCATGGCTCTTGGCCATGGCCGGGGCGGGTGGGCTCGCCATCGCGGCGGGAGCGATCATCGGTCAAGCAGCAGTCGTCGCCGCGTGCGTCGTTGTGGGCCTGCTCGGCGGGGGCTTCGTTGGATACGGCTACTTGCGTCGTTCATGGAGCGGCTCGCGCATCGAGACGGTCTCGGGCCTTTGGGTCATTCTGCTGTACCTCGTGCTCGGCATCGTTCCCGCATTCCTGCGAGCTGCATCATGACGGACTCGGCGACCAGCACCTGGATCGTCCATGCGGATGGTCGGACGGACATCCCCATCGGAGGGAAGGCGTCGGCGCTGCGCGCAATGCGCGGCTTTGAAGTCCCTCAGTGGTTCGTCGTGACACCGGCTGCCCGAGACTCGCTCCACTCAGGCGAAGAGGGTGCACTCCGGGCTGCTGTCGAGGACGCCGTTGAGCGTCTGGGCGACGCTGCGACATTGTGGGCGGTTCGGTCGTCCGCCGTCTGTGAGGATGGCGTTGCTGACAGCTTCGCCGGTCAGTTCGAGAGCTTCCTTCATGTCGAGCCGCAGGATGTCTTCGAGCATGTGTGCCGCGTCTTGGAGTCGGCCGTGTCCACCCGCGTCCGCACATACCAGAAGGAGCGAGGACACGGCGAGGCCGATGTCGAGATGGCCGTCCTCGTGCAGCGCATGGTTACGCCCCAGTTCGCCGGTGTCGCCTTCGCCGTCGACCCAGTGACGGGCGATGACGAAGTCGTGATCTCGGCAGTCCGCGGAATTGCCGAGCGTCTCGTCGCTGGCGAGGTGACCGGTATCGGCGCCCGCGTTTTTCCAGACGGGCGAGTGACACACGGAGACGAAACCGAGAAACTCCCCGAGAACATCGCATCCAAGGTGGCCAACCTTGCTCGTGACGTGTCCCTGCTGGCGGGCCGCCCGCAAGACATCGAGTGGGCGTTCGACGGCGATCGTCTGCACCTGCTTCAGGCTCGCCCGATCACCACTGTGTCGTTCGGTGAATTGGCCGTGTGGGACAACAGCAACATCGCCGAGAGCTACAGCGGCGTGACCACACCCCTGACCTTCTCTTTCGCGTTGAAGGCGTACGAGGAGGTATATCGAACATTCTGCAAACTCCTCGGTGTGTCCAAGCAGGTTCGGCGAACCAACGCCCAGGTCTTCGCCAATATGCTGGGACACCACAACGGACGCGTGTACTACAACCTGATGAACTGGTACCGCCTGATCGCCATGCTCCCGGGCTACCGCATGAACGCCCCGTTCATGGAGCAAATGATGGGCGTCCAGAGCGCACTCCCCGATGCGGCCTTCAGGATTCTGCATGAGGAAGCAAAGGCGTTACGCACCGGGCCAATTGTGGACGGTCTGCGACTGGTGCGGAGCGTCCTCGCGCTTGGGTACCGTCACATCACCCTGGAGCGGGCAATCAAATCCTTCAACGCCGATGTTGACCGGGCACTCGGCACTGGCCAACCACGGTTTGACGGCATGGACACTGAGGCCCTGGTCGCCCAGTACCGCGAGCTCGAGCGCACGCTCCTGCCTCGATGGGACGCGCCGATCCTCAACGACTTCTTTGCCATGATCTACGTGGGGGTCCTCCGCAAGCTGTGCGTCCGACTCGCCGGCGGGGAGGATGAATCCCTGCACAATGCCCTGCTGCTCGACGTCGGGTCGATCATCTCGACCGAGCCAGCTCGGCGAATCGAGCGTATGGCCGTGCTCGCTCGGGAGCTGGGCGCTATTGACCGGCTTGACCATGCGAACAGCGTGGACGAACTCGCCGATATCCAGGCGCTCCACGCGGCCCTCGTTGAGTATGTCGAGGTCTTTGGCGATCGCTGCCTCCAAGAGCTGAAACTGGAGAGTCCAACACTCCTGGACGACCCGACGCCTCTCCTTCGGTCGATCGCTGCCCTTGGACGGCGAGGCGTTGCCGACCCTTCACCATCGACCAAGGCGAACGAACACAACGCAGAGCAGCGGCTCCGGGAGGCGCTGAAGGGCCGGCCATTAGCGGCGCTGCAGATGCGCTTTGTGCTCCCACGAGCCAGAGCGCGCCTGCGCGACCGTGAAAACTTGCGGTTCCTGCGGACCCGTGTCTTCGGCTATGTCAGGCGGCTCTTCCTCGAACTCGGCCAGCATTACGTCGGGCTTGGCTTGCTTGATGACGCGCGTGACGTCTTCTTTCTCGAAGTCGAAGAGACACTCAGCCTCGCCGGCGCCCCAACGGATGCTCGCGCACTGGTCAACGAGCGCCGGCTCAAGTTCGAGCAGCATGTTGAAGCGTCCCCGCTCGCCTCCCGCTTCGAGACGCGAGGCGCCCTGGCGCCGCTCCGCCCGATTGTGCGTCCCATCCCGATCGATACAGAGCCAGCCGACGGCGTCATGCGCGGCATCGGCTGCTGCCCCGGGCTTGTGGAGGGCCGGGCGCGCGTCATCCGTG
>JAJDDE010000052.1 GCA_029260475.1 Phycisphaerales bacterium | reverse complement strand
AGGCCGAGGGCGAGCTCGAGTCGCAGGAGAAGGCTGTGCCGGGCGACTACTGCATCGGTCACGGCGTCATGAAGCTCAAGGAGGGTGACGAAGCGGTCCTCGACCTCGAGGGCGCGGTCATCCAGATCCCGGCGGGTGATGACGGTGACAAGGGCATGATCCTCGGCATCAACGTCGAAGACTTCGCCAAGCAGATCGGCAGCCCCAAGCCGGGCGATTCCGTTTCGGTCAAAACCAAGGGCCCCAAGCAGCACGAGGACCCGCGTGTTCGCGATGCCGACATCGTGATCGACTTCGAGATCGAGCGCGTCGAGCGCATCGTGCCCGCGTCTATTGACAAGATCGTGCAGGCCTCGGGCCTCGCCGACGAGGACCAGCTCCGCGAGTCCCTCAAGCTCCGCCTCACCCAGCAGGCCAACATCGAGCAGCAGTCTGCGATGCGTCGTCAGGTCGCCAAGAAGCTGCTCGATCAGGTTGAGTTCCAGCTCCCCGAGAAGCTCACGCACCGCCAGGCCGAGCGCAACCTCCAACGCACCCGTCTCGACCTGCTGCATCGCGGCATGGAAGAGATGCAGGTCGAGCAGCGCATCGCCGAGATGCGCGACAACTCGGACGACCAGGCCGCCAACGAGCTCAAGCTCTTCTTCGTGCTCTCGAAGGCCGCCGAGGAGTTCAACGTTGAGGTCTCGCAGGACGAGGTCTCCGGACGCATCGCCGCGATCGCCTCGCAGCGTCGCATGGCGCCGCAGGACTTGGCGGACCAACTCATGAAGCAGAACCAGATCGGCTTCATCGCACAACAGATCCGTGAGCACAAGGTCATGGATCGACTCGTGGAGAAGGCCAAGATCGAGGACGTCACGGTCGAGGAATTCAACAAGCAAGCGGATGACCAGGACGCGGTCGAGGTCGGATGATCCCGCTGGCGGCTCTGGTGGCGCAGCAATCGACGCGTCAGCAGAGCGTCGGTCAGGCGGTGATCTACGTCGCGATCCTCGTGGGCGTGGTCCTCGCCGGTGCGTTGGTGCTCATGCGCTATCGCAAGAAACTCATCGGAGACGATGAGCTGGAGGGTACGGGAGATACCGTCTCGCTCCACACGCTGCGGACCATGCGTGACAACGGGCAGCTCACCGAGGAGGAATATCAAAAAGCCTCCGCGGTGGTCCTGAACGCGATGTCGCCCGGCAGCAACCCGCTCCGGGACGAGATCGAGCGGCGGGCTCGTGAGCGGGATGCATCGGAATCAGAACCTTCTGGACGGGAACCGTGATCAGGCCGCGCATCCGCTGAGACCGGGGAGTCCCACGCGATGAGGCCCATAATGGGCCTCGCAGGGACGCGAAAGGCGTAAGAAGTACCGGGGCGGGGTGGAGTGCCCCCCCGTCATGAACGATAGTATCGGGACGGCTCCGCGTCGCCTTTTCCGGGCGCGAACACGAGCGTGCCCCCGAACGAAGAGAGAGCCATGTCTAGCAATCGAAACGACGGAAACGGACCCACGAACCCCAACGGCGGCGGCTCAGGCTCCAAGGGTTCCGGAGGCTCGGGTTCTTCCGGCACCGGGGGTGGAGGCTTCCGCGGACGCAAGGTCACCACCTGCTCGTTCTGCGGCAAGACCTCACGCGAGGTGGGCCCCATGGTCGAGGGCCCCAGCGACGTCTACATCTGCTGCAATTGCGTGGACCTCTGCCAGAACATCTTCAAGCAGGAGAAGCGACGCGTCTCCACCGGCAGCGCCGCGTTGGGCGAGGTGCCCACGCCCCGTCAGATCAAGGAATTCTCCGACCAGTACATTGTCGGTCAGCTCCTCGCCAAGAAGACCATCTCCGTCGCGGTGCACAACCACTACAAGCGTCTGCTGCAGCTCGACAACGAGGAGGCCCCCGTCGAGCTCGACAAGTCCAACGTCCTGCTCATCGGCCCCACAGGCTCGGGCAAGACGCTGCTCGCCAAGACGCTGGCGCGCATCCTGAACGTGCCCTTCGCCATCGCCGACGCCACCACGCTCACCGAAGCGGGCTACGTCGGCGAGGACGTCGAGAACCTGCTGCTCAAGCTCCTGCAGGCCGCCGACTACGACCTCGAGTCCGCGCAGCGCGGCATTATCTACATCGATGAGATCGACAAGGTCGGCAAGACCTCGAACAACGTCAGCATCACGCGCGACGTGTCGGGCGAGGGCGTCCAGCAGTCGCTGCTCAAGATGCTCGAGGGCACCGTCGCCAACGTCCCGCCCCAGGGCGGGCGTAAGCACCCCGAGCAGCAGTACATCCAGCTGGATACCTCGAACATTCTCTTCATCTGCGGCGGCGCTTTCGTCGGCCTCGAGGATGTCATCCGCCGGCGCGTCGGCAAGCGTCGCATCGGCTTCGCCGCCGAGCCCGATCAGTACGTGGACCCCGCCGAGTCCATGAAGATCCTCTCGGAGGTCACCACCGAGGACGTCATCGAGTACGGCATGATCCCCGAGCTCGTCGGGCGCCTCCCCGTCGTCACCCCGCTGATGCCGCTGGACCTCGAGACGATGATCATGATCCTCACCGAGCCCAAGAACGCGCTGATCAAGCAGTACCAGTTCATGTTCCAGCTCGAGGGTGCTGAACTCACCTTCACCGAGAACGCGCTCAAGGCGATCGCGAAGAAGGCCATCGCCCGCAAGACGGGCGCTCGCGGCCTCCGCGCGGTCATGGAGGACATGATGCTCCAGGTGCTCTACGACCTCCCCGACGCCTCGGGCGAGAACGTGCAGTTCGTGATCGATGAGGAGTTCGTCGAGAACCCCAAGTCGCTCTCGGAGATCCGCGTGGTCCGCAAGGAGTCGGCCTGATCACCCAGGGGACTTCGCTGTCGGGTTAAATCAACACGTTGACTTGGTCCCCGCCCGCGTCTAGCGTCGGGCGTGAACGACCGGGCCCTTGATCCATCCGAATCCGCGCACCAGCCCTTCGTCCTCGAGCAGTGGGACGATGCGCCGCTGTGCCGTGAGATCTTCGTCCTCAGCAACCTGATGATGCGGACCTCCGAGCGGTACGTCAGTGACCTCGGGCTCACGAGTTCGCGATGGCTGCTGCTCGGCGCGATCGACGACCACGAGCAGGCCGGCGAATGCCCGACCGTCACCGAGCTGTCGCAGAACGCGCTGCTGCTGAGCGTGCAGAACATCAGCCGCATGCTCGCGGCGGTCGAGGAGGAGGGGCTCGTTGAGCGGTACAACGTGCCGGGCAAGGGCCGTTCTGTTTTCGTGCGCCTGACCGATGAGGGACGCGCCCGCTTGCACCGCGCGTGTGCGCGCGGCAACGGCTTCGTCGGTCGCCTGCTCGAGGGCCTCTCGCCGAAGGACATCGAGTCCATCCGATCCAACCTCAGCCATCTGGTCGCCAATCTCGACCTCCTCAGCCACGACCTCAACGCGGGGCGCGTCGATGTGACGCGCACCGATCTCGACACCGGAGACGATTCATGAACACACGAGTCATGGGCCTCATCGCGACGATGGTGCTCGCACCCTTCACGCTCGCCCAGCCGAGCGGCGGGCCGCCCCCGGCCCTCGTCCGCTTCGACGAGGCGAGGCAGCAGGAGGTCATGATCATGCGCTCGGTCAGCGGCAGCCTCTTCGCGACCCGCCGCTCCATGGTGGCCGCCGAGGAGGAAGGCCTCGTGCGCACGCTCTCGATCGATGTCGGTGACATCATCGAGGAGGGGCATGTCATCGCGACGCTAGACCCCCGGCGTGCGCAGATCGAGGTGAACCGGCTCGAAGCCGAAGAGGACGGCAAGCGGGCGTCCGTCAGCGTGGCCGAGTCGAGTCTCCGCCAGGCCGAACGCGATTACGCGCGTCTCACCGATGCGCAGAACGCCGGTTCGGTCTCCGACAGCGAGATCGAGGACGCGCAGATCTCGATCCAAGGCATGGAGGCCCGCGTCCGCGTCGCGCAGGCGGACCTCGTCGCCGCGATGCAGGAGCTCGCATTCGCGCGTCAGGTGCTCGAAGACCGCACGATCCGTGCGCCCTTCAACGGGCAGATCGTCGCGAAGCACACGGAGGTCGGCGCGTGGGTTGGCGTGGGCGGCACGGTCGTCGAGCTCGTGGGCCTCGACACGATCGACGCGTACATCGGCGTCCCCGAGAGCTACCTGAGCACGCTCCGCGCGGAGAACACCACGGTCCAGCTCGAGATCCCCGCGCTCAACGAACTCATCGAGTCCAGCGACGTGACCGTGATCGCTTCGGGCGATCAACTCGCTCGGACGTTCCCGATCCGCGTGCGCCTGAAGAACCCCGACGGCGCGTTGAAGCCGGGCATGTCCGTCCGCGCGTTGGTCCCGACCAGCCGCAACGAGGAGGCGGTCACGATCCATAAAGACGCGCTCCTACGCGACGGCGGGGGCGCCTTCGCCTACATGAACGCGGGCGGCGTCGCGATCCCCGTCCGGTTCGAGGTCCGCTGGCGCGTCGGTGACCGCTTCGTCGTGCGTGGTGCCAACATCAAGCCCGGCACGCAGTTCGTGATCGAGGGCAACGAACGCCTCTTCCCCTCACAGCCCCTCAACGACCTGGACAACCCGCAGCAGCCCGCGCCTGCTCAGCAGGGTGGCTGAATTCGACCGCTTCAGGAGCACATCCGCATGGACATCGTCCGCTACTCCATCGCACGCCCGGTCACGATCGCCGTCGGCGTCATCCTGATCGTGATGTTCGGGCTCATCGGCTTCGGCGCGATCCCGATCCAGCTCACGCCCAACGTCGATGAGCCCATCATCACCGTCGAGACCGGGTGGACCGGGCGCACGCCCGAGGAGATCATCGATGAGATCGTGAAGGAGCAGGAGGAGGTTCTCAAGAACCTCAACGGTCTCAAGAAGATGACAGCGACCGCCTCCGAGGGTGCCTCGACGATCACCCTCGAGTTCTTCGTCGGCACCGACCCCGAGAAAGCACGCACCGAGGTCTCCGACTCGCTCCGTCAGGTGCCCGATTATCCCGACGAGGTGGACGAGCCGGTCATCCAGGACGCGGAGAACACGCCCGACGGCGCGATCACGTGGATCATCCTGGACATCGCCCCCAAGCACCGCGAGGCCGCCGAGGGCTTCGACATCACGACGCTCCTGGACGCGATCGACCGGCGCCTCAAGCCCGAGCTCGAGCGCGTAGACGGCGTCGCGGTCGTGAACGTCTACGGCGGGCGCGAACGAGAGATGCGCGTCGAGATCGACAACGAGAAGCTCGCGCTCCTGAACCTCAACCACCTGCAAGTCCTCGAGGCGCTGCGCAACGAGAACCGCAACGTCTCGGCGGGCACCATCTCTGAGGGCAAGCGCGACTATCGCGTCCGCGTGATCGGGCAGTTCGCGAGCGAACAGGACATCCTCGACACCGTCATCACCTACCGCGACGGCGACCCGGTCTTCGTGAAGGACGTCGCGGTCGTCCGCCTCGACCATGTCAAACGGCGCGGCTTCGTGCGGTCGATGGGCAACGAGGCGATCGCGATCAACGCGATCCAGCGCTCGGGGTCCAACGTCATGAAAGTCATGGAAGGCATCCGCGGCAAGCTCGACGTCATCAAGGAGGACGTCCTCCCCGGGCTCCACCCCGTGCAAGGGAAGCACCTCCGCATCCGTCAGGTCTACGACGAAACGGTCTATATCAACAGCGCGATCTCTCTCGTAACGCAGAACCTCTGGGTCGGCGGAGGCATCGCGATCCTCGTGCTGCTGGTCTTCCTCCGCTCCTTCGTCGCGACGGGCGTCATCGCGCTCGCGATCCCGATCTCGGTGATCGGCACCTTCCTCGTGCTGCTCGTGCTCGGGCGCACGCTGAACGTCATCTCCCTCGCGGGGCTCGCCTTCGCGGTGGGCATGGTGGTGGACAACGGGATCGTGGTGCTCGAGAACATCGACCGTCACAGGGCGATGGGCAAGCCGCCGGTGCGCGCCGCGTACGAGGGGGGCAAGGAGGTGTGGGGCGCGGTCCTCGCTTCGACACTCACCACCGTCGCCGTCTTCGTGCCGATCCTCACGATCCAGGAGGAGGCCGGGCAGCTCTTCCGTGATATCTCGTTGGCGATCGTCGCCTCCGTATCGCTCTCGCTGCTGGTATCGATCACGGTCATCCCCGCCGCCTGCGCCCACTTCTTCGGCGAACGCAAGACGCACGTGAAACGCCCGATCCGCGACGCGATCACTTCGCTCTTCGGTCTCGCCCCTACGCTGGCCTTCCTAACCGATCGATACGCCCAGCTCATCGGTTGGCTGATGACCGGCTGGCGTGGCTGGACGGTGCGCCCCGCGATCATCGCGGTCATGGCGATCGCCAGCCTCGTGGGCGCGGTGGTGCTTATGCCCCCGGCCGACTATCTGCCCGCGGGTAATAAGAACCTCGTCTTTGGCGGCCTGCTCATCCCGCCCGGATACTCCGTCGAGCAGCGCGAGATGATCGCCGAACGCATCGAGGCCAAGGTCGGCCCTTATCTACAAGATCCGGATCTACCCGCGATCGATGAGTCCACCCTCGCCGACATCGTGGACGGACAAACCGGGCACACTTTCAACCCCGTCCGCGCCAATAACTTCTTTATCGGGGCCTTCGGTACCCAGATGTTCTGCGGCGGCACGAGCATCAACCCCGAGCGTGTGAAGCCCATCGGCTTCCTGCTGAGCGGAGCGATGTCCGGGGTGCCCGACTCGTACGGCGGTGCCGGACAATCATCCCTTTTCGGGCGCAGCTTCGGTGGTGGCACCGCGATCGACGTCGAGATCCTCGGCCCCGATCTCGCGAAGGTCACCGACGCGATGAACCAGCTCTTCAACGCGCTCGGGCGATCGCCCGATTTCGGCTACACGAGCCTCCGGGGCACACCCTCGAACTTCAACCTCGACCAGCCCGAGACGCGCGTTCATGTCTCTGACCTCGGGCTCGAACTCGGCCTGCGCCCCTCGGACATGGGCACCGCGGTCCGTGCGCTCTTCGACGGCGCCTACGCGGGCGATTTCCAGACAGAGAACAAGGCGATCGACATCCGTCTCCTGCCCAAGGGCGGGAGTCTCGAGCATCTCCAGCAGCTCGCGGACATCCCGATCGCCACCCCCGCCGGCCCGATCGTGCCGATGGAATCGCTGATCCGATTCGACGAGGGGACGGCGCCGCAGGAGATCGTCCGCGTGGAAGAGCTCCCCGCGATCCGCCTCGCCGTCACACTCCCCGACGGGATGCCCGTCGCGGAGGGGCAGGAGCTGCTTGAGAGCCAGTTCATCGCCCCGCTCCGCGCCTCGGGCGCGATCGACCGGACGATGCAGGTGAGGTACGAGGGCACCGCCGCGAAGCTCGACCAGGTCTACTCCGCGCTCCTCGGAGACAAGACGACCCCGAAGTCCGCCAGCGTGCGCACGGGTGTGTACTTCTTCGGCATCTTCGTCATGCTCATCGCTTTGGGCTGTTCCGTTTTCAGCGCGGTCAAGGCGACCCGCGCCGAAGCGCACCCGACACGGCTCCTCTACGGCGCGATCGGGTTCCTCTGCCTCGGCGCGATCCTCGCGGGACTCGCGATCGGCTTCGGCACGAACCCCCAGCTCGTCACGGCGCGATTCATTTGGGCCCTCGTCGTGACCTACCTCCTGATGTGTGCGCTCTTCGAGAGCTTCGTGTACCCGTTCGTCGTGATGTTCTCGGTGCCGCTGGCGGTGGTGGGGGGATTCGCGGGCCTGTCGATCGTGCACAAGCAGACCCTCGCCGACCCGCTCATCGGGGTGCAGAACCTCGACGTGCTCACCATGCTCGGCTTCGTGATCCTCGTCGGCATCGTGGTGAACAACGCGATCCTCATCGTTCACCAGTCGCTCAATTACCTGCGCGGCTTCGATAAGGACGACGAGGGGAACCCCATCAAGCTCGGCATGCACGACGCGGTGATCGAGTCCGTCCGCACGCGTATCCGCCCGGTCTTCATGAGCACCCTGACATCCGTCGGCGGGATGCTCCCGCTCGTGCTCTTCCCCGGCGCGGGATCGGAGCTCTACCGTGGGCTCGGTTCGGTTGTTGTGGGAGGGCTCATGGTGTCCACGGTCTTCACGCTGATGCTCGTGCCGCTGACGCTGTCACTCGTCTTGGAGATGACCGCCGGGATGGCGCGTGTCTTCGGCGCGGTTGAAGGGCGCGACCGACGGGCAGAAGCGCTCGCGATTTAGTACTCGAGGCCCAACCAGCGGGCGCCCTCGGGGACGCGCACGATCGCGTGTACGACGAGGCGACCCGCGTGGGCGTCCTTCATCGCGCGAGCGGTCTGTGCGGAGTCCACGAACGCGTGCGCTCGCACCTCCGAGTCGCTGCGCACACGACCGTTGGTCGCGCGTGACAGGATCGCGCGGTGCGCCTCGGCCCAGCCCAGGGCCATGAGCAGCGGCTCGGGGTTGGTATCGACCCGACGCAGCACGTGCAGCGCACCGTCCCGATCGGCCGCGAGAACCGTGTCGCGGTCGTAGGGACATTCCACATCGATGGAGATCAGGCCCTCAACGAACGACACGAGCGACGGCTCCTGCTCGCTCGAGAACCCGATACCACCGGCACCGGCCAATGCCGCGCCCCGATGCACAAAGGGCTTGGGTTCGGGCGTAGGTGCAGCGGCGTGGGCGATGTGCTGCGACTCCGATTCCGAAGGCTGTGCTTCTGGTTCGATCACGCGATCGTCTTCGGACGCGATCGCGACGTCTTCGCCCGCGATCATGCTGATCGTCTCGTGGGCGGTCAGGTTGACGCGGTCGCCGTACAGACTCACCGCGCCGGTCGGGCCCATGCGCTCGATCGGGAGGCTCGAATGAATCGGGCTGCCCAGGAAGGCTTCGGTCGCGTCGGAGAGTTTTCGCACGGCTTCCCGCGCGTCGTCGCCGTCCGAGCCCATCACGCCGATGCGGAGGGACGGGAGTTCGGCACCCGTGCGCGCCGCGAGCGACTTGAGCGCGCGGTAGGCGTCCACAACCGCGGCGGAGTTCGCGCCGATCAGGAGCGTGATCGCGTCGATGAGGTCTGTTTGGATCAGCGGCGCGTGCGATGCGTCATCGACTTGCACGAGGCACACCGAAGCGAGCTCCCGCGCACGCTCGATCGCGCCCGCGAGCGACGGGGCGGCCGCGACGCTCAGCGTGCCCTTGGCGCTACCAAAGAGTTCCACGGAGCCGTACCCGCCTCCGATGCGGACGAGCGCCACGCGGACGCCGTCTTGATGCGCCCGGGCAGCGGCGTACTGCGAGGCCCACGGACGCGCACGGACGGGGAGGTGCCCCATCAGGAGGAGTTCTACGGACCAACCGATCGCCTGGTGTGGCTCATCCGGGAGCGCGTGCTCGTCGGGGGCGGCGCCGAGGAACATGTCCGCAAGCGCGTCGAAGACCATCGCATCGTCCGGCTCGTCGTGCGGGAACGAGGAGGGCGAAGTGCCCTCGACGACCGGCGGTCTCGGAAAGGTCAGGGGCGTGTGGTCATGGTCGTTCATCGGTCCCTCCTGGACGATGGGCACCGGCTCCGCCGGCGTCGTCGAACCCAGAACCGTTTGAAGAGGCCTCGGCAGCCTCCGGTTCTGGAGCCTTGATCTCCGTGATGGTACCAGTCCGCACCGGATCCACGCCGAACCGCGTCTCCGCCCGTTGCGAGCCGTTGGCGTGCATGTCCCGCGCTCGCTCTGCCAGTTCCTGGGCCCGGCTCATCGGGCCCTGGACCGCGCCGTGGACGGGTTCGATCGAACGGGGTTGGTCGCTGAGCATCGGCAGTCTCCCGAGCACCCAGTCTGCGAGCACCTGGTAGTCACGCGAGGCGTGACAGTCCGGGCGGTGCTCGTGAACCGGCACGCCCAGCGTCTGCGCTTCCCCAACGCTCGGATCGCGACGGATGGGCACTGGCGCGACGTTGTTCCGGTAGCGGTGCTGGAGCAGACTCAGAATGCGCTCCGCGGGCGTCTCGCCCGGCGTGTGCATCGTGGGCACGACCCATGTTTCGATTTCCGCGCCCGTGCGCCGCGCCACGGCATCGATCATCGCGACCTGGCGCTCGGCGCCGCGGAGCGCGAAGTAGCTCGTTTCGATGGGCACCAAGACCGCGCTGGAAGCGACCAACGCGTTGAAGGTGAGCAAGCCGATCGCGGGGGAGCAGTCGATCAGGCAGACGTCGAAGTCCTCGCGGACCGTCTCGAGCCAGTTGCGGAGGCGCAGCTCTCGGCCACTGGTCTGGGCGAGGGCGCCGGCACCCGCTTCGAGAGCCGCGAGCGACGGGCCGCTGGGGATGACGGTGAGGTTGGGTCGCACGGTCCAGCGTGCACGGTGAGCCGTGTCGGCGTCGTGCGGCGCGTTGAGCACATCGGCGATGGTCGCGTTGACGCGACGTTCGGGCACCGCGAGGGCGAGCCCGGCGTGGCCCTGCGGATCGAAGTCCACGAGCAGCGTGCGTTGGCCGCGCTGCGCGATGA
This sequence comes from Phycisphaerales bacterium, assembly GCA_029260475.1. GTDB lineage: Bacteria > Planctomycetota > Phycisphaerae > Phycisphaerales > UBA1924 > OFTM391. Next base: position 21,628 of record JAJDDE010000052.1, on the reverse strand, counting down.
GCGTCGCGAGCGTGACCGACGTGGTCGTCTTGCCCGTGCCGCCCTTTTGGTTCATAACCGCCAGTGTTCGCATGTGGGCCCTCGTTCGGCTCGCGCCGCCCCCCGATGGGGCCACCGCGTCCGTCCCTAACAGGCGTATCGGGCCCGCCTCGCGCTCACCTTGATAACCGTCGTTCAGACCCTTCGATCAGGGTGGATGCGCAGGGCGTCCCAGCCGGCTCGAACAACCGACGGTGACGGGTCCTCGACCACCGTGCAGCGCCCAAGGCCCTCGGGCAAGACGAGCCTGAGGCGCCCAGAGAGCACTTTCTTGTCGTGCATCATCCGCTCGAGCAGGCTCTCGTCGTCCGGGAGCCCCATCAATCGTGACGCGATGCCCAGTCGTTCGACGCCAACACGCACCTCGTCCTCGAAGGCCTCATCGACGCGGCCCAACGCTCGGGCAGCGCCCGTCGCGGCGACGAGCCCCAAGGCGACCGATTCGCCGTGGAGCAGGGGGGCGTGCTCGGGGTTGCCGTCGGGCGTGAGGTGCGGGATCGTCTCGATCGCGTGGGCGAAGGTGTGCCCGAGGTTCAGCAACGCGCGCCCACCCGCGGCGCTCGGCGCGGTTTCGCGTTCATCGCCAGCGACGAATGCCGCCTTCACACGCACGTTCTGAGCGACGAGATCGACCGCTTCTGTCAACTCACCCATGCGGAGCCGGACAGATCGCTCGGCGATGTCATCAAATAGCGCCCCGGGCGTGTCGTTGTCCGGCCCCCCGGGCGAGGAGGCGATCATGCCGTGCTTCAGGCACTCGCCCAGACCAGCGGTCAATTCTCGTTTCGGGAGCGAGCGCAACGTGTCGATGTCCGCGAGCACGAGCCTCGGCTGCCAGAAGGCGCCGACGAGGTTCTTCTTGAGCCCGGAGCGTGTGGAGATATTCACACCGGTCTTTCCGCCGACCGAAGCGTCCACCATCGCGAGGAGCGTGGTGGGGCACTGGACCACGGGGACGCCTCGCTTGAAGGAGGCCGCGACGAAGCCCGCGATGTCGCCGACGATGCCGCCGCCCAGCGCGATCACCGGATCGTTGCGCTCGTGACGGGTCTCCGCGATCTCGTGGAGCAGTCGGTCCGCCGTCGCGATCGTTTTGTTGGACTCCAGCGCGTTCACGCTGTCACCGCTCACCTCGAATCCCGCGTCTCGCAGGGACGCGTGGACCCGATCGACGGTATCGCTGGGCAGATTCCCGTCGGCGATCACGAACGCGCGCCCCGAGCCGGGCAGGAGCGTGCGCACCCGCTGGCCCAGCGATGAGAGCAGGTTCTCGCTCACGATCACGTCGTACGAACGGTCGCCCAGCTCGATGCGGATGGTCTTGCTCATGGTGGTGTCCCCGCCTCTTGCTGCTGGTCCTTCTGCCGGCGCAAATGCACCGCGAGGCTGATCCCGAGCACGATACCTATCGCGATCACGACGGCGATCGCGATGCCGATCCAGGCAAAGGAGCCGGCGAGATCACCCTCGGTGGTCGGCCCGCTGAAGAAGACCGCGCCGACGAAGGATTGCGTTGGCAACGCGTTGCCGCGAACGCTCTCGACCATGGTGGGGCGGTAGGCGCGCGTCGCCAGGAGGATGTACCAGCCCGACATCGGTTCTCGGATACGCCCCGTGATGCGGCGATCCACGAAGACCACCACGGGGGTGGCGCCGCGTTCGTCCCTGTCCGCGCTATAGGGGTTCACGACCCACCGCTCGATGTTCGGACGCCCCGCGAGCGACGCCTTCCGAATGAACCGAGCACTGAACACGAAGGGCTCGCCCGGCTCCGCGAAAACGCTCGAACCGACCGCGTTGAAGGCCGCCGCGGGGACCAGTGGAGGGCGCAGCTCGGGCTGCGCGTTCCACAGCGGCATGAGGTTGCCCCAACCGCCGATGTTGGAGATCAGCGTTGCGTAGTGGTTGTCGGAGGTGAGCCCGGTGCCCGGTTCGACGGGGTAGCTCAGCGCCTCCGCCTGGCCCTCGGTGAGCGCCGGGAGTTCGCCCTGCGCGAAACCGTGCTGCGAGACGCACACCAACAGGAGCACCGAGATGAGCCGGGTGATCACTCCCATTCGATCGTCGCCGGTGGCTTTGAGGAGATGTCGTACACCACGCGGTTCACGCCGCGCACCTGGTTGATGATGCGCGATGACATCCGGGCGAGCACCTCGTAGGGCAGGCGTGCCCAGTCGGCGGTCATGAAGTCGTTGGTCGTCACCGCGCGGATCGCGACGCAGGATTCGTAGGTGCGTCCGTCCCCCATCACGCCGACGGACTTCACCGGGAGCAGGACGGCGAAGACCTGGCTCGTGGAGCGGTAGAGGTCCGCGCTGGTGAGCTCCTCGAGCACGATCTCGTCGCAGTCGCGGAGCACATCGCACTTCGCCTTGGTGACCTCTCCGAGGATCCGAACCGCGAGGCCCGGCCCCGGGAAGGGGTGGCGCCAGACCATCTGCTCGGGCAGCCCGAGCACCTCGCCCAGACGACGCACCTCGTCCTTGAAGAGGTCCCGAAGTGGTTCGATCAGTTCGAATCCGAGCTCCTCGGGGAGCCCGCCCACGTTGTGGTGCAGCTTGATGCTCGCGGCCTTGCCCGCGTGCCCGCCTCCGGACTCGATCACGTCGGGGTACAGCGTCCCCTGCGCCAGAAACTCGGCGTCGTCGAGGTCGGCGGTGGCCTCCTTGAACGTCTGGATGAAGCGGTGCCCGATGCGCCGGCGCTTCTCCTGCGGGTCTTCGATGCCCGCGAGGTCGCCGAGGAACGCCCCCTCCGCGTCAACCACGCGCAGCTCCGAGTCGAAGTGATCGCGGAAGGTCGTTTCCACGAGCTCACGCTCGCGTTTGCGGAGCAGGCCGTGATCGACGAACACGCAGGTAAGCCGGTCGCCGATCGCCTTGGAGAGCAACGCCGCGACGACCGATGAATCCACCCCGCCCGAAAGCCCGCACACCACGCGTCGATCGCCCGTGCGCTCGCGGACGAGTTCGATCTGGTGCTCCATCACGTCGATCATGCGCCAGGTGCCGTGGCAGCCGCAGACCGAGAACGCGAAGTTTGTGAGCATGTCCGTGCCGTGCGCGGTGTGGGAGACCTCGGGGTGGAACTGGAGCCCGAAGAGCGGGCGGTTCACGTGACGCACCGCGGCGAGCGGGCACGTTGGCGTCGAGCCGATGACGCGGAAGATGTCCTGGTTCTCAGAGAGCTGATCGCCGTGGCTCATCCACACAACCGTCTCGTCCGGGATCGCCTTGAACAGCTCGTCGTCGTTGCGCGTTGTGAGCGAAGCGCGTCCGAACTCGCGGTGGTCCGCGTGCTCGACCGGGACACCGATGGTGTTGGCGATGACCTGGAGCCCGTAGCAGATGCCGAGCACCGGGATATCGAGATCGAGCAGTTCGGGGTCGAAGCGGGGGGCATCGATCTCGTAGACCGAGGCGGGCCCGCCCGAAAAGATCAGCCCCTTCGGCGCGACGCTGCGCACCTCCTGGGCGGTCACGTCGTGCCCCACCAGAAACGCCAGCACGCCAGCATCACGGAGACGCCGCGCGATGAGCTGCGCGGTCTGGGAACCGAAGTCCACCACGAGGATGACCTCATCCGATTCGTACGCCGTCTTGGGGATCGCTCCGGTCATGCCGGAATGTAGCAAGCGGGCGAGCCGTCGTGGCAACGGTTACGATCGAAGCGTGAGAACAACGACCCTTGCTCTGGTTCTGGTGGTGCCCCTGGTGGCGATGGCCTCGTGCTCGCAGCCCCAGCTGCGCGCGTCGTACGATTCGGATCTGCCCTCGGAGCGAGCGCTCGCCGCAGCCCGGGCACATTTCGATCCAGACATTTCGAACCGCCAACTCGTGAGCCTCCTGGACAGTTCGGACCCCGCGGTCCGATTCCTCGCGGTCCGCGCGCTCCAACAGCGAACGGGTCAAGACTTTGGCTATCACTACGCCGATCCGCCCGAGATCCGAGGGCCGGCGGTGAAGACGTGGGTCGCGCATGTCCGATTAATGGACGACGACAACGCATCTGGCGGGTGACGACTACACTCGCTGCACCGCCCGCGTGTCAGCGGGTGCGATGACGGAGGGCTCCGTGCCGACCCAGCATCCAGCCAGCGCGATCAACGGGACGACCGATGCGCACGTCGTTGTCGAGATGGTCAGCCAGCCGCGATACCTCTCGGGCGCACGCGATTTGGTCGCGGCGGTCGCCAAACGCCTCGGTTTCACCGACCACGACTGCGGGCAGATCGCGCTCGCGGTGGATGAGGCGTTGTGCAACGTGATCCGTCACGGTTACGACCGGCGAGAGGATCAGAAGATATGGCTCAATATCTGGCCGGCTCGCGATCCTGACGATGAATCAAAGACTGGGATCAGGATCCTGATCGAGGACGAGGCCCAACAGGTCGATCCTGAACAGATCCAACCCCGCGACTTGGACGAGATCCGTCCTGGGGGGCTGGGCGTGTACATTATCCGCGAGGTGATGGACGAGGCTCGGTTCGAGCGCCGTCCCGAGAGCACAGTCGGCATGCGTCTGGATATGACGAAATGGGTGCGACCACGCACCGAAACGCCCAATGAAAAGCCCGAAGACTCGGGCGAGGGGACGAAGACCGATGCTTGAGGTCAGTGTGGAACAACGCAGCGAGGGAACCCTGATCCGCCCGGACGGCGAGGTCGATCTCTCCACCTCGCGCGAGCTCCAGATGGCGCTCAAGAACGCGATGTCGGCCAAGCCGCAGCGCGTGATCGTCGATCTCGAGAAGGTCCCGTACATGGACAGCTCGGGCGTCGCGACGCTCGTCGAGGCGATGCAGATCGCCCGCAAGCAATCGTCGTCGCTGGTGCTCTGCTCGATGCAGGACAAGGTGCGCTCGATCTTCGAGATCGCGCGTCTCGATCGAGTCTTCACCATCGTGCCCTCGATGGACGAGGCACTGACGTCGTGAGGCGTTCGACGTGAGTTCTCACGCACCCCGTAGAGCCGTCGAGAAGCTCGGTGCCCACACGCTCGGGACCTTCGAGCACATCGGCGGGCTCTGGTTGCTGCTGATGCAGGCGCTGACATGGATGTTCCGTTCGCTCTGCAATCGGAACATCCGCGTCGGGCAGTCGGCGATCATGTCGCAGATCGTGCGCATCGGTATCCAGTCGATCCTGATCGTCGCGCTCGTATCGGGCGCGATCGGCTTCATCTTGGGTTTCCAGATGGCCCCTCCTCTCGCGGAACTCGGGCAGGTCGAGCGTGTGCCGAACATCATCGCGGTCGCGTCGCTCCGCGAACTGGGCCCGCTGCTGGCGGGCATCGTGCTCGTGGGGTTCGCGGGGGCGGCGATCGCAGCAGAGATCGGCACGATGGTCGTCGGTGAGGAGATCGAGGCGTTGGAAGCCCACGCGCTCAACCCGGTGCGTTTCCTCGTGGTCCCGAGATTGATCGCCTCGGTGGTCAGCCTCGTGTGTCTCGCGGTGCTCTCCAACATCGTGATGCTGAGTGCCGCGGCGCTCATGAGCAAGACCGTCCTCGGGATCAGCTGGACGACCTATTACCAGAACACGCTCGCACAGGTCGATCACACCGATTACCTCACCGGCATCTCGAAGGCCGCGATCTTCGGGCTGCTCATCGGCCTCATCGCCTGCGGCAACGGGCTCAAAGTCTCGGGCGGCGCCGCGGGGGTCGGTCGGGCGACCACGCTCACCGTCGTGCAGTCCATCGTCGCGGTGATCATCGCGGACCTGATCTTCACGATCGTGTTCTACGCCCTCGGCTGGTTCGGCTAACGCCGGTACCCCACGGGCTGCTCGATGAGCGAGTAGATCTCGCGCAGGAACGTCAGCGTCAAGAAGCCGATGCCCGCGAGCACGCCCAGCACCATCGCTTCGTCCCAGAGCGCGGCGCCGAGACACCACACGACGGCGTACAGCGGCTGCCACAGCGCTCCGTAGCGGCGCACTTTCTCGGCGCTGCGCGCTCGCGATCGCGTCCGTGACGCCTTGCGCCACGCGACACCCGCGAAGACGCCGATGAGCAGCAACTGGGCTCCGATGGTCCAGGGCGGAACGCCCTCGGGCCACCAACTGCCGGTGCGCAGGCGCCCGAGAGAGAGGAGGAGCATGGACCACACGCCCCAGCCCATGCCCGAGACGAAGAGCGCACGCCCGTCGAGCGCGGGGCGGCGGTCCGCGAGGCGGTGGGCCATGAGCCCCACGAGCAGCGCGTGCGTCATCGCCCAGACCACGGGCCACATGAAACCCAGCCGAGGGTTGGGCGAGACCATGTGCCCCGCGTAGATGAGCCCGATGAAGACCAGGCCGATCGATGGCACGGCGCGGAACGCGCTGTGGTAGATCACCACGCCCGCCGCGACGGCGCACACGATCCACAGCGACTCGTCCCCCAGCCACGCCCCCGCGACGACGCTCGCGAGCAGGGAGAGCGTCGCGATCGCGATCGCCGAGGCGTGCGAGATGGCGCCAGAAGCCAGGGGGCGGTCGGGGCTCATCGTGCGGTCGCGCCGCTCGTCGTAGGCGTCGTGCACGATCATCGCGAAGGCGAAGAGGGCGACCCCGAGCACGGCACCCGCAGAGAGCACGGTCCACAAAGGCTCGCTGATGATGCGGGTGTCCTGGGGCGACCGATCGGCTTCCACCGCCCGCGTCCAGAGGAGGACGAACCACACGTTGCCGACCGCAGCGACCGCGTGGGTGATGCGGGTGAGGTGCAGGACGGGCGAGAGTCGGACGACAAGGGAATCCATCGGCGGATCGTACGGGCAGAGACGGGCGGGACGCCTCCGATTCGCGCCCTATGATCCCGACCCATGTCACCCACGCCCCGCACCATCGAGCCCGCCCCGATCGCCCGCCCCGCGATCGCGATCGTGGTGAGCCGTTACAACCGCTGGATCACCGACGCTCTCTGCGCGGGTGCCCTCGAGGCGATCGGGCGTCTCGCGCCGGACGCCGACGTCTCGATCGTCCCCGTCCCGGGCGCTTGGGAGTTGGTCGCCGGGGCATCGGCGGCGGCGGAGTCGGGGGCCGACGTGGTCGTCTGCCTCGGCTGCGTGATCAAGGGCGAGACGGAGCACGACCTCTTCATCAACCAGAGCGTCAGCCAGTCGCTCGCGGCTCTCTCCGCGGAACTCCCGGTCGGATTCGGGCTGCTGACGGTCTCGAAGGCCGAGCAGGCGGAGGCGCGTGCCGGGGGCGCGATGGGCAACAAGGGCGCCGAGGCCGTAGAAGCGGCCCTCACCATGCTTGGCCTGACGGACGCGCTGCTCACCGAAATCAGCGAGGTGGAGGCATGAGCAAGCCCCGCGATATCCGGCGTCTCGCGTTCCTCGCGCTCTATCAGTTGGACGCACAGACCGAGCCCGACGAAAGCGAGGTCCGCAGCGCGATGGAGCAGTCCGCCGAGGACCTGTCCACGCCGTTCACAGAGAACGACCTCGAGAAGGCCCTCGGGCTCGCGATGGGCGCGTTCGCCAAGCGGCGCGAGCACGACGCGACGATCCGCGACCTCGCGCCTTCGTGGCCCAGCCACCGTCAGCCCGCGGTGGACCGGGCGATCATCCGCCTCGCGATGTTCGAGATGGAGAGCGGCGCCGCACCCCCCAAGGTCGCGATCGCCGAGGCCGTCCGTCTGGCGAAGGCGTATTCCACGGATCGCTCGCCCGCGTTCGTCAACGGCGTGCTCGACAAGGTCTACAAGGCCTTGCCCACGCGCACCGAGCCGACCGAGGACCACGCGTGAAACTCTTCAAGTCCGCTATCGCCAAGGTCAAAAAGGGCCTCGCGAAGACCCGCGATACCTTCGTGGGCGGCCTCCGATCGATCCTCATCGGTCGCAGGCTCGACGACGAGCTGATCAACGAGCTCGAAGCGCGTCTGATCCAGTCGGACGTTGGCGTCAAGACCACGCTCCGGCTGATCGAGGGCGTGAAGAAGGCCTACCGCTCGGGCACCATGACCACGGGCGATGAGGTGTTGGAGTACCTCAAGGACGAGCTGAAGGCGCTGTGGCCCGCCCAGGACCGCGAGCTGCGGTTCGCGACGAGCGGGCCCACGGTGATCCTCGTCGCGGGTGTCAACGGCGTCGGCAAGACCACCAGCGTCGCCAAGATCGCGAGTGCGCTGCGCGACCAGAACAAGACGGTCCTCCTCGCGGCGTGCGACACGTTCCGCGCAGGCGCGGTCCGGCAGCTCGAGATCTGGTCCGAGCGGCTCGGGGTGCAGGTGGTCAAGGGGCAGGAGGGGGGCGACCCGGCTGCTGTCGCGTTCGATGCCTGCGAGGCCGCGATCACGCGCAACGTGGACGTGCTGCTGATCGACACCGCGGGACGGCTGCACAATGAGGCCTCGCTCATGCGCCAGCTCACCAAGATCCGGGACGTGACCACCAGAAAGATCGAGGGCGCGCCGCACGAGGTGCTGCTGGTCCTCGACGCGACCACGGGCCAGAACGCCGTCAATCAGGCCAAGAGCTTCACCGAGGCGACAGACGTCACCGGCATCTTCCTCGCGAAGCTAGACGGAACCGCCAAGGGCGGCGTCGTCGTCGCGATCCACGACGAGGTGGGGGTGCCCGTGAAATTCGTGGGCATCGGCGAGAGACCCGAGGACGTGGAGCCCTTCGACCCCGTGGCCTTCGTCGAGGCGATGTTCGAGGACGAAGCGCCCGCCGCTCGCGGCTGAGCGGTATCCTCGCGGGGCGATGCCCGATTCAGGCGCCCCATCTCAGCACCACGACGAACTCCCGTCGGAGGCGTACGTTCAGATCCTCGACGTCGCCCGGAGCCTCGCGCAGACCGCGGCCCTCGAGCCCGTCCTCGAACAGGTCATCAACGGGATGCGCGACGTGCTGCGGGCCGAGCGTGCGAGCGTCTTCCAGTACGACGAAAAAACGCACGAGCTCTTCGCGACCAAGGCCCACGGCTTGCCCGAAGACCTGCGCCTGCCAGCCGATGCGGGGATCGTGGGCGAGGCGGCGAAGTCGCGCCGGATCGTTCACATCCCCGATGCGTACGCCGACGACCGATTCAATCAGGCGATCGATAAGGCCACGGGCTTCCGGACACGCGACATCCTGTCGGTCCCGCTGCTCGATACCGAAGAGAAACTCGTCGGAGTCGCCCAGGTGCTCAACACCACCGGCGCCGACGGGTTCACCCCGCGCTGCCACGCGATAGCCATGCGCCTCGCCGAGCTCGCGGCGGTCGCGATCAAGCGTGCCTCTCTCATCGAGGCGGAGCGCGAGAAAGAGCGGTACCAGGCGGACCTCAAGATCGCGGCGATGATCCAGTCCGCCGCCCAGTCCAGCGAGATGCCGAGCCTCGAGGGGTACGACATCGGCGCGAGCTTCAGCCCCGCGGACGAGACGGGCGGGGACGCCTTCGACGTCATCGACCTGCGCCAGATCCAGGGGCGTGAGGGTTATCCGGCCGACGCGCTGCTCTTCCTCGCCGACGCGACCGGGCACGGCGTTGGCCCCGCGATCTCCTCGGTCAGCACGCTCGCGATGATCCGCCTCGCGGCCCGGCTCGGCGGCTCGCTCGAGAGCATCATCCGCGCCGTGAACGAGCAGTCGTGTGAGGACCTACCCGCAGGCCGTTTCGTCACCGCGTTCATCGGAGAGCTGGATTGCGACCGGCACGAGATCCGCTGGCAGAGCGCCGGGCAGGCGCCGTTGCTACACATCCACGCGGCGGGTCGATTGGACAAGGACGCCGAGTCGTTCAAGGCCAACGGATGCCCGATGGGCATCATGCCCGAGTTCATCGGCGATCCCGCTCCACCCTTCGTGCTGGAGCGGGGCGACCTCTTCGCGGTGCTGTCCGACGGGTTCTTCGAGACCGCTGCGCCCGATGGGGAGCTCTTCGGCATCACACGGGTTCTGGACCTGCTGCACGAGCAGCGGCACGAGACGGCCGACGACATGCTCGTGACGCTCACCGCGGCGTTGGACAGGTTCAGCGGCGGAGCCCCTGCGGACGACGATCGCACCGGGATCATCGTCAAACGCCTCTGAGGGCACCGAAAGCGTGCGTGGGAGGACTCGAACCTCCAACCTCTGGCTTCGGAGGCCAGCGCTCTATCCAATTGAGCTACACACACCTGACGCCGGGGATCGGCGTAAGGTCGCGATCATACGAGCCAGCACGAGGGTGGACAAACACGAACCGTGGAGACATCGAGCGACATCAAGGTTTCTGCCGCAGCCCCGCTCTGGCTCGGGCTGGTGATCACGTGGTTCGGATCCGTGGGCACGGGGGCCGCGACCAACGGCGTGTATTTCATCGCCGACCAGATGCACGAGTTCAGCAAGGCCGCGAACCTGTGGCTGGGGGTTTTCTTTGGTGTGGTCTTCGTGCCCGCGGCGTTCCTCTCCGGGCGGATTACACGAAAGCTCGAGCGGGTGACCGGGCTCTGTGAGCGCGGCGTGCTCGTCGGCGTGTTCATCGGCATCGCGCTCGTCTGTCTCTTTGCGGGGTACATCCGGGATGCCTGGGCGATCTGGGTCTTCGTCGCCTTCTTCGGGCCGCTCACGGGGATGCTGTGGCCGCTGGTCGAGGGCTTCGTGTCGGGCGGGCGAAGAGCCAAGGACCTCCGCCGAGCGACGGGCAAGTTCAATCTCGTCTGGGCGAGCGCCACCTTCGCGTCGTACTGGCTCATGCGCCCGCTGCTGGCGAGCGACCCGGGCCAGGTCTTCTACGGCCTCGCGATCGTCCACGCCCTTGGAGCCGCGTTCGCGATGGCGCTCCCGCCTGTTCCGCCTCGGCACGGCTCAGCGGCCCACGAGCATGATCCGGAGGAGGCCGTGACCTATCGGCGGCTGCTCTCCTGCTTCCGGATGCTGCTGATGGGGAGCTACGTGCTCCACGCCGCGATGACACCCATTCTCCCCGCCCGTTTCAGTGCGCTCGGTGTCGCGGAGTCCGATCGCGTGCTCTACGCCTCAGCCTGGATGGGGTCGCGTGTCCTCGCGTTCGTGGTCCTTGAACGGTGGCACGGCTGGCACGGGAGGCGGCGCACCCTGATCTGGGCTGGAGGCGCGATGGCGCTCGGTTTCGCGGGTGTCCTGCTGGCAACAACACCGTGGTGGGCGGTGGGTGCGTTGGTGGTGCTGGGGATCGGGATCGGGACCGCTTACGCCGCCGCGCTGTACTACGCGATGGAGGTCGGCAACGCCCAGGTGGACGCGGGGGGGGCGCACGAGGCGATGATCGGTCTGGGCTATACCGGCGGGCCGCTGGTGGCCCTTTTCGCGATCGGGGCGGCGGACTTCGGCCTGATCGAGGCGAAGAACGTGGACGCGTGGGTGCTCGTCCTGGTGGGAGGCGTAGGCGTGGGCATCGCGGCGCTCATTCTGCGACGAGCGATCCGCCCGATCCGGTCGTTCTGACGTGTCCCACTCGCAATAAAAAAACCCCAGACTCACATTGCTGCGAGTCTAGGGCGTTGAGTAAGAGGGAAGCCAGATTAAGGGACCGCAGCCATCGCCATGGACGAATGTCCACGGGGCAAAGCGATCTTGAGATGCATCCACAAGGGATGCGCTTGATCCAACCCGTAATTTGGGGGGGACCACACCGGGAGAAACGTAGCCCATAAGTCTGCACTGAGCAAGGCACTTGCGGGCGATGGGATCGTATTCGCTGATTTCTTTCGGACGGCTCCACGAAACTGGGAAGTCCGGGCAAGTCAGCGGGATCGTCGCCGAAGAATCGAAGGCCGATCAGAGCGGGCTACGCCCCGTCGAGATCGCGTCGCGGGCACCCGACCTGGTGATATTCGCCACGAACGCCCGGTACGCCTCGTCAAGCCCCGCGCCGTCCGACTCAAAATACGCCCGAGCGACCGCGTCGCCGGTCCGGGAGCCGATCGAGCGCGAGGCCTCGGCCTGGCCCACCACGTCCACGAGACGCCGGTTGAGGCTCCCCTCCACCGCGTCGTTGAGGAGCGACCTGAGCCCCGGTGCGTACCGGCCCTCTTCGGCGTGCATGAAGAAGTGCGTGAGCGCCCAGACCTGTGCGTAGTACCGCAGGACAGAATCGGGGTCGTCGGTCAGCAGGTCCGTCGGGCGCTGGGTCATCAGCGTCTCGACGCTCAGCAGTTCGCTCGCCTCGGTCACCCGCGTGAGGGCGTTGAAGCGTTCGAGGTTCTGCCAGGAGCGGAAGACGGGGATCCCGCCGCGCCAGGAGTGACCCTCCATGTAGGTCGCCAGACCCTCCTCCAGCCAGACCGGGAGCGGGTCGCGGAAGGTCCGCTGGGTGTACTGATGCCAGCCCTCGTGGGCGGCGATCGCGAGGGTGTCGTAGAGGCCGATGTCGAAGTACACGCCGACGCCACGGGAGGCGTACCCGCCCCGCTGGATCTGGAGCAGGCTCGCGCCTCGCTCGCCCTCGAGACGCTTTGAGAGCGTCTCCCACTGCGGGCGGTTGTCCATGAGGTAGGTGTCGAGCTTCTGGCTCGGCGTGGGGAGCTCGGCGATCGCGCTGCGGTAGTGCGCGATCGCGTGCTCCAGGAAGAGCGGCATCCGCTCGCGAAGCACCTGATCGGATTCGGTCGTGAAGAGCCGGTAGTGAGGCGTTCGGATGATGTACCCATCGCGCCCCGAAAAGGTCCAGGCTTCCTGCGAGAGCACGATTGGCGTGGCGCGCACGCCCGAGGTCGTCGAGCCCGAGGCCTCCAGCGCCCGATCCACCGCCGCCGCATCGCTCCGCGAGGAGGGCTCGGGCATCGTGTCGTTTGCGCAGCCACCGGAGAGGACGATCGCGCCCGTGAGCAGCGGGAGTGTCAGGCGGGCCATCATCGTGCGTCGGGGGATGGTCATACGAGCTCCTTGAGGCGGGATTCGATGTCAGCGAGTTCCGCCTGCTTGGAGGCGAGTTGGGCCTTGGTCTCATCGACCAGTTTGGCGGGGGCCTTCTGTACGTAACCCGGGTTGTTCAGTCGGCCCTCGAGCCCTCTGATCTCGCCGGTGAGCTTTTTCTGGCGATCGGTGAGCTGGGCCTTGAGTTTCTCGGGGTCGATGCCCTCGTCGAGACCCGAAAGGCGCAGGCTGTCGCCCTCGTAGAGCAGCTCCACGCTCGCGCCCTCGGGGGCGTCCGTCGTGACCGCTGCGAGGCCCGCGAGGGATGGGACGACGGGGCCACACGCCTCGACGAGATCGACAATCGCCCGCGGCCCGTGGAGCGTGAGCTTCTGCCGGTTGGGCACGTTCTGCTGCGCACGGGACTGGCGGATCGCTTCGACGAGCGACTGCACCTCGCCCCAACGGGACTCCGTCGCGCCGTCGTGAAGCGTCGCCTCGATGGAGGGCCATGCACCGACGCAGAGCAGCTCCGCGCGGGGGAGCTGCACGCCGTTGATCGAGCCCGGGCGGGGGAGCGTGTTCAGGCGTTCGCTGAGCACCTCGGTCACGAAGGGCGTGATCGGGTGGAGCACTCGGAGGATGGTGTCGAGGGCCGCGTGCAGGACCGCCTGCTGGCCCGGGTTCGTGCGCACGGTCGGCTTGATCGCTTCGAGGTACCAGTCGCAGAAGTCGCGCCAGAGCAGGTCGTACACCAGCTCGGCGTACTTCGAAAACGTATACGTCGCGATCGCTTCGTCGATCTCGGCGACCGCCTTGCTCAGGCGACCGAGCATCCAGCGATCAACGAGCCCGAGGGATGCGGGGTCCACGGCATCGCTCGATTTTGCATCCGACTCTTCGAGGATCATCATCGCGAAGCGGGCGGCGTTCCACAGCTTGGTGCAGATGTTCCGCCCGATGTCGAAGCGCGAAGAGGTGTTGCGTGCCTGCGGCATCTCGTCAGTCGCGCTCGCGAGGCCCGAGGCGACGCCGTAGGCGGTGACCATCTTCTTGGAGGGGTCAGAGGGGCACGATTGGATCGGGGCCGCAACGACGTGCCCGGCGCTGGTGGTGATCGTCTCGGGCTCGAAGACGTCGCCGGTGTGCGGGCAGACGGTGTCCACGGGCATGCGCACGTCCTGTGTGGATGTGGCGATCTGGCAGAGCACCATGCGCAGCGCGTCGGCGCCGTGGGAATGGATGATGTCGAGGGGGTCCACGCCGTTGCCGAGCGACTTGCTCATGCGCTGCCCGTGCCCGTCCTGCACGATGGGGTTGATGTAGACGTCGGTGAAGGGGAGCGTGCCGCCGGTGAAGAAGCGGTTGAACATCGCCATGCGGCTGACCCACAGGGTGATGATGTCGCGCCCAGTACAGAGGACGCTGGAGGGGTTGAAGGCTTCGAGGAGCCCGGCGGTGTCCTGGAATCCGTGCTTGAGGAGCATGGTCTCGACGTGGATCGCGCCGTATTTGGTGGACTCGACGGGGGCCTGTTCCTTGATGCCCACGGCACAGATGAGGTCGGTAGCGTCCTGGATGTCTTTCGGGTCGGCGAGGGCGTCGGCCTTCGTGCCGTCGCTCTGGAGCTCCGCCTCGCGGAAGAGCTGGTAGGAAAGCGGGCGTCCGCCGTCGGCGGTGGTGGCGTTGTCGCGCATGTGGAGCAGGCGGTCGATGAGCTCGCCCGATTCGTCGCCCGCGGAACCGATGAACTCTTTCCATGTGCCGACACGCTTCACCCAGACGGCGCGGATCGACGAGGCGTCCGCCGGATCGATCTGGCGGGGTGTGACCCGAGGCAGGTTTGCGTTGGGCCAACCCATGGTGGAGAGCGGCCAGAGTGCGCTTGAGAACCAGGTGTCGAGGACGTCGGGGTCTTGAGTAAAGAGATCGTTGGCTTGAAGCCAATCAGCAATTTCGGTGTCTGCCGGATCGCGGATGCACACAAAGATATTGCCCGCAGATTGGAAGTGGCCTTCAAACCCCTTCCCGGAGATACCTCCAACCTTGCCTCGGCGATGGACAGCGACGCGCGATTCTGATTCCCACTGCTCCAGTAGGTAACCCAGGTCGCCGTATTGCTCATCCGACGGGCTCATACCGGTCATGCGCCACACCGGGATCCGATGCCCCCACCAAAGCTGACGGCTGATGCACCAATCGCGCAAGCCGTCGTGCCAAGCCTCGTAGGTCTTCGCATAACGCGCAGGAGAGAAGCAGAGGGAGCCGTCGGTGTCTTCCCCGGTGGGATGGGCTTCCAGCCCGTCCCGTTGGTCGTCCGCATCGCCCCTGCGTGTGTGGTTGTAGGCACCGATCTGCGGCACCAAACCGGCTCGCACCGGGTTCATCAGCATGTAGTTCCACTTCTCAACGAATTCGTCATGGTCGCGGACAAGACGGTCGTAATACTCCTGCTGCCAGAGCGGTCCGCCTGTGCCGCGGGTGGAGTTGATCTGGTTGGAACTGAAACTCTTGATCGAGTGGATCAGGTCTTGAAGCGGCCACCAGCCTCCGTCTTTGTGCTCCTTCGGCGTGATGAGCAGATGGACATGATCCGGCATCACGGTCGCAAGGTGCAAGGTGTAGCGGTCGTTATGAAAATGGAAACAGGCGTCGAGGAACATCTCGCGTTCCTCAGGAGAGAGCTCACCGTCTTTCACTCGGAAGGTGATGAAATAGGTGCTGCCACCGGATTGCCAATGGGGCAGGTGGCGGCGGTGGATAGAGAGACGCGCGGGGATCTTTGATGTGTCGGAGTCCAACGGGACGGGCTGGAAGCCCATCCCACCGGCAGAAGGCCTAGATTCGGGCCAGCTCGTGAGGCTCTGCTCCGTCCGCTGGTCCAACGCCAGCGCACGTTGCGCGCTACCGACGAGGCGGTCGTCGGACACCTTGCAGTACCACTGATCGCTCAGATAGGGCTCGACGGGCACGTGGCTGCGGTAGCTGTGGCCCACGGCGTGCGCGTAGGGCTTCTTGCCCGCGAGCAGGCCCGCGTCTCGGAAGTGCTGTTCGACGAGCTCTCGCGCGTCCTCACGGCTCTTGCCGAGCACCCACTTCGCGTCGCCCACGTCGGACCAGCCGTGCTGGTCGGAGATGCTGGCGTCGGGGGCCATGATGTTGATCTGTTCGAGGTCGTGGCGCTGCCCGATCTCGTAGTCGTTGGTGTCGTGCGCAGGGGTGACTTTGAGGAAGCCCGAGGCGTACTTCGCCTTGCTGTCGGAGGACTCGGGGTCGGGCATGACCACGTAGTCGTCGCCGAGCACCGGGATGATGCGCCCGACGAAGGGGAGCTTTACCTTCTTGCCGATGAAGCGCGCACGCTCGGGGTCCTCGGGGTTCACGGCGATCGCGGTGTCGCCGAAGTACGTCTCTGGGCGCGTGGTCGCGACGGTGACGTGCTCGCCCGTTTCCTTGCCGCTGTCGTCCACGACGGGGTAGTTGAGGTACCAGAAGAAGGACTCGACGTCCTCCATCTCCACCTCGTCGTCCGAGAGAGCGGTCTGCGAAACCGGGTCCCAGTTGACAAGGCGCTTGCCGCGATAAATGAGGCCGTCTTTGAAGAGCTGGAAGAAGGCCTCTCGGACGGCGCGGGCGCAGATCTCGTCCATCGTGAAGCGCTGGCGGTCCCAGTCGCAGGAGCAGCCCATCGCCTTGAGTTGGTCGGTGATCTGTTCCTCGTAGTCGTCTTTCCAGTCCTGGACCTTCTGGATGAATTTCTCGCGCCCGGGGCCGCCATCGGCCTCCTCGCGTTTGTAGTCGATGAGGCTGGGCTCGCCCGCTGCTTTGAGGCGTTTGTCCACCACCGTCTGCGTCGCGATGCCCGCGTGGTCCGTGCCGGGCATCCAGAGGGTCTCGAAGCCCTTCATGCGGTGCGCACGGATGAGGACGTCCTGCAGGCTGTTCACCAGCGCATGCCCCAGGTGCAGGCGGGCGGTGACGTTGGGCGGCGGGATGAGGATGCAGTAGGGCTCGCGATCACCCGAGAGGACCCGGGCGGGGTCCGCGTGGAAGGCGCGGGCGTCGAGCCAACGCTGGGCGATCCGCGGCTCGTGGTCGCTGGGGACGTACTTGGCATCCAACGTGGTTGGCGAGGGGGTATCCGAGGGCGACACACGGGCCTCCTGGCGATCGGTGTACAGTGGGTGACCCGGGTGGCGGTCGCCACGCACGGAAAGGGCCATGGTAGACGAAGGGAGCCCCGCGATGACCGATTCGACCAAGACCACCCCCAATGCGCCCGCCGGTTCGACGGGGGGCGGACGCGCGGTCGTCATCCTGATCGCCGTCGTCCTCATCGCTTGCGGCACCCTGTACATCCTCACGCGGAGGGGGAACACGAACCAGCAGCAGAACCCCGCGACGACCACCGCCGGGAAGCAATCGACCGACACGGGCGATGGCGTTGCGCCGCCTGAGACAGCGGAGGTGCTGCTCTCGGCGGCTCGGAACCGGCTCAATGCGGGCCAGCACGCAGAAGCGGTGACGATGCTCGAGGCGGGCATCAAGAAGTACCCGAGCGACCAGGCGATTCACGGCGTGTACGCCGAGGCCTTGTATTCACAAGGGAAGAAGGAAGAAGCGTTCGGCGCGTTCCTGGCGGCTCTTTCAATGGGTGAAAATGCTTCATACCGAGACCTCGCCGCGAGTATTGCCTACGAGATGGGTCGGTACAACGAGGCGGCGAACAACTGGGCCCTTGCGCAGAACACGGACCCCACGAACGCCAAGTACCCACTCAGCCGTGCGCAGGCGCTGCGTCAGATCGGGCAGCACGATGATGCCCGCGTGCAGCTCGTGATCGCGACGAAGCTGGACGCGTCGCTCGACAAGGCGTGGGTCGGTCTCGCGGGGATCGCGATGGACGCCGGCAATCTTGACCCGGCGCTGCAGCACATCGAGAGAGCCCGTCGCCTCAGGCCGACCGACGAGGGCTACATCCGCATCGAGTCCACGATCCGGCGGCGTCTCGGGCAGGGGCAACGAGCGGCGGAACTGCTGCTCACAATCAGCGAGCCCAGGCGGCTGGCGGATGACGGATTGCTCAACGAGCTCGCGCTGTGCTTCGGCACCTTGGGTGAACCCGAGCGGGCTGTTGAGATGTACGAGCGGGCGAGCAAAACACGCCCGAACGACGCCAACCTGTACTTCGAGCTCGCGCTCTGGGCGCAACGGGTGGGCGATATCGAACTCGCGTACGCCGCCTCGAATCAGGCGCTGGTGCTCGGTGATCAGCGTGCCGCGGCTCTGGTCGAGGTACTCCGCGAGGAACTGGACGCCTGACCGACGGGGCCTACCATGGGCCCCGATGCGTGTACGACTGGTCAAATCCTTCGATTTCGAGGCCGCCCACTGGCTCCCCTGTTTCCCGGAGGGGCACAAGTGCCGGCGGATGCACGGGCATTCATTCAAGGTGGATGTTGTCGTTGAGGGCGAGATCCCCGATGGGCGGGGGTACCTGATCGATTACGCGGACATCAAGCGGGCGATCGCGCCGGTGCGGGACCGTCTCGATCACGACTGCCTCAATGAGATCGAGGGTCTCGAGAATCCGACGAGCGAGGTGATCGCCAAGTGGGTGTGGGATCGCCTGCTGCCGACGCTCCCGATGCTGTTCGAGGTTGTCGTGCACGAAACGTG
This sequence comes from Phycisphaerales bacterium, assembly GCA_029260475.1. Taxonomy (GTDB): domain Bacteria; phylum Planctomycetota; class Phycisphaerae; order Phycisphaerales; family UBA1924; genus OFTM391. The sequence goes on along the minus strand of JAJDDE010000052.1, from coordinate 3,112 downwards.
TACCAGCCGCTGCCACTACGCGGGCAAGTAGTTCAATCGTTGGGCGGCAGCACGCGGGTCGGGCGGATCGCGATCTCTTCATCTGCGCGCACAACCCGAGGCGCTGGAGCGCTGCTGTTGCGGAGGACTGATCGATCCCCGCTGAAACTGCGGACGCTGAGGATCACGCCGCGATCCTTGAGGTACTGGCGCTGTGCTTGGCGGAGGTCGCTGGTGATCGTGTCCACGCGTCGCGCGTAGGGGAACTGACGCCGGATCTCGTCCCGGGTGCGCCCGTTGATCTCTTCGTAGGGGCTGATGAGCACGGTGGGGAGCGGCTCGCGCGTGCGTACCGCGATGAGTTCGTTCGCGCTCTGGGGGTCTACGCCGTAGCGGAGCGGCCCCTCATTGGGGACGCCCGTTGTGGGCACATTGAATTCGACGACACCGCGATCACGCGTGATCGTGCGCGCGATGGGGCGGTCGCTGGTGATGCGCGTGAGCAGAGGGGAGCCATCGCGTGGCGGGGTGATGAGCAGTACCGGGTCGTGGCGCGGGGCACCCAGGGCGACACTCGCGATGAGTGAGAGTGCTGCGAGGCCGATCAGGTTGCGCATGGTGTGGCTCCTCTACTGTCTGGGCGGGGTGTGACGCCTGAAGCGTCATAGGACCATATGCGCTTACAGGGCAGGGGGTTGCGTCATCTGGCCTATCGGCATCGGGGCGGGCGTGAGGGCCCCTTGGTAGGCACTGAGGACGGCTTCGATGTGCTTGTGGGCGGGCCGATCTTCTCGGACGCGCTCGCGGGCCTGGACCCCGCAGGTCTCGAGGAACTTTGCGTCGAGCACGCGTCGGAAGGCGGCGAGCCACGCTTCGCGTGTCGGCGCGTCGATTAAAAGGGCCACGCCCTCCGCGGCGGTCGCTTCGATCAGCGGGTCTCGGCGCGACAGGATCAGCATGCCCGAGGCCATCGCGTCCAGCAGGATGGTGCGGAGTTCGCCCATCTGCTCGGGGATCGCGAGCGCGTCGGTCTCGAGCACGATATCGCGTCGGCTCTCCATGTCCGCGACGAAGGTGATGTACTCGAGGATGCCCAGGCTCTCGGCGCGGGACCAGAGCCCGTGGTCGGCTTGGGCTGCGGTCGAGTCGATGAAGAGCATGATGCGATCTTTGTCGCCTTCGAGTGCTGCGAAGCCCTCGAGGAGAGGGTGGACCGCGCGCGGCTCGGCGCCGGAGCAGACGACACTGATCGAGATGGGTTGGCCTTCGGGGTGCGGCTGGTGCGCGTGTTGCGGGGTGTGGACGCCCCAGGGCGTGAGCGCGAGGGTGCCGCGAAGCCCCGCGTCTTCTGCGGCCCGCATGATGCGCGCGTTGGGCGTACACCACGTAGGTCTGTCGCGGTTCGGGAATTTGGATCGGTACGTGCGCTCGAGCGCTCTGGCTCGACGGATGTCATCGGCGGAGGTGAGCTCGATGACGAGCGCGGCGCCGGTGAGCTCGGCGGTCGCGACCGCGCGGTCCCAGCACTCACCGCCGAAGGCGTGGATGATCTCGAAGAGCACCCCGTCGCTGTCGGTCGTGATCGCGGGCGAGCTCTGACGCAGGGCGTTGGCGAACCGCTTGTAGGCCGCCGCTCTGCCGAAACGGGAGGGGTGCTCGCGGAAGGGCACGACGTACGAGAGCGTATGGGACTGGATGGCGTGCGAGGCTTCGGGGACGGCTCTCAGCACGCGCGTACCCTCGCCGAGCAAGCCGATCTCGAGACGCCCGAGGAAGGCGTGCTCGCGTCGGGAGAACTTGGCGTCGGCGAGCAGGAGGACACGCATGGCAGAAGCCTACGCCGAGCGGAGCGTGCTTAGTGTGTTTGTGGCGCGTTCTTGTCGTCGTGAACGCGGTACTGGAGGTCGGGGAAGCGGTCTTCGCGGTGTTCCACCGCCTCGGTGCGCCACACGCCGACCCAGTGGTCCTTCTTGACCTCGAGCAGGGCGTAGTCGCCGGCGGGGATCGGCTTGGCCTTGAGGTCCTTCGGAGGGCTCTGCCAGGGCCACCACGGACGGACGCCTTCCTCGGCGCCGGGGAGCTTCTCGAACTCGGCGGGGTTGTCGGTGACCTCGTTGATGGTGACCAGGCGATCGTTCCGGGCGTGCATCTTCGGGATCGAGGCGAAGAGCCCGCGCGTGTACGGGTGCATCGGGTTGTCGAAGATCTCGAAGACGTTGGCGTACTCGACGACGCGACCGGCGTACATCACGCAGATCACGTCGGCGTTCTCGGCGACGACGCCCAGGTCGTGGGTGATGAGCATGATGCCCATCTGGCGCGTGTTCTGGAGGTCGTTGAGGAGGTCGAGGATCTGGGCCTGGATGGTGACGTCCAGCGCGGTGGTCGGCTCGTCGGCGAGGAGCAGGCGGGGCTGGCAGGCGAGGGCCATCGCGATCATCACGCGCTGGCGCATGCCGCCCGAGAACTGGTGCGGGTAGGCCTTGAGGCGCTGGCGCGGGTCGGGGATGCCCACGTCGTCCATCGCGGTCACCGCGATCTCCGCGGCCTCCTGCGGGGTGACGTTCTGGTGCAGCAGGATGGCCTCGAGGATCTGGTCGCCGATGGTGTACACCGGGTTGAGCGAGGTCATGGGCTCCTGGAAGATCATCGCGATGTCCGAGCCGCGGAGGGAGCGGATCTCGGGCTCGGTGAGCTTGATGAGGTCGATTTGCCCGTCGTCGGCGTTGAACATGATGCGTCCGCGGTCGAACCGGCCCGGCGGGCGTGGGACGAGCTGCATCGAGGACATCGCGGTGACGGACTTGCCGCACCCGGATTCGCCGACGACCGCGAGGGTCTGGCGCGGGTAGACGGTCATGCGGACGCCATCGACGGCCTGCACACGCGGGCCCTTGCCGTTGTCGAAGGAGACCGCGAGGTCGTCGACCTGCATGAGCGGGACGGTCTCGTTCACCTTGCCGGGTGCCGGGGTGCCGCTGGCTTTAGACGCTTTTGATGGTGTCGAGGTGGAGTTAGACACGGGCCTTCTTCAGCTTGGGGTCGATGCCGTCGCGGAGGGCCTCGCCGATGAGGTTGTACGCGAGGACGGTGAGGAAGATCGCGAAGCCGGGGAAGATCGCGAGCCACCAGA
>JAJDDE010000051.1 GCA_029260475.1 Phycisphaerales bacterium | reverse complement strand
GGGCGGAACGCCGCGAGGAGGATGGTGTCGTGATCGATGTCGATCAGCGGGTCCGGGTCGAACCAGCGTTGCAACCAGCCGGCTGTGCGCGGGTGGACGAGGTCGTAGGCGAATCGGCGGTCGAAGGACCGGACTGCGAAGTCCTTGTTGAACTCGGCGCTCTCGATCTGCACGTCGTGCATGCCTGTCTGCAGGGCGAACGAGTCGTCGATCACCCTGCGATAGAGCCGCGTCGCGGGCACCGACCATCCATCGCGCTGCGCGTAGACGTACGAGCATGCGCAGTAGATCGTGTCCGATCCTGATGAGAGTTCGTACCGATAGTCTCCGGCGGCGAGGCGGAACGTGCGCCCGTTGAGTTCGATGCGTTTGGAGAGCGTGTTGAGGATCTTCCCCTCTCTCCCGGCGCGGAAGAACTCGAGGCGGTCTCGCAGCGGGGGCGGATGGATCTCGGAGTGTTCGTAACGCATGTCGAGCCGCTCGGCGAGACGGAAGAGCGCACGACGACGCCTACGTTCTTCACGGAGGCTCTCCGCTCCGGTGCAGATCGCGCCGATGACGAGCGCTACTCCAATCGCGGCGAGAATCCAGGTCATGCCGGGCCTGCTTCGAGGTCGCGGGCGAGGTGTTCAGGGAAGAGTTCGAGTATCGAGAGCGCGAGGCCCACGTGCTGACCGAATACAGGGACAGGCCACCGTGTGTCATCGGAGATAGGGAGACCGGCGAGCGCGCTCAGGAAGGCCGGGGGCTCGCGCAGCGGCTGATGACGCGATGTATCGATGAGGGCGATGAACGATCCCGCTACTTCGATTTCGAGCCAACCCGCCGCGTGAGCTTTGAGGAACTCGATGGCACGCGGATGCAGCAGGTCGTAGGCGAAGCGCCTGCTCGATGAGTGCACGAGGAACATATTGGAGAACTCCGCGTCCTCGAAGTCGATGTCGCGCTGCTGCATGACGCTGCTCCGCTCGGGGCGGATGGTCGTCCGCGGCATCTTCTCAAACGGCGACTCGATGGCCAGGTAGGAGGTGTGCACAATCGACTGACGCTTCAACCCCACGGTGTAGTACAGGTCGCCGAAGCGGAGCAGATAGTCGCGGCCGCTGCGGGTGACGGTGGTCGTCATGGTGTTGCAGGCGTGCTGGCTCGTGCCGATGGCAAAGAAGGGGATGCCCTGGTAGCGGGCGAGAATCAGGCGCGTGTTCGTGGGATCGAAGGTGAACCCGTTGGCGTGCGCCCATTCACGGAGCGCATCGGCCCGCGTGCGCTCGAATCGGTACGGGGCATTGACAATCAACGTCCACAGCGTCCAAATGACCGCGGCCGGCACGCCGATCAGGAGCACGATCATCGCGATACCGAGCGCATCGGTCCCGCTCACGTCTCGATCCCCGTCCGGAACCCCGAATCGTTCTCCAGCTCCGCGAGCATGTGGTCGGGCCAGCGGTCGACGAAGGCTTTCGCGAAGTCGAGGGTGCTCTCGAACTCGCCGACGTTCCACCAGATGCCCGAGGTCGCCAGCAGCAGCTCGCCCTGTTCGAAGTGGATCGCGGGCGCATCGATCGCGTGCTCTTTGAGGAACTCGATCATGCGGACCGAGCAGAGGTCGTAGGCGAAACGGCGGTCCTTGCTCTTGACCATGAACTTCTTGCTGAACTCGGCGTCTTCGAAGTCGATGTCGTCGAAGCCGAACACGCTGCCGATCTTGTCGAAGAAGTTTTCGCGCCGGATGGTGAGCGCCGGGAGTTGCGGGTAGGGGGTGCCGAGCAGGAGGAACGTGAAGTTGTGCGTCGTCGTGGTCGTGCGGCCCTTGGAGTCGGTCGTCGTCGTCTTGTACTGAAAGTCGCCGGTGGTCAGGCGGTGTGGGCGCTCGTTGATGGTGACGTCGCCCTCGATCGCCAGCCTGAGCACGCGTGAGTGGCCCTGGCGGAACTGGCTGAAGTGGGCGTGGCGCTCGTCGAATCGCGTGTCACGCGGCTCGGCGTACCGCCACCCGTTGGCGCCCGCCCACGCGAGCAGCGCGGCCTTGCGCTCCTTGGTCTTCTTGTGCGAGGCGATGGCGGCCCAGACGATCAGAGCAAGCACACCGACGACCGCGATGGGGATGAGGGCTTTCACGGGTACAGACTAAAGGGTGTCGGGGGGCTTGGCGTGTCTCGTTCCGATTCGAAGAAGACGCGTCAACGGTCGCCGCGAAGTTCCTCGTTGGAGATTGTGACCCCGGTGCGGAACGTGGGATCACCCTCGAAGCGTGCGAGGAGGTGGTCAGGCCAGCGGTCGATGAAGCCGGCACCGAACCGGAGGATGCGATCGAACTGCGCTGGTGAACGCCACGGGAATCGGTGCCGGTGGATCAGCACCGCGCCATCGCACACCTCGACCGTGCTGATCTTCGCACCGATCCCCCGGCGCCAGAGCATGAGGTGCTCGATCACTCGCGGTGCCAGCAGGGCGTACGCGAAGCGGCGGTCGTTGCTCGTCACATGGAAGGTCTTTGAGAACAACGCGTCTTCAACGTCGATGTCCTCCATCCCCATCGCGATCACGGCCCGGTTGAGCAGGCCCTCGCGGCGGATAGCGAGGTCCGGCGTGGTGTACGGCGTCTCGATGGCCACGATCGAGTACACGCTCGAAGTGTCGTTGTTGCCCTGACCGGAGCGGCACCAGAAGTACGCCAGGAGCACGCGGTGCTCGCGGGCGTTGATGGTGACTCGCCCGCGCATGACGTTGCGGAACTGCCGCGAACGGCCGGCTTGGAAGAGCGGGATGTGCCGGAACTGCGGATCAGCCTCGTTCATAGTCTCGTGGAACGTCATGCCACAGGACTCGGCCCAGAGGCGGAGCGCGCCCTCCCGCTTCTTTTCGTGCCCACGGGTGAACACGAAGACGACCAGGCTGGTGATCCCGGCGAGCACCGCGAAGCCCATCAGGATGGTGAAGATCACGTGGACCACATCGGTACGATACCGGTCGGAGTGTGATCAACCGTGTCACATGGAGCGGCCGGTTCTAGCGACCGGCGCTGGCCGATCTCGCGGGGCCGCGGCGAGGGCCCGGTGCTCGGCGCGGTACCGTGTCAGCGATTGCTTTGGCAACACCGAAAGGGGCCGTGGTGCGGAGATTCTTGATTGTCACGCTGTCGGCTCTCGCAACGCTGGCCCCGCTCGCGCACGCGGGCCAGGCCGATCCGACGGTTGCGGAGCTCATCGAAGACCTGCGCCACGACGATGTGCGGTGGAACGCTCGGGACAGCGTGTGGGCGATCATGCTGCTCAACGAGCCGCCGCTGGATGAGCTTCACGAGGCGCTCGATTCGGATGATTGGCAGCAGCGCCAACTCGCCTGCGACCTGCTCTGGCGCATGTACGACAAACAGGGCCGGCGTAGTCGTTGGTACGGGAACGGTCGGGAGCAACCGGCTTGGCGTTCCTACTCGCAAGGCGCGCTCACGGAGCGGATGATCGAGATCACGATCGAGGGGCTCGAGGACGACGACTCGCCGTACGCTCCGGGTGACGAGGGGAACCTGATGCTCGCGAACGCCGCAAACGGCTTTGTTCGCCTGGCGGATCACGCGACCGCGGCCCGAGATCAACTCCTCGAGGGCCTCACGAGCGAGAACTACCAGCAGAAATTCCTCTGCGCACTGGCGCTCGCACGTGGCGGTGTCTCCAGCGCGGCGAACGACGTGCTCCCGATCCTGCTGCCGCACCTCGCGGACAACGACATCCGTGAGGACGCCAAGTGGTGTACGCACGCGATCTTCCAACTCGGAGACGCGGCGCTGCCCGCGCTCAAGCAGGCACGGCTGGATTCTGAAGACTCCCAGCAGCGCGCCACGCTGACCCTGCTGATCCTCAATCTGGAGGGCGCTCCCGAATCGCTCGATGAAGCAGAGAGCCGCAGGGCGCTGAACCGTGTGACCAAGACCACGCACGATCCAACCCGGAGCCGTCCGCAGGATGGTTCGATGTGGTGGTTGCGGGAGCTTCCGAAGTGAGTGCCGGCGCTCGCCTATCGTCAGGCGTGTCGAACAGCCCGAAACACGGTTCACATCGGGTGGTCACGCTCTACGGTCGATTGCGAGGCATCAAGCTGCGCCCGTACCAGCGCACACTGCTCGGCCTGTTCCTCGGCCTCGCGGTGATGGGCTCCATCCCGGTCCTCTGGTTCTTCTACATCGGCTGGTATCCGCAGCCGTACACCAAGATGCGCGGCCGGTGGACAGCGGAACACCTCCCGGATGCGTTGCCGTCCAGGCGGGTGGCCTCGTCGATCTGGAAACCCAAAGCAATCGGCGTCCTGCCGTACCCGGACCCGTTCTTTGAACTTCACCTGGAGTTTCACGACCCCGCGGCGTTCACTGCCGAGGTCGCTCGCCTACGTGCGTTGGGGCCATCGAGCGTGTTGTATGGAGACATCGAAGGGGGCGATTGGGATGACATCGAACACTTCGTGCGCTTCAGCTCATACCCATCCCTTGAGGTTCCGTCGGACACATCGGAGGTCCTTGTCTTCGAGCCGGCATCTCCGCCGAGTGACCAGTGGTTCCGGCGTCTTGAGTTCAGTCTCATTGATACACAGGAACGCACGATCGATTACGCGATCTCGACGAAATAGGTTCGCGTCTCGCGGTCTGCAACGCGAGGGAACCGGGGTGTGGTGGTTCAGTGCGCTGCCGGATGCGCCACGCTGTCGCCAAGGGCGGGCGAGTCGGATGACGCCTCGTCGCTTCGGAAGGGCGCGAGCAGCGGGTGGTCTTCGAGCGGGTGGCCCTGGGCGGCGAGCGTGGCGGCGAGGCCCTTGGCGGCGGGCGTGAAGTTGCCGCAGTTGAGCAGGGCGTTCTCGAAGTGCTCGGTCGCTTTCGGGAGTTCGTCCACGCGCGCGAAGGCGAGGCCAGCGTTGGTGTGGGCGACGGCGCTCACACCCAGGCGCTCCACGATCGCGTTGTAGCCCTGCTGGGCCTTCTCGGCCTTCCCCTTGCGCGCGGCGACGTTGGCGGCCTCGAGACCGCGGTAGCCGCCGCTGATCGATGAGCCACCGAAGTAGGCGCGCCCGAGCTGCGTGAGCGCGACGGGGACGCCGAGGATGAAGATCAGGTTGCCCGCGAGCATCTTCCACCCCTCAGCGCGCATGCAGGTGCTGCACATGTGCTTGCGCTGGTGGCGGAAGCCGTAGAAGAAGACAAGGAAGTAGAAGTAGAAGCAGGTGATGCCTCGGGGGAAGGCGAAAAAGCCGCAACTGTCGCACATCTGCACCTTCACGCGTTCTTTGGGCGCCACGCCCTCGTTGGCGACGGCGCCGCAGTAGGGGCAGAAGCACTCGGGCGTCTGGGTGTGCCCCGTCAGGTCGATGGTGGCGTCGCAGCTCGGGCAGACGCTCGTGCGGATCTCGTCGGCGCGCCCGAGTTCCTCGAGCTTCTGTTGACGGCGCAACAGTTCGTGGTCAGAAGCCGAGCGGTTGATCGCCTGCTCGAGCTTCTTCACCGACGGCTTGTACACCTCGATGACCGTCGCGGCACCACCCGGGGCCGTAGCGTCGTGGAAGGCGATCACGATGCGCTTGTCCCGCGTCTCGCATCCGATGAGCCGCTCGGTGGGGATCGTCATGTCCGAGAGTGTCAGCGCCTGCTCATCGATCCGGCCCTTCTTCGAGAAGAGGAAGCCCTTGAGCTGCCCGTTCGTATCGACGTCGCGGTACTTGATCTTCATGGTCTGCATGGCGTGGACCGTCCGGCGTAAGGTTGCTGATGTGATCTTGCGGGCATGTACATTAGCAATATCCGAGGCCACAGCACGACGAACGAACCGCGGGACGTGTCCGGCGTATCTATGGGCAGACAGGAGACAGCCATGCGTCGTTTTCGCCTTGTAGAACTGTTCATCGCCCTGCTCCTTGCGCCCGGGGCGATCGCGTGCCTCTGGGACTACGACACCCTCGCGGCCGAGGCCCGGGGACGCCCTGGCGTCGCGGAGGTGCTCGTCGGCTGGATAGACCGCTGGCCCGATGAGGTCTACGAGGTGCGCCTTCAGCGGCGCGAGGCCGCCCTCGCAGCGGACCCCTCCGACCTGGAGGCGTACGACGACGCGGGTGTCGCCTGCGACCGCCTGGGGCGTCACGACGAGGCGATCGCGTGGATGTCGAGCAAGCGAGCGGCCCTTGACGCGCTGAACGAACCCGACGCCGAGCACGAGTACCGCTATCACGCGAACCTCGGGACATTCCACGTCCACCGGTGGATCGCGAGTGGGGCGGAGCGGTCGGCGATGGCGGATGTAGACGAGGCACGCGGGCGTATCGCGCAAGCGATCGAGATCAACCCGGAGGCGCACTTCGGGCGCGAGGTGGTGCAGTTGCGTCTGATCGAGATGCTGCTCGAGGGCAGGCATAGCGTCCATGAAATGGATGAACAAGCGTGGGCCGATGGCCTGCTCGGGCTTGTTGAACTCGGGAACGCCTGGGGGAGCATGGACGTCTTTGCGCGCCTGCACGACGCGATGGCTCGCGAGCACGGTGCGCTCGCGGCCCTCGCCGCCTTCCGCACAGAAGACATCCAACAGGGCGGATCCACGCCCCTGATCCCGGAGTGGATCGGCATCCGCCACGCCTCCCTCGAAGATTCGGGCGAAGTGGAGATCTATCTGACGATCCCAGACGGCACCGTCCCCAAAGTGCGCGCGTGGTACGCCGAGGCACGAGCAGCGGCCGACGCGCGCAACCGCGCCCGAGAGACCTACATCCTCGCCAAACTCAACAGCGGAACCCACCCCGACGACGTGGCGTGGGACGTCTTCTTCGCAAACTGGACGGAGCCGGAACTGCCCAAGATGCCCGACAGCCTGCTCCCGGCGGACCCGGTGAGCCGTGCGAAGTGGAATCTCGGGTTCGTCGTGCTCGGCGCCATTGGGTTGGTGATCGGTTGGAAGGTGATTCGCGGGCGGGGATGATGTAAACGCTCGGTACTGTGCTCGCATCTCAAGGGGATCTCATGCGAACTTCGAAACGATTATCTGTCGCTCTTTGTGTGACATGTGCGTGTACCGCTCTGCTCATCGCCGGCTATTTCATCCTGCCGCACGTCCGTGTCGGCGGGCTCACGGACCTGAACCAGTACGCCAGCACGCTCAGTGCGGTCTCGAACGGTTCGGTCGCTCATTTTCCTCCCGGATCGACCGTTTTCCCCGCGGGAACACGCTTCGAGGCGACAGGGATGCAGGCGAATCGGATCGATCTCTATGTGCCGGGGACACCGGCGGATGCGCAGGCCTTGGCGACGCAGCACACCCTTGCTCGCGATACCGATCACCTCGTGTGGATGACCGGGATCAACCGCCAGTTCTCACTGCAATTGAATCCTGCGTCGCCGGCCGCACGTTGGGGCACGTTCCAAGGCAATGCCGGTGGTGGAGCTATCTCGTTTCTCTGGGTGAATACCGCGACGGGTGAGCGGGTGTATGTGGCTTCTGTTGAGTGAGTGAACACCATGCTGGCGTGGCTTAAATCCGATGTGGTCCGGCTCCTGCGATTGCGCCTGACCGCGGCCGAGTGGTGTTGTGCAGCGATCTTCCTGTGCATCCCCATCTATCTCGCGTATGCGTTGTGGCACGTCAGCCCTTCTGAATCGCTTTGGAGATACGAGGGCGCGGTTGAAGGCTTTGCGTTCACCGCACACTTCCCGCAGGATCGGGACGATCTCCCGCCGGGCAGCCGGTTCTATCGCGGCATTCGAGGTGGCAGCGTCGCGCTCTACACGCCGAACACCGTGCAAGAAGCGCAGGACCTGATCGCAATATGGGGAATCGGCGCGTCGCGCGAGGAGGAGGTGCTCCGACAGATCGAGACGTTCGGGCGGGAAGTGTTGCCGCCAGACCCCGACCGAGCGGGGGCGGTGTGGAGGCGCGTGAGCGGGGACCCGGACAACGGCCTGCTCTGGTGCGACCCGGCGACCGGCGAGATCGTCTACGTGGGGTGGCTGAACTGAGGGGCGTGCGATTCGGTCCTGACCCCCATCCCTGCTAAACTCCCTACGAACGCGCGGGGCGCCCTTTCCGTTTGTGAGCAAGGGCTGAGACGCACCCGTTGAACCTGATCCGGCTCGTACCGGCGGAGGGAACGCGATGACCGACCACGCACCACATCCCAGCGCGAACCAGTCCGCGGCGATCGATGTCACCAATACCCATGGCGATATCGGTGCCGTCCTGCTCCATCACGCCCTCGTCGCCGACCGCGAACTCCTCGATGTCTGCGCGCGTCTCACCGACGAGCAGCTCGACCAGAGCTTCCCGATGGGCCTCACGACGCTCCGCGCGACGATCGAGCACAACCTCGGGGCGCTGGGCTCGTGGTCCGATGTCTTCGCCGAGCGCGACGACCGGGCGTGGCTGCCCACCCAGGGCCCCTTCTCGATCGCCCGCCTCCGCGAGATCGCGGAGGAGCTGCACGCCGACTGGCTGGACATCGCCTCGCGCCTGCCGCTGGCGGGCACCGTGACCTGGTCCCGAGGCGACGCCACCTACCGCTACACCCGTGCGCAGATCATCGCGCACGTCACCACGCACTCTGTGCATCACCGCGCCCAGGCGCTCAACATGCTCCGCCACCTCGGCGTCGCGACCGACGACACGCCCCTGCCCACCGGCAGCGTCATGTCGTGGGTCAGAACGCTGCCCGGCGTCACCGTTTAAACCGGTCGGCCCACCCGCTGACCGAACCCGCCCGCTCCCACTCCGTTTGAAGGATTGATCGATATGGACCGCCCGACCACGAAGACCGACGCCGCCTCCCATCCCCTCGGGCACATCGGCCCGGGTTCGCCCGCCTTCAAGGCGCACGCGCTCACCGACCCCTCGCGCAACGGCTCGCAGGGGCATGTGGTGGGTTCGCCCTCGCTGTCGTCGAAGTTCACGCCGCCGCTGCACGGTGCGCACAACCCGAGCTCCACGCGCGCCGGCACCTCGCCCGGTTCCTTCGCGCGCAAGGCGGATGTCGGCGGGCCCCTGATGTTCAGCTCGCCCGACACCCCCGGCATGCCCGCGCCCAGCACCAAGACCGCGTGGGACTTCCTGCCCGTGGGCTGGACCGCCTCGTTCGGCACCGGCGACGCCCCCGAGGGCGCACACGTCTTCACCAGCGCCCTCGGCGTGCGCACCGTCGTGACCTGCCCCGAGGGGTTCACGCCCATCACGCAGCTCGAGTCCGCGCGCCTGGGCGTGGTCACGCCCGAGATGAAGCGCGTCGCCGAGCGTGAGCCGCACCTGACGCCCGAGCAGGTCCGCGACGAGATCGGCGCGGGGCGCATGATCATCCCCGCCAACATCAAGCACCTCGCGCACAAGCTGGACCCGATGGCCATCGGGCGCGCGAGCAAGACCAAGGTCAACGCCAACATGGGCGCCTCGCCCGTCTCCTCCGGCACGGACGAGGAACTCGAGAAGCTCCGCTGGGCCGAGAAGTGGGGCGCCGACACCGTCATGGACCTCTCCACCGGCGGCGATCTCGACGCCTGCCGTGAGGCGATCCTGAAGAACTCCACGGTGCCCATCGGCACCGTCCCCATCTACTCCATGATCATCGGGCGCAAGCTCGAGGACCTCAACGAAGAGATCGTCATGGACACCCTCCGCCACCAGGCCGAGCAGGGCGTCGATTACTTCACCATCCACGCCGGCGTGCGCCGCGGCCACATCAAGTTCGTCAAGGACCGCCTCATCGGCATCGTCAGCCGTGGCGGCAGCCTCCTCGCCAAGTGGATGCTCACCCGCCCCTCCTCAGAGGGCGAGCGCGACAACCTCATGTACGAGATGTGGGACGACATCTGCCTGCTCATGCGCCAGTACGACGTCTCCTTCTCCATCGGCGACGGCCTCCGCCCGGGCGGCCTCGCCGACGCCACCGACGAGGCCCAGCTCGCCGAGCTCGAGACCATCGGCGAGCTCACCGAGCGTGCCTGGCAGCACGGCGTGCAGGTCATGGTCGAGGGCCCCGGGCACGTGCCCCTGGACCAGATCGAATACAACATGAAGCTCCAGCGCACCCTCTGCCACGGCGCGCCCTTCTACGTGCTCGGCCCCCTGATCACAGACGTCTTCCCCGGCTACGACCACATCACCAGCGCCATCGGCGCCACCAACGCCGCCTACCACGGCGCCGTGATGCTCTGCTACGTCACCCCCAAGGAGCACGTGGGCCTCCCCAAGAAGGGCGACGTGAAGGAGGGCTGCATCGCCTACAAGATCGCGGCCCACGGCGCCGACGTCGCCCTGGGAATCCCCAACACCCGCGACTGGGACGATGACCTCACCCGCGCCCGCGCCGCACTCAACTGGCAGAAGCACTTCGAGCTCGCCTTCGACGAGGACACCGCCCGCGCCTACCACGACGAGGACATGGACGTCGATACCGACTTCTGCGCCATGTGCGGGCACGACTGGTGCTCCGTCCGCATCTCCAAAGAGATCCAGGAATTCGCCTCGGGCAAGGCCGACGGCTTCGCCCGCGGCAAGCCCGTCAAGTCCGACGCCCTCACCCCCGAGCAGCAGCAGATCCTCGAGAGCCGCGGCTACCTCAAGCCCGAAGAGATCCACAAACTCGCCCAGAAGGCCACCAAGGCCCTCCCCGCCGACGAGGACGGCAAAGCGGTCTGCCACTCGGACTACGTGGACCCGGACGAGGCGAAGAAGATCCAGGGGGAGACGCTGGTGCAGTTGAATACGGCGCCGGCGCATGGGATTGCGAGTGAGGATCGCCTCGTCTGACCGATAACCTCCGCAGTTGTGGAGTGTTTGCTCTTGATATTTGGTTTTTGATTGGTATTCTCTTGCGAGAGGTGCGCGATGGCTGATGGTTCAGGAATCGAGTGGACTGACGCGACGTGGAACCCCGTCGCTGGTTGTACGCCCGCTTCGGCCGGTTGCCTGAATTGCTATGCGGCCCGGATGGCGATGCGGCTCTCGCACATGCCCGGCAAGACCGGTGACAAATATGGCGGCACCGCCGACAAGAACCGGAGCGGACGTCCGACATTCACAGGGAAGATCTACCTCGACCACGACGCGCTAAACACGCCGCGCAAGTGGCGTTTGCCGCGCACGATCTTCGTCAATTCGATGAGCGACTTGTTCCATCCCAACGTGCCGTTGGAGTTCATTCAGCAATGCTTCAAGGTGATGCACGAGTGCCCTCAGCATGTGTTTCAAGTGTTGACCAAGCGCCCAGAGCGGGCACGCGAACTCGCGTCAGAACTGGTGACGCCTTGGCCTGAGAATGTCTGGATGGGGACCAGCGTGGAGGACCAACGCGTCATGTGGCGTGTACGCGAACTCCAGAAGATCCCCGCGAAGACGCGGTTTTTGTCATGCGAACCACTGATCGGTCCGTTGCGGCGTTTGCCCCTCAAGGGAATCGGGTGGATTATCGTTGGTGGCGAATCAGGGCCGAAGGCGCGTCCGATGGAATCTGAATGGGTCCTCTATATTCGCAATCAGTGCCTCGCAAAGGATGTACACTTCTTTTTTAAGCAGTGGGGCGGAGTGAATAAGAAAGCGACGGGGCGCGAGCTTGAGGGGCGGACTTGGGATGAGATGCCGGAACTCGTGGCAGGAGACCAAGAGTGTCTGATGACGGCCTGAAGCACGGCGAGGTAGGTCATTGGGCGAAGAGGAAGTATCACTTCCTCGAGCGGTTCTTGAATATGTTCACCACTGCCATGAAAGAACATTGGCAGATGCACTATATCGATCTGTTTGCCAGCGCAGGAAAGGCACGGATCAAGTCAACTGGCGAGATCGTCAACACCAGCCCGCTGATTGCCGCTTCACTCAAATTTCCATTCGACCATTTGCATCTATGCGATATCGACGAAGAGAACATGTCTGCGCTGGGCGCTCGTTTAGAACAGCACATAAACCCCGATCGGCTGCATCTCTACACGGGCGACTCAAACGTCATTGTGAATGACATTGCAATGAAGATACCTCGTCGTGGATGTCTCTCGGTAGTGATGCTCGACCCGTTCAAGCTTGGGCATCTTCCATTTGAAACCGTCAAAGCAATCTCTGAATGCCACGGTGATCTGATCATCCTGCTTCCCGATGGCATGGATGCGATGCGAAATACTGATGCTTACTACTCAGTGAGCGAGCATTCAGCATTGGATGCCTTCATGGGCCATCGAGACTGAAGAGATCATTTAACCAATCTGCCGGGAAAAGTGTTCTTGGTGCGATTCCGCGAAATGTACATTGAGCAGCTAAAGATACTGGGCTATGAGCACTTCGAATGGAACGCAGTCGAGTACAGACCCGGCACGCTCCTGTACCACTTGCTCTTTGCAACGCGCCATCCTCTTGGTACGAAGTTTTGGCGGAATGCGTGCCAAGTTGAAGAGGACGGGCAAAGGGGCCTTTTCGCACCATGAACCGCCGGGTGCACGATTCCCACGAAGCGGAACCCGGTTTGCTCTGAATGTGGACCACTGACCCGCACCCCCCACCGCGGCGTCCACTCTCCCCTCAACAAACCCCTTTGAGATCCCCCCGCCCCGGGTTACCGTGCACCCAACCCCCAGGAGGTCTCCCATGATCCATCGGTATGCAATCGCGTGCGGCTTGGCGGCGGGTGTGGTCTTCATGGCGGACGCCGGGCCCGAGGCGGCTGCGCCGACCGAGGAGGGCTTCTCGCTGACCACGGAGGGGCTCTTCCCGTGGACGGAAGAGGCCGCGTTGGCGCGATGGCGCACCCTTGCGGAGCAGAACCTCCGGGCGCTGCCTCCTACGGACGATCGCGTCGATCTGCGATTTCTTGACGACGCCGGCCTTCGCGCGGTGGTTGTGAAGGAGAAGCCCAAGCCCATGTTGACGCTCGGACCAAACGGGTTCAGTTTCGACCCTGACCCGCCGCAACCAGAGGGGCTCGTCAAGACCGATACCGCACTAGGTCTGGACGAACAGCAGACATGGCCGCTCACGGTGTTGCCGCAGCACAACCGTGATGTCATTGACGTTGATCGATGGCATCAGAACGCCATACCCAGGTACCGGACGGTGATCATCCTCCCCACCTATCCGCCGCAGTTCGGCGGGTGGATGGACAACGGACGGTCAGACCGGAACATCGGACCGTTCATGGAGTCGCAAGAACTCGACGAATGGTGGGATCCCCAGTTTGCGTTCCCACGTTTCGACGAGGTGCAGACATCAGTGGGGCAGCCGTATGAAACCATCGATGAACTCATGGCAAGCCGCGCGATGCAATTCGAAGGCGACACGTTCCAGTTGGCGCTGGCTGAAGAACCAGCACAAGCACCCATCGCCAACAACGACGTCATCGTCATGCTCCGCGTCGAGCGTGTCGGGGACTTCCGTTTCGACGGCGGCGACCTCTCCACCATGCTCAACGTCGGCGCCCATTCGTTACGGAACGGGGAGCGGGTGAAGGAGCCGGGGTCGGTGCGGTACCGCGTGGTGCTGCGTCGCTCGTTGACGCTCGAGGGCGACCCGGTGGAGCCTTGGTTCGCGGACGCCGCGGAGCCGGGGGTGGGGCGCGACGCGGTGATCGCCTTCTACGACGGTCGCGGCAACGCGCTGCGCGTCTACGAGCTGGAGGGCGTGTACCCGATGTCGCTGTCGGTGAACGACCGCAACGGCCTCGGCGCGTGGGGCGAGGAGATCGAGCTGAAGGCGGACGCGATCCGGCGTGTGCGGTGAGACGCTTGCATCGGCCGATCCGTGTTGTAGCGTTGGGGTAAGGCCTCGTCGATGTGGGGTGGCTGTCGCGTGGCGAACGAGGAAGGATCGGCATCATGGGCATGAAGCGAGAAATAGTCGTCGGAACGGGCGTGGCGATGGTGCTGCTGGGGGCGTATGTCGCCGCGGGGCCCTTGAACCCGCCCGCGGGGCCGGTCGCGAGCACCGCCCCTTCGCTGGGCGACCTCGAGTCGCAGATCGCCGGGCTCGGCTCGGACCCGGGTGAACTCCTGGAAGGCCGGTTCGCCGAGACCTCCAGCACGCCCGGCAGCGCCGCCGACGGCAAGCCCAGCGTGCTCCCGCTGGGCATCGGCCAGCGCGTGCGCCTCGAGCTCTCGAACGTCGGCACCTTCAACTTCACCATCGCCGACTTCGGGCGCTCACTCGAGGTACTCACGTTCCAGACGGGCGATGGCACGATGACGGTCCCGGGCGATCCCTCCTACGACCTCACGCTCATCCGCCCGCTCCCCACCACCGATGCGGTGTTTGACAACTACTTCGTCGCGCTCGGCGAAGGCATGGCGCCCACCTCCAGCGGCACGCTCACGTACTTGGCTGCGGACGGCCAGACAACGCTCCGCCAGTGGAACCTCTTCGACGCGTTCGTCTCGGATATCGATGTCCGCATCGTCGGTGGCGAGGCGATCGAGCAGATCAGGCTGTCGATCAACGCCGTGCAGCCCGTCTCGCCCTGAGCGGCGAGTGCTGCATAGCCTCCCCGCATGCAACGCTCACTTCTGGGAATCGGCGCGTGCTCACTCGTCCTCACCGGCTGCACCGGCCTCGAGCCGGCGATGGTCGGCGCGGCGCTCTCCGGCGCTCAGACCGGCGTCACGCTGCTGTCGGGCGCGGAGGTGTGGGCCTTCGAAAAACGGAGTTTCGAGGAGATGGCCGACGCGGTGGACCGCGCCGGCGAGTCGCTCGGGCTCACGCGCCTCAACGAGAAACGCACCGACGGGCGTCACTGGGTGTACTTCCGCTACCTGAAGCACAACAAGCTCGTGGTCGAGGTGGTGCGGACGACCGATGAGGTCACCTCCGTCCAGATCGACACCCGCAAGAAGAACCAGCAGGGCATGGCGACGCTCTTCCTCGAGGAGGTCTTCCGGATGCTCGAGGACCAGGGCGGGCGCGGCTGATCGGGGCCTCTGAGGGCCGAAAACCGTCTTGCCGCCCCAGAATCAGGGCAATAGACCCGACTCCGGCACGTTGGACCGATGGACGGAGCATGATGCTCCGAGGAGGTGTGCTATGCGCATACGGCAATCACTGGTCACCGGTGTTGGAGTGCTGGCTTGGGCGTCGCTGGTCGTCGTCCCCGCTGCCTGGGCGTCTGAGGGGTCGTCCTCGGGCGTGGGCGGCGACCAGGGGGCCCAAGCCACGACGGGGCCGGACGATGCCGATGTGCTCGCAGGACCCCGCGCCGAAGAGTCGGATGTGCCCGGCGCGTCCGGCACGTTCTCGACGGGCATCGAGGGGCGTCGGGCCGGCAACGATGCGCGCACGAACCGGTGGCTCGAGCGCATCATCCGCTCGATGACGACCGACGATGCGGCCCCGTCCATCAAGCTCTCGAAGGAGCAGACCGAAGCGGTGCAGCGGGCGACGAAGGCGCACCAGGAGCGTGTCCAGGCGCACCGCGCCGAGCACGCCGCGGAACTGCGCGAGCTGCGGGAGGCAGCGGGCTACAACGCGAGCGACGAGCGCCCGGCGCGCAGAGCCAACAACGACGAGCTCACCGAGCAGCAGCAGATGGCGCGTCAACGCCTGCGCGAGATCAACCGCCTGGCGCCGACCAACGAGATCGCGCGAGGCGAGATCTGGGCGGCGCTCACCGAGACGCAGCGCGACTACGTGAACAGCGAACTGGAGCGCATGGCGGCGGAGGCCGCCGAGCGCGAGGCGGGCGAGATGATGATGGGCGGCGAGGACCCACCGGGCATGATGAACGGCGCACCGAACGGGCAGCGCCGGGCTGACCAGTCGCCCACGACGAGCGACCCGCGCCTGGCGGAACTGATGCGCCGGATCGAAGCGCTCCCCGAGGCGCAGCGCACCCGCGTGATCGAGCGGTTGCTGGGGGCTCTGGAACGGTTGGAGAACGCGGCTCAAGAGAGCCGGCGTCGCGAGCAGCCCCCGACGATGGACGGCGTGCGCGTGCCGGGGGCGGGCGAGGAGCTGGACCGCCCGAGACGGGATCGGCCCCGACCGAACCGGGACAGCGACACGGAGACGTGAGCACGAGCGCCGTTAGAGGCGCGTCGCGATCACGAAGCACCAGACGAGCAGCGCGTTGGCGAGGGTGATGCCCGCTAGGAGCGAGAGCTTGGGTCGGTGCTCGACGGGAACGAATGTCATCGGGAAGCTGACGATGCGGGCCGCGGGGATCGCGAGGGCGTGCGCTCTGCGCGCGAGCATCTTCGTCTTGGGCGAGCGTGTATCGAAGAGCTTGGCGACGCGCGGAAAGTCCGAGCGGAGCGGGGCGAGCACGTCGGTCTGTGCGATGTCGGGTTCTGACGCCGACTCGGCGGCGGGCTCGGGCTCGGCGGCAGTTTCACCGGCGGGCGGTGCCGGGGTCTCGGCGACCGGCTCGGGTGCCGGCGTGGGTTCGGGCTCAGGTTCGGGAGAGGGTTCGAGGTCGGAGGCGGCGGTCTCCGCATCGCCCGCGAGCGCCTCGTCCACCGCGCTGATCGACGCGGGCTCGGCGGCTTCCGGCTCGGGTTCTGCGGCTGCATCGGGCTCGGGAGCGGGTTCTGGAGCAGCAGCCTGAATCGGTGACACCGGCTCTTGCGGCTCATCATCAGGGAGCGGCTCTGTTTGCACGGGGGAGACCGGCTCGGGCTGCTCTGCGGGCGCGGGCGGCGCTTCGGTGATCGCCTCGAGCAGCGGATCGGCGGTGATGTTGGGCTTGGGCGGCGTGGGCGCTTTGACCGCTTCGACGACGGGCTCGGGCTCTGGTTCTGGTTCGGTGGCGGCTTCGGGTTCCGTCACTGCAACCGGCTCAGGCTCGGTGACCGCTTCGGGTTCCGGCGGTGCCGCTTCGGTTTCGACCTCGCCAACCGGTTCTGGCTGCGCCTCGGGTTCGTCGGCGCTGTCGGTCGTCTCGGCAGCGGGTTCGGGGTCCTGTTCGATCTCCCTCTCGGGCGCGGGCGCAAGCTCGTGCTCCATCTCCTGCATCGCCGCCTCTTCGAGCGCGGCTTCGAGCTCGACGTGCGCGGAGGAGGATTTCGTGCGCAGCTCTTCGGTTGAGGGCAACAGGCTGTCGAGTTCCGCGGTGAGCGCCTCGAGATCGAACATCTCGTCTTCGGACGCTGCTTCCTCGGCGGCTGGCGCGACGGCCTGCTCGACGGGGTCGTCAACACGCGGCGCATCCTCCGCGGCTTCTGTATCCGGCGCGGGGTCCGCGACGGGGCTCTCGGTGGTGGCGTCCTGCGCTATCGCGTCGCTCACCGCGTCGAGGGCGGCGCCGTCGAGCTCTTCACCGACGCGCTCTGCCGCCTGCTCCGCACCATCGATCGCGGACTCTGCGGGGTGCGGCTCCGGCGGGGTCGTTGGTTCGGGCGCAGCGGTCCTCGGCACGCTGGGTGCGGCGCTCTGTTCCGGGTCCTGCTGGTTGGTCGTGGGGTCGTCGGGCATGCGCGCACCGGCCATGAGATCGGCCTCGGGTATCGGTCCTCTCTCCACTCACATCGGGCGGTCTGGCGGGCGCCTTCACGCGGACTCGCACGACGGCGAGCCGCACGCAACACTGTGGGGCATGCGTCACACCCTGTACTGGCACCGAGGCCCCGCGAGCGGCCGACCCCCGACCATCGGGGAGATCATCGAAATCGACGGCGACGAGGCGATGCACGGCGTCAAAGCCAAGCGCCTGCGCGAGGGCGAGGTGTGCCGAGCGTGCGACGGGGCGGGGGTGGTGCTGTTGGGCGAGGTCATCGAGGCCAAGCGGTCGCGCCTGCGCCTTCGGATCGATGAGGCCCGATTCGAGGCCCCGACCACCCCCCGTCTGGAGGTGTGCAGCGCCACACCCAAGGGCCAACGCCTCGAGAAGATGCTGGACATGCTCGCCCAGTGCGGCGTCGCGGTCTGGAGGCCCCTGGTCACCCGGCGCGGCGTCGTCGAGCCCGGTGCGCACAAACTGGAGCGGGCCGAGCGCATCAGCATCGAGGCCCTCAAGCAGTGCGGCAGGGCCCACCTCATGCGCATCGAGGGCGACATCGGCCTCGAGGAGGCGCTGGATGACGCCGACGGCACACGCGTGGTTGTCGCCGACGGCACGGGCGACAGCGGCGCCTGGGAGGGAGACGCGGAGCGCGTCCGCGTGCTCGTCGGCCCGGAAGGGGGCTTTTCCGATGAGGAACTGGCGCTGGTCCGCGAACGCGGCGCACGAGTCGCGCGGTTGGGGCCCCACGTGCTGCGGATCGAGGCCGCGTCGGTGCTCGCGAGCGGGTGGGTGATGCACACCTCGGGCGACGGAGCGGTTCCCGGTGCCTGAGCTGCCCGAGGTGGAGACGGTTCGGCGCACGCTGGCGGCGGAGGTCGTCGGGCGGACGTTTCGGGGCGTGACTGTGCGACGGCGGGACGTGATCGCGACGGAGCTGGACCCGGCGGGCGGATTCTCGCGCGTCCGGGGCGGGGCGGAGCTCGTGACGCCCAGACCCGCGCGGGTGCCCAAGGCGGCGCTCCTCGTGGGCGACCGCGTCGTGGACGTGCTCCGTCGCGGCAAGCAGCTCGCGATGGTCGGCGCATCGGGTCGGGCGGTGGCGGTTCACCTGGGCATGTCCGGGCAGCTGCTCGTTGCCGGCGCGGGCGAGCGGCTGAAGGAGGCCAGTTGGGGCGATGCGCACGACCACGTGGTGTGGCGACTCGACGATGGGGGGCGTCTGGTCTTCCGCGACCCGCGCCGCTTTGGCGGGCTCAAGACGTCGCCCAGCGTCGAGCACCTCCGGAACGAGCGTTGGTCCGCACTCGGGCCCGACGCCTTGGAGGCGACGTGTGAGGGCCTGCAAGAGCGGGCTGGTGCCTCGGCGCGTGCCGTCAAGGCGGTGCTCCTCGATCAGACGGTGCTGGCTGGCGTCGGGAACATCTACGCCGACGAGGCCCTGTTCCGAGCCCGGGTCAACCCCGCACGCCTCGCGAGGGAACTGGATCGCGAGGCGTGGGCGCGTCTCGCGCTGCACGTGCGCGGGGTGCTCGTCGAGGCGATCCGTGCCGGCGGGTCCACGCTGCGTGATTACACGGATGCTCGAGGCCACGCGGGCACGTTCAAGGCCTCGCACGCGGTGTACGGGCGGGGCGGCGAGCCCTGTCTGGCCTGTGGCGCGGTGCTCGAATCGGCCCTGTTGGCCCAGCGGACAACCGTCTGGTGCCACGCGTGTCAGCCTCTCCGATGAAGGGGATTGACTGCGAACTTGGAGGAGACTTGTCCACATCAGGTACACAGTGGGGACAACGCCCCTCTGCGGGTGAGTGTCATGCGGCGTGCCGCTGGCCCGCTAGGGGTCTTCTCTTCTAAGAGAAGAGAGAGAGATACTCATCATCACAGTACTAGTGCCTGTCGGCTTGTGGAGAAACCGTGCGCCATCGGGCTACAACGCCCGTGGTTACTGGGTTTCCGGCGGGCAGTGCCGACGGGCACAACCTGTCGGGCGGCTGGCGCGAATGCCGCTCGAACAGCGCCTCAACCGACAGGCGGGCCCCGATTGAGCGCCGGGGCGTCGAGAACCCCTCGTCCGCGTAGACACGAAGCGAGCGCTGCGCGCCCGTTGTTGACCGCTTACCCACAGCGACAACGACACCCCCGGGCGGGGGTCATGAGTGCCATCGTTACCGACGGTCTTCACCGGTATAGATGACGATGTCCGCCATGCCACGATCCTCGGGGTGCAGGCCAAGGAGGCCCAGGTCGCGGTTGGCGAAGGTGACGGTGATGACGCTCTGCATCGGGAGAGCGTCCTTGGTTCGGAGGGCGGTGCTGCCCTCGTGGTCGGTGTGGAAGCGCCCAACGACGAGGAAGGTGGGGGTCCTGCCGAACTTCACGAGATTCGCGACGGCGTCGGCCATGGTCGCGTCCCACACCTGCTGGGCGCGGAAGAAGGAGAGGACCACGGGGTCGGGCTCGTCGGACTCGGTGTCGGCGGTGTGCCCGGACATGCCGCCCATCAGACCGAAAAAGCGGTCACGGTAGGCGCCCTCGTCGAGCGCTTCGGGGATGACCAGGAGCTCGAGTTCCTCCGCGGAGAGCGTCTCGCGGAGGTGGTCGTACCCCTCGGAGCGGGCGAGGCGGACGAAGCGGCGCGGGGCGTTCGCGGCGACGACGGGCATGTCCACGCTCTTGGCGAACTCAAGCATGCGCTCGTGCCCGGGCGGATAGGAGGAGCCGCGGGCGTGCTTGAAGGTGGCCTGATCGATGTCGCCCGCGAGGTAGGCGTCGATGTCCGCCTGCTGGTCGCGTTCGAAGAATTCGAGGGCGAGGGCGCCCTTGCTCACGCGCTGGGAGGCGCTGTCGCTGACGACGCCGTAAGAGGCGTGGTCGTTGATCGCGTCCTCGAAGATGACGGCGGCAGCGGGGAGGCCCACGGGGTGAGAGTGCATCTCGCCGATGAGCACCGCATCGGCCCCGCCGGCCCGCTGGGCGGCCTGGTCCCAGGTGAGGCGTGCGCCGGTGAGGCCGTCGTAGACGGGCAGTCGGCGGAGTTCGTTGTCCGTCAGCGGCTCGCGCTCCGGGAACGACACCGTTTGCGGCCCGGCGCAGGCACCGAGGAGCGTGGAGAGGGCGAGGAGGGGGATGAGTGCGCGCATAGAGGGCTTCCTGGGTGCGTGGAGCACCAAGGGTAGCGGGGCGGGCGGCGTGGCTGACGGGTTACGCCTTGGGTTTGGTGGTCACGCCCGGCAGGACACCGATGAGCGTGAAGAGGGCACCCGAGGCGAGCAGCCACAGGCGCGTCCTCGGGTCGAGGCTCCAGCGTTCGAGCGTGCTGCCGACGGGCACCGGTTCGGGCGGGGCGGCGTAGGCCGGGTCGAGGTCCGTGAAGACGTCATCGCCCGAGGTCGCGGTCCGGGCGGGCAGGAGCACGAGTTCGGTGTCGGTGGGCGTGAGGTTGAGCTGGCTGGAGGCGAGGGAGCGCATGAGCGTCTGGTTGCCGTCCTCGATGGCGCCGAGGAAGGCGGTGTAGGAGGCGAGGCGCTCGAGGCGGTAGCGCTCCATCGCGACGGCCCGGTCGCGGTGGTAGCGGGCCTGGCTGAGGTCATCGAAGGCGGGGATGAGGGCCGCGGCGACGACGAGCGACAGCCCGGCGCCGAGGAAGAGCCAGGAGGGATCGAGCGCGAAGAGGGGGGCGCGGGAGCGCATCGGGGAGGTATCGGCGGGGTGGGCGCTGGGGCGTGAGGATTGACGCTCAGGTCGGCGAGGTCTCGGTTACTTGCTGTTGTTCGCGCAGGGTGTGTGATGCCTTCAGCACGCTGAGTAGGACGGGCAGCGCGTCTTTGGGGAAGACGATCCACTCGGTGCGAGAGTCCACGTAGTCGTAGAGGAGACAGTTGACAGAGCGCTTGGTGGTTCCGATGAAGGCTACGTGGGTGCGTGTCCAATCGAAGCATTTCGTACGGCTCGCTGGGGTGCGGAGCTCTATTCCAATGGGCCCGACGATTGGGGTGTATCGCAAGGCGGCTCGCAAGCTGGGTCCACCGGTGCGTCCGAAGATCCACCCGAAGAAGCCGTAGATGAGTCCGTTTCGAATCCAAGTCCATGAGACTCCGTTGTTGACGACAACGAGCGCTATGAACCCCAAGCAGACCACGGAGAAGAACATCCACGCACCACGCGTCATCTTGTGCTCGACGCTGAGCTTCTGTTCCTCGAAGCTGGGTGGCACATCGGGGAGTGAGTCGATCGGTTTCCACATGACCCGAGACAGGAAAAGGCCGGGCTTCTCGGTGGGGACGACGCAGACGAGTTCGGGGGCGTGCTCGGTACTGGTTAGTCTGTACATATGGCACATCTCGGCGACGCATCTCTTCTCGTCAGCGCGGGCGGCGGTCCGGAAGAACAGGGCGAGCACCAGAATCAGGATCGGTACGCCCGCAAGGAGCAGCAAGTGCAGCCCGGACGGTGCTGGCGTAGCGGTGCCGGATCGTGTGAGCGATGACGCCATGATCGCTCCTCCGCCCATCACCACGACGAGGTACCCAACTGCGAGATAGGTGACTACTCGCGCGAAGCACATGAGCGGGCGGATGGGAAGCGGGCGGGGTTCGATCATGTTCCTGCAGCGCACGATTCCGAGGTTGCATGGGCCGCACTGACGGAGCCAAGGAGTAGCGGAAGGTCGCGCGAGGCCACGCTGAACTGCTCGGTGCGCCCGTCGCTGGTATCCAACACGCGGCAACGGGCGACGGCTCCCTTGTCACTCAACACAATGAGTGTGCTGCGCGACCAAAGGTAGACAGCAGGCTCGGCGCGGAAGCGGGGGAGTTCGAGGCCCTGGGCGTCGGCGCGGGGGTGCAATCCCATGAGTGTTCGGCGATCCATGCCGCCTGCCAGGACGCCGACGATGGCGCCGATCGCTAACGCTGCGAGGAGCATCCAGGTCAGGGCCGCATCGATCGCGCCAGTGAGGCGGAGACCACCGACGACGACGATGAAACTGGCGCTGGGTGCGATGTAATGCCAGAGCGGGTCTCGATGTGTAAAGACGGTCTCTTCGTAGCTCGGCTCGATGCGTCTCGGGAGGTCTGCGGAGTTCGGCGTCGCGTCGCTCGGAATGGTGACATGCCCGGGTTCGAACGCGATCGCTTGGAGCTGCGAGAGAAAGCGCCGGCTACCGCGCCGCGTGACCGCGATGATGGCGATCGTGGCGATGAGCAGTGCGCTGCCGGCGACGATCCCCGCTACTAGGGTCGGCGAGATCGTGGGCGTCGCGAGACCGAAAGGGTTGTGAGGAGAGCGTGCCGGTGTGAACACGCGATCGGCGATCACAAGGGACACCAAATAGAGCGGCGAACTCGCGATCAGGGCACCGACCACGAGGAGTGTTGCCGAGGGAGGGAGGCTCGGTGCGGAGTGCTCAGAGCGAGGCAGGGGCACACCGATGGAGGTTGTCACGGTGGATGAGGCGACCGCGACCAGCGGGGCCTCCGGGGACTGCGCCTCGGTATCACCCGCCGCCGCGACCGCGAGGGGTGCGATGTTCTCGGCGCGGAGCACGAACCGGGTGCGTTTGCCCGATGCGCGGTGGCGCACCATGCAGAGGGCGCGCCCCTTGTGTTGGCCCATGATGAGCAGGTCGTGCTCGTCCCATTGGTGGTCGGCGAGTAGCTTTCCGGGCGCGTCGATCGTGATGCCGTCGTGGGTGATACGCACTTCGTCGCGTCTGAGCGGCGCGGGGCACTCTTGGAGGTACGCCGCGAGGAAGATGAAGACCGCGGGTATGGCGCCGAACCACACCGGGACGCCCGGCACGAGGTTGAAGGCCGCGAGCGGGAGCGCACCGGCGATCACCG
>JAJDDE010000050.1 GCA_029260475.1 Phycisphaerales bacterium | reverse complement strand
TCCTGCAACGAATTCACCCCCGATATCCGGTCGCTCACGACGCGGGCCGACGTGCTGGTCGCCGCCGCGGGCGTGCCCGGGCTCATCGAGCGGGACTGGGTGAAGCCCGGCGCGACGGTGATCGACGTGGGCATCCACCGGGTCGAGGGCCCGGACGGGGGGATGCGGACGACCGGTGACGTGAGCGAGGACGTCCGAGGCGTGGCTGGGGCGATGAGCCCCGTGCCGGGGGGTGTGGGACCGGTGACGGTGGCGATGCTGCTGGAGAACGTGGTGAGCGCCTGCGAGGGTGCCGATCGGCGGGGCTGAGGCATCACGATCGCAACGCGAGCTTGACGCCCCTAGTATGAGACTCAGGGGCCCACGGAAAGGGCCCGAAGAGGCCTCAGGCGGAGCACCACCAGCATGAATTTGATCTATGACCCGATGCTCGCGATGTGGATGCCCAGCGGTCCGGAATGGATTGTGGTCCTCGTTATCGCTGTGCTGCTCTTCGGACGCCGGTTGCCCGAGGTCGGCCACTCGATCGGCAAAGCGATCGTCGAATTCAAGCGCGGCGTGAACGGCGTGAAGAACGAGATCGACAGCGAGGTCGCCCGTGATCGGGCCGAGCAGGACAAGAAATCTCTCCCGGAGCAGCAGGCCCCGTCCCAGACCGTCGCGCGGGGTGAGACGGTCGAGGAGCAGCCCTCGGCGAACCCCGGAACCGGCGGAAACCCGGGCTCGAATCCCAACCCCGTCGCCTGATATTCAGGAACGTTCGATCGCGTCGGCGCTGTCCGCGAGGATGTGCGCACTCAGACGGTCGGGCTTGCCTTGGCTCACCATGCAGTTGTGCAGGAGCGTCTGCGCGTAGAGGTCCGCACCCTCCGCCCCGTGCTCGAGGTGCAGCAGCAGGAAGACGTGCAGCCCCCATGGGTGGTTCGTCGCGTTGTCGGGCTGCATGCGCTCCACGTGCCACGCCCCGACGTCCCGTACGAGCTGATCGAGGCCCCCGTCGCTTTGGGCGTGCCACCACAGCGCGTGGAGCGACGCGAGTTCGGTCTCCGTCCACACCTCGATGACCACGTCGCCCGGCTGCTCGAAGAGCGGCGCGTGCGGCTGCGTGCGCACCGGGAGCGTGTCGTGCGCAGAGAGGGTGTCGTGTGTGAGGGCGGCCCAGAGGCGCGCTTCGGAGTTTTCCGGGGGAGGCGGTTCGGTGACGACGGCTTCCGCGCGCCCGCGCCACGCGAGGAGGTAGCGGTCCACCACCCGCCGGTGCCCGCGTTCGTCCGAGAACCCATCGATGCGCTCGGGCCGCCAGTCGGCGGCGCCGAGGTCCTCGCCCAGGGTGCGGCTCGCCGCCTTGCGGAGTCGGTTTGCCCAGGTTGCCTTGATTGCCTCGGTCATCGTGTGGGATGGTAGTGGGACGAACTTCGTGCGCTCGGGGCTTGTGATTGTCCGGGGATGGGGCACTGTTCATGGGTGGACACCGCCGTTCGAGCCAAAGTTAGGAGCAGGGTGACCAGGCGTCGCTGCGTCGCCTGTGGCTGTTCGGCTCGCGTGCTCCAGCGCCCCGTTGAGCGGCGCCCCTCGTGGTGCCCCGAGTGCCAGACGGACCTCTACGCCCGTCCACCCCGGTCGTACGCGGAGATGGAGGGGATTTGCGCGTCGCCGGTGGTGCGTCGGGATCGCCACGACCTGATGGGTTTCTTCGAGCGGACCATCGCGATCGCGATGGGCGTCGTCGTTAGCGTCGGGCTCATCGCCAGCGCGATGCGCTGACGCTCCATCAGCCGTTATCCTCATCCTTCGGCACGTTTTTCAGCACGAAGGAGGCGGACGATGGGCGATGCGCAACGGGTGGTCGAGGCTCTCACAAAGGACGAAGCGGGCGCGGTGCAGCGGCTCATCGAGTGGCTGAGGATTCCCAGCATCAGCACCGACCCCGCCTACGCCGGGCAGACGCGCGAGGCGGCGCAGTGGTGCGCTGATCGTCTCAGCGAAGCCGGCTTGCAGCCGGTGCTCCGCGAGACGGGCACGAAGGCGAAGCCCGGTCACCCGATCGTCTGGGCGCACTACGGGGGGCCCGAGGGCTACAGCGGGCCTCACGTGCTGTTCTACGGTCACTACGACGTGCAGCCCCCCGACCCGTTGGAACTGTGGGAGAGCGCGCCCTTCGAGCCGGTCGTCAGGCCCGCGGAGAAGGGTGATCCGAAGGATGTCCCGGGCGAGCGGATCGTCGCGCGGGGCGCGGTGGACGACAAAGGGCAGGTCGCGGGTTTCCTCGAGGCGCTCCGCTCATGGCACGAGGTGGTCGGGCCGCTCCCGATCAGGCTCACCGTGCTCATCGAGGGCGAGGAGGAGAGCGGCTCGGTGAATCTCGAGCGCTTCGTCGAAGAGGAGAAGACGCATCTCGGGACGTGTGACGTCTGCGTGATCTCCGACACCGGCATGCTCGGTCGGGGCCAGCCCGCTATCACCACCGGCGTGCGCGGCATGGCGTACACCGAGATCATCCTCACGGGCCCGGATCAGGACCTCCACTCGGGCATGTGGGGCGGGCGCGTGCGCAACCCCATCAACGTGCTCGTCGAACTGCTGGCGCAGTTGCACGACGACGACCAGCGCGTGACGCTGCCCGGCTTCTACGACCGCGTCATCGAGCCGCCCCAGGCGGAGCGTGACGCGTGGGCGGCGTTGCCGATGGACCACGTCGGCGGGCTCGAGAAGATCGGTTTGCCGCGCGAGGCGGACGCGGGCGAGGCGGGCTGGACCTCGGTCGAGCGTGAGTGGGCCAGGCCGACCTGCGATATCAACGGCATCTACGGCGGCTACCAGGGCGCCGGCGCCAAGACGGTGATCCCCTCCAAGGCGGGCGCCAAGGTGAGCTTCCGACTCGTCGCGGACCAGGACCCGGAGACCATCGCCCAGAGCTTCAAGGCGTGGGTCCAGGCGCGACTTCCGGTGGGCTTCGGCTTGGAATTTCACGATCATGGAGGCGGTCACCCCGGCGCGGTGCCCTTTGATTCGCCCTTCCTCGGGGCCGCGGAGTCGGCTCTGGAAGCGGCGTCGGGGACCAAGGCGCACCTGATCAAGACCGGTGGATCGATCCCGGTCGTCGGGCTGCTCAAGAAGGAGCTGGACCTGGACACGCTGCTGGTGGGCTTCGGCCTCGATGACGATCGTGTGCACTCGCCAAACGAGAAGTTTGAGCTGGACTGTTTCCGCCTGTGCATGCGCACGCACGCGCACCTGATCGAGCGTTTCGCGTCGCTCTGAGCGGGCGGGCGTCCGGCGGTCGGATCAGTGGGGGAGTTTCATCGACGCGACGAGGTCGTCGAGCGCGGTCCGCGCGTCGATGCCGTCCACCGGCGAGCGCTCGACGACGGCGTTCGCCCAGCGGTGCAGCGGCCTGGCGTCGCGTGTGTGCGCATCGGCGGGTGCGAGGGCGATCGCGAGCGACGCGATGGAGGCGACCTCCGCGGAGGCACCCTCGTCATCGAAATCGATCTCGCCCCGGAGCCGTCTGCGTAGGGCGTAGAGCTCGATGAGCGCGCCGCCGGTCGGTGAGACGAGGATCTCGTCGGCGGAAATGGGGCCGTGGCACACGCCCGCGTTGTGGGCGTGGACGCTGGCGCTGAGCAGGTGCTGTGCGAGGAGGGCCGCCTCGACGGGGCGGCAGCCGCCCGTCTCGCGGGAGCGGGCGATGCTCGCGAGCGTAAACACGTCGCCCCAGCGCCCGGGGTACTCCGCGAGGAGCCATCGCCCGGGGCCGCTCTTGATGGTCGTCTGGTCGGCGCGGAGGACGTGGTCGTGGTCGAGCGTCGCGGGCCTGGCCTCGCGGGCGCTCGGCGTGGTCACGCGGTAGAGGAGGGCACGCCGTTCGTGGGTCTCGCGCATGCCCACGTGCTCGGGCTTGGCGATCCACCGCTCGGCGAAGGGGTGGTCGGCGCATCGGCTGATGAGCGTGAAGCCGCCGAGGTGCATGCCTGGTACGGGGAACGTTGGTTCCACGAGCGCGCGGGGGATGCCCCACTTGGTACTGCTGCTGGTCGGTGCCGTCATGCGGAAGGGTGTCCTGGGTCGCGCTCGAACTGACGAGTGTCTCGAGCGCGCGGTCGCGTCCTGCGTTCGCCGGTGCCGCCCCGTGCGTCTCTTGGGCGGTGGCGTGGGATGGTGCGGGACGATCCCGCGGACCGCGATCCGTCGCGGCGTGGTCGAGAGTATATCGGTCGATTTCAGGGTCGTTGGCCCAGAGCGGTGGCGTCGCGCAGGAATCACCCTAATAAAATACGAACTCTACTTAACCCTTGAGGCGACCGACCAGCTTGGAGTCCTGCACGTTGAGGCCACGGAGCTTGCTCTGCAGGGCCTCACGGTTGGGCGCGTGATCGAGGGCGGTGGCGAGGGAGACCTTCTCCTGCTCGACGAGGCGGGCGAGGCTGGTGGCGAAGGCGTGCATGCCGTCGGCCTCGGACGAGCGGACGATGGTGGGGAGGTCCTCGTCCTCGTTCTCGCGGATCTTCTCGCGGACGACGCTGTTGTTGATGAGCACCTCGGTCGCGGGGACGACGCCCGAGGGCACCTTCTCCTTGTTCGCCGGCAGGAGGCGCTGCGCGCACACCGCCTTCAGCGAGTTCGCGAGCGCCGAGCGCACGAAGGCGTGCTCGTTCTCGGGGAAGAACTCGATGATGCGGCTGAAACACTGCATGGTGTCGGCGGTGTGGAGCGAGCCGAAGACGAGGTGACCGGTCTCCGCGGCCTGGATCGCGGCGAGCACGGTGTCGTGGTCGCGCAGCTCGCCGATGAAGATGACGTCGGGGTCCTGGCGCACGACGTACTTCAGCGCGTGAGCGTAATCCGGGACGTCCGTGCCGATCTCGCGCTGGCTGACGACGGACTTCTTCGGGTGGATCAGGTATTCGACGGGGTCTTCGATGGTGATGATGTTCACGCTGCGCGACGCGTTGATGCGCTCGAGCATGCAGGCGAGGGTCGTGGACTTGCCCGAGCCCGTGACGCCCACGACGAGGATGAGGCCCTCGTGCGACTCGTCGGAGAGCTTGCGGTAGATGGGCGGGAGCTCGAGGGAC
This sequence comes from Phycisphaerales bacterium, assembly GCA_029260475.1. Classification (GTDB taxonomy): domain Bacteria; phylum Planctomycetota; class Phycisphaerae; order Phycisphaerales; family UBA1924; genus OFTM391. The sequence goes on along the minus strand of JAJDDE010000050.1, from coordinate 9,050 downwards.
TCGAAGGTGGGGATGTCGGGCTTCACGCGACGGATCGCGCCGTGCATCGCGCCGCCCGCGCGGAAGACGTTGCAACGGAAGCGGTCGGGGCGTTCGTCCGCGTTGGCGGATTCATGGTGGATCTCGACCTCCTGGTAGCACGCGAAGTCGAGATCCCCGTTGCGCTCGTAGCGGTCGAGGAGCTGCTCGGGCACGATCTCCTTGAGGAGCCGCTCGGTGCAGTCCGAGGTCAGCGCGGGGAGGCCCGGGGGCGTGTGCAGTTCGGCACTGATGCGGTAGCACGGTGGCAACCCCACCTTCAGGTGCAGGTCCGATGCGCCGGTCTTGCGCATGTTGTAGAGCAGTTGACGCATCGTGACTTGCGGCGGCATCGTGACTCCTTCTGAGCTCGTGGAACGCCGGACCGGCGCTCCGCAAGTCCTAATGTACCACCGACTTGTGCTTCGGTTAAGTTATTTTTTCGTCGCCCGATCAGCGCTCCGGGAAGAGCGTGAGCACGCGCACCGGCCCCTTGAGGCCCGGCTGCTCCCACCGGGGCAGGTCCGACGCGGGCGTCTGGGTGTACACGATGCCCGCTGCCAGAAGCATCGCATCGATCGTGCGGCCCTTCTCCTGCGCTGCGCGTTCGTAGGCGAGCAGCGTGTACGGGCCGGCTTCGGGTGGTTCCGAGGCGAGTTGCTCGAAGAGCCGTTCGATCAGACGCGTGCGTCTGTTTTCGCGCCCGTGGTCGATCCAGTAGATGACGTACTGCCCGTTCTGTGTCGCGAGGTCGAGGTGATCGTCGAGTTCGTGCGCCACGACCTCATAGGCCCCGAGGCGATCGGCGTCGTATGTCGGCATCGCGCTGAGCGCCCGCGCGAAGTCGCGCGGCGTGCGGTGGCTGAAGAACCGGTTGCGCCCGTCGGCGTACCACCAGCCGTTGATCGCGAGCGCGACGACGAGCAGCCCGATGCTGACGGCCTTCCATCGTGTGCGCACGAGGGCGGATGTGGGGATGTCGCGGATCGCGCAGGCGAGCCACCAGCCGCCCAGGAGGGCGACGCTGGGCCAGAGGGGCGTGAGATACCGCCCGACGCCCTTGCCCATCGTCGAAAAGACGACGAGCCCGAGCAGCAGCCACGCGAGGATCATCAGCTTTCCACGCGAGATCGGCGGGCGGTCGCGCGCGATCCAGTAGAGCGCGATCATGCACGCGACGGACATCGGGCCCAGCGCGTAGGTGACGAAGCCGAGGTTGTTCACCGGGCTCGTCGGCACGAGGAGGCGGAGGTTGTCGCTGAGTTCGCTCTCCTTGAGGCGTGCGAGGACGTCGGGGTCCACACGCCCTTCGACCGCGCTGAGCCACCACCAGAACGCGAGGGCTCCGGCGCCCAGGACGAGGACGGGGTGCGTGCGCGAGAAGGCACCGAACCACCGCTTGAAGCGGGCGGGCTCGCTCGCGCGGACGAGGCCCCACGCGAGCAGTCCCGAAGTGAGTGCGAGGATCAGGACACCCAGCCAGTCCTTGAGATCCTGGGCCTGGGGCACGGTGATTAGCAGCGAGGCGAGGCCCGCGAGGGGTGCGAGCGCACGCGCAGCGCGCGTGTGCGCGCGCGAGTGCGGGAGGTCGCTGAGCACGGCTTCGAGGACGATCGCCCCGTACCCGCAGCAGGCGATGATCGCGAGGGGGACGGGGCCCTTTGTGAGGGCGGCGATGGCGCTGCAGGTCGTCGCACACGCGAGTGCCGGCCAGTGGGTTCGCGCGTGCTGGGCGTGCCGGTTCCACGCGATGGCGATGCAGGTGATCGAGAGGGTGACGGTGGGGACCATGAGGATGTCGAGCTCGCCCATGCGGCTCGAGCGTGCGTAGAGCACGCCGCCCGCGAGGCCCAGCGCGCTGTAGAACGCCGCGGCGGGCGCGAAACCAGGCTCGTCCTTGTCGTAGAGCAGGACGCGACCGGCGAGGTAGGTCGCGAGCACGCCGAGCAGCCCGCCCAGCGCGACCACGAAGCGCAGCTCGAAGAGGCCCACGCGTTCGGAGCGCAGTTCGGCGACGCCGATCATGAGCCAGTACATGACCGGGGGCTTGGCGATGTAGGGCTGGCCCTGTTGCGTGGGCAGGATGAGATCGCCCCGCGCCTGCATCTCGCGGGCGGCGGTCAGGCGGAAGGCCTCTTGGGAGTTGGCGAGTCCGTGCGTATCGAGGCCGGTGAAGTAGCAGGCGACGCACGCGAGGGTGAGGATCGCGAGGTGCGTGAGCGTGCGCCGCGTGGGTCTCGACATGGGCGGGTTAGTTCACGTTGTCGAGGAGTTCGACGGAGCGGAACGTCTTGCCCGAGAGCATTTCGAGGGAGGCACCGCCGCCGGTGGAGACGTGCGAGAGGTCGTTGACGAGGCCGAACTGCTCGGCGGCGGCGGCGGAGTCACCGCCGCCGACGATCGAGATCGCGCCGTTCTGTGTGGCTTTAACGATCGCCTCGCCCACCTGTCGCGTGCCGACTGCGAAGAGGTCCCACTCGAAGACGCCCATCGGGCCGTTCCAGACGATGGTCTTGGCCTTGGTGAGCACCGACGCGTACGCCTCGCGGGTGTCGGGGCCGATGTCGAGGCCCATGTAGCCGTCGGGGATGTCGCCCTTGGCGGTGGTGTTGTCGCCGGTCTTCTCGTTGAAGGTGGTGGAGCAGACGTGGTCGGTGGGGAGGAGGATGGTGCAGCCCGCCTCGGACGCTTTCGAGAGGATCTCGCCGGCCTGCTCGAGCATCTCGAGTTCCACGCGGCTGGTGCCGACCTTCGCTCCGGTCGCCTGGAGGAATGTGTATGCCATCGCGCCGCCGACGAGGATGGTGTCTGCGGTGTTGATGAGGTGCGCGATGGCGGGGAGTTTGTCGGAGACCTTCGCGCCGCCCAGGACCACGACGAAGGGTTTGGCGGGGTGCGCGAGCGCATCGTTGAGGTAGCGGATCTCCTTCTCGACGAGTGAGCCGCTGACGCGCGGGGCGCCGATCATGGCTTCGGGGACCGCGACCATGGAGGCGTGCTCGCGGTGGCAGGTGCCAAAGGCGTTGTTGCAGTAGACCTCGCCGTGGGCCGCGAGTTTCTTGGCGAACTCCGGGTCGCCCTTCTTCTCTCCGTTGTGGAAGCGGAGGTTCTCAAGGAGGCAGCACTCGCCGTCGGCGAGCATCTGGGCGGCGGCGGTCGCGGCGCCGTCCACGCAGTCGTGGCTGGGGAAGCGCACCTCGCCCCGGAGCGTGTCGCCCAGGAGTTCGGTGAGGCGCTTGGCGCAGGGCTCGAGTGAGAACTCGGGCTGGTAGCCGGTGCCGTCGGGTCGCCCCAGGTGACTCATGAGGATGAGGCGTCCGCCGTTCTCCAGGACGTACCGGATCGAGGGCAGGGCGGCGCGGATCCGGATGTCGTCGGTGATCTGCCCGTCGTCGTCCAGGGGCACGTTGAAGTCCACACGCATGAGCACGCGCTTGGAGGCGACGTCGATCTGATCGATGGTCCGCTTGGGCACCGGTACACTCCGAGACTGAGGCGCGCCGGCTCGGACGCACGACGAGCGTGCCCGGGCGGGCGGCGAACGAGCCATGCTACGACGTTTCCCGGTCATCGTGGGCCCGACGGCGGGCGGGAAGAGCGCTCTGGGCGTTGCGGTCGCGCATGCGCTGGCTTCGAGGGGGCACCGGGCGGAGATCGTGACCGCGGATTCCATGCAGGTCTTTCGCGGCATGGACATCGGCACCGCGAAACCGACCGAGGACGAGCGTGCGGGCGTGGTACACCATCTGATCGACGTAGTGGACCCTGCGGAGGCTTTTTCGGTGGACCGCTGGCTGGGGCTGGCTGAGGGGCTGATCGAGGAGATGCGGGGGCGGGGCGTGACGCCGATCGTGGTGGGGGGGACGCACCTGTACGTGAAAGCGCTGCTCGACGGGCTCTTCGAGGGGCCTGGTGCGGACGAGGGGCTGCGTTCCGCGCTCGTCGCGATGGGGCTCGGGGCCCTCCGTGAGGAGTTGGAGCGCATCGATCCACGGGCGGCGGAACGCATCCACCCGAACGATGAGCGCCGCACCGTGCGCGCGATCGAGGTCTTCCGCCTCACGGGCACGGCGCTGTCGGAGCACCAGCGGCAGTGGGACGACGCTGGGCGTGACGACGCCCTGCTCGTGGGGCTCCGCTGGGACGCCCAGACGCTGAACGGGCGGATCAACGAGCGGGTCCGAGGGATGGTGGCCCAGGGGTTCGTCGAGGAAGCGCGCCGGCTGTGGTCGGCGGGGCTGGGCGAACAGGCGGGGCAGGCGCTGGGCTACAAGCAACTCGCGAGCCACTTCGAGGGGCGGTGCTCGCTCGACGAGGCGATGGAGAAGACCAAGATCGAGACCAGACGCTTCGCCAAGAACCAGCGGACCTGGCTGAGGCGACTTTCTCTGACCCCGGGGAGCGTGTGGCTGGACGCGGGCGAACGCTCATCGGCAGAGCTTGCGCAAGTCGTTGTAGAAAAACTAGTTACGCTCGGAGCGAATTGAGCCCCCGTAGGGGGCTCAGGCAGGCGAGGTCACCGCCCGATGGAAGACGAATCCCGATCGACGCCTTGACAGCGGGTGTGCAAGGTGCTTGTACTCCGCCCGCCGCCCCGTCTTCGATCGGGCGGCTCCAGGCGGAGAGTCCGCGAAAACGATGATCCGAGAGAGGCGACTGCCCCCGATGGCGAAGAAGACCACCAAGAAACCCGCGACCAAGAAGAAGACGACGACGAAGAAGAAGGCGTCGTCTTCCAAGGCGAGTGTGAGCGCCGCGGGGAAGAAGCTGGTGATCGTCGAATCGCCCGCCAAGGCGAAGACCATCAATAAGTACCTGGGCAGCGACTACGTCGTGAAGGCCTCGGTGGGGCACATCCGCGACCTGCCCAGCAAGAACCCCAAGGGCGACAAGCGCCCGGTGCCGGGCGTGGACCTTGAGAATCGGTTCGAGCCTTCTTATACGGTGCTGGACGGCAAGAACAAGACGGTCACAGACCTCAAGCGGGCGGCGAAAGAGGCCTCGGAAGTGTGGTTCGCGACGGACCTCGACCGCGAGGGCGAGGCGATCGCCTGGCACCTCGCGGAGCTTTTGAAGATCGATCCGAGGACCGCGAAGCGCGTGGTCTTCAACGCGATCACGAAGAAGGAGATCCTCGAGGCGTTCGATAAGCCGCACGAGATCGACCTGGCGAAGGTGGACGCGCAGCAGGCGCGCCGGATCCTCGACCGCATCGTGGGCTATCAGGTGTCGCCGCTGCTCTGGAAGAAGGTGGCGCGGGGCCTTTCGGCGGGGCGCGTGCAGTCTGTCGCGGTGCGTCTGGTGGTGGATCGCGAGCGGGAGATCGACGCGTTCGTGCCCGACGAGAACTGGAAAGTGACGGGTCGTTTCGCGATCAATCCCAAGGACGCCTCGGGGTTGGGTGCCGCGTGGTCCGGGTTCATCCGGGAGAAGGACGAGAAGGGCAACACGCCGACGATCAAGGCTCAGAACGTCTGGCTCGCGGAGAAGAAGGGCTTGAAGGCCGAGCTCGTGGAGGTCGGCGGCAAGCCCTTCGACATTTCGCAGAAGGGCGAGGCCACAAAGGACCTCACTGGCGACGTGATCAAGGTGCTCGAGAGCGCTGGCATGACGGGGTTGAAGGCGTCGGTCGAAGAGGACGCCTCGGGCAAGGGTCCCGCGAAATTCCGTCGGACTATCACGGGCGACGTGGACATCGCTGCGCCCTACGAGATCGAGTCCATCGAGACCAAGCGCACGACCTCGCGCCCCAGCGCTCCGTTTATCACGTCCACGCTCCAGCAGGGCGCGAGCAGCCGGCTCGGGTACGGCGCGCAGAAGACGATGCGGACCGCGCAGCGTCTCTACGAAGACGGCCACATCACCTACATGCGCACCGACTCGACGCACCTCTCCGGCGCGGCGCTCACCATGGCGCGGGACTTCATCGGAGAGAAGTTCGACGGCGCATACCTGCCCGAGAAGCCGAACTTCTACGGCTCCTCCAACAAGGCGGCGCAGGAGGCGCACGAGGCCATCCGCCCGACGGACGTGAACACCACGCCCGAGTCGCTCAAGGGCAAGCTGGACAACGACCAGTGGCGTCTGTACGACCTCATCTGGCGGCGTTTCGTGTCGTGCCAGATGACCAACGCGCAGTGGGACTCCACGGGCATCCGCATCACCGGCGGGAACGGCCCGACGAAGGTGACGTTCCGCGCCACGGGTCGCGTGCTCGTCTTCGACGGCTTTATGAAGGTCATGGGCGTGCCGACGAGCTCGGACGAGCAGACGCTGCCGCCGATCAAGGAGAAGGACGCGGTGGCGCCCTTCTCGATCGAGCCGCAACAGGCCTTCAGCAGCCCGCCGGCGCGGTACTCGGAGGCGAGCCTGATCAAGACGCTGGAGGCCGAGGGGATCGGTCGTCCGTCCACGTACGCGTCGATCATCCAGGTGATCCAGGACCGCAAGTACGTCGAGCAGATCCAGCGACGCTTCTTCGCGACGGATCTGGGTGAGGTCGTCACGGACAAGCTCATCGAGGCCTTCCCCGAGATCATGGAGCTGGGCTACACGCGCGACATGGAGAACCAGCTCGACAAGATCGAGGAGGAACACCGCGACTGGCGCGACGTGCTCGAGGGCTTCTACGGCCCCTTCAAGCTCAAGCTCGAAGAGGCCCACGAGAACCTGACGCACGCCAAGGCGGAGTTGCAGCCGGCGCCCTACGAGTGCCCCGAGTGCGGCAGCGCAACCGTGTACCGCTTCGGAAAGAACGGGCGGTTCCTGTCGTGTTCGACGTACCCAGACTGCACGTATTCGTCGCCGATCAACCGTCAGGGCGAGCCGCAGCCCGCGGAGTACGTGAACGTGCGCTGCCCGCAGACGGGGAGGCCGATGATCCGCAAGACGGGCCGGTTCGGGCCGTTCATCACGACGCTGCTGGAGAAGGATGAGCCGCAGGAGAACGGCATGATCCTGAACATCGACAAGAAGGGGAAGATCAAGGCCCCCGCGCCGCCACCCGTGCTGACGGATCTGGAGTGCGAGAAGTGCGGCAAGAAGCTGAACCTGCGCGACGGCGCGCGGGGTCCGTGGCTCGGGTGCAGCGGCTTCCCGAAGTGCCGGGGTCGGGGCAAGTGGACGGCGCTCACCGAGGAGCAGCAGAAGGCGCTCGAGCTCGAGATGCGGAACCTGCTCGAGAAGAACCCGATCCCGATCATCAGGACGCTCGACGGGCGTGCTCTGACGAACGAGAAGGGGCAGCCGCTGGCGGAGGCCCCGAGCGTGGAAGACCTGCTGATCGAAGACCCGAGCGTGTACGACGGGCAGACCGCGGCCTGAATCTCACAAAGCGGAGCGATCGGTGCGCGATCTCCCCGACTGCGCAGCGCTGAAGCGAGTCAGCAGCCACCACGCGGGCGCGAAGCCGACGAGGGTGGTGGCGAGCAGATTCGCGACGACGTAGAGCCACTCGGGCCAGGCGTTGATCGGCGCGGTCCACGCGACCCTTGGCGCGAGGTTGTGCGCATAGTTCACGTTGCTCGCGACGGGCATCGCGAGGCTGAGCAGGAGAAGCACCGCGTAGAGCGCGGGCGTGCGCAGCGCAGCGCGCGGGTCGAACCGCCCGGCGGTCGTGAGCAGCAGGACGGGGAGCAGGTAGAAGTGGTAGCTCGTGACGAACCACAGCACCGCGCCGTAGTTGACGGTGTGTGCCGTGACGCCGATGGGGAAGTCCCCGGTCGTTAGGCCTATCGCGGCGTCGAATAGCCAGATCGAGTGCGGCACGAGGAGCCCGCAGAGCGCGACCGAGAGGATCGCGCGAGAGCCCAGCAGCAGGCCCGCGGCGCAGAGCGCGTGACAGACGTTGGAGAGCCAGAGGGCGTGCTCGGTGTGATCGAGGTGGATTCGGATCGCGAGATTTGCGCCCGCGTGCATCGCGATGAGCGTGCCGAGAAGGAGCCACCATCGCGGCGTTTTCTCAGTTGGCGAAGGAGCCGCCATTGCCCGAGCCGTTGTTTGCGTTGTTCGCGTCATTCGGTCCCGAAGCGTACGTCAGACGCGCGGAGTCCGACGCGGTCTCGGGCGTGAAGTCCCACGTGGCGCCGTACTGATCGACGAGGGTGTCGGCGTTCACCGCGAGCCCGCCGGGCAGCTCGTCGTACTGCAGGGTGATGGCGATGTCCGCGGTCGTGGTGACCCATTCGTCGGAGGGGGCGTCGGTGGCTCGGTTGTTGACGTAGTGCTGGTGCAGGGCGGTTTGGAGGGCGGCGATCGTACCGTCGGCGGCCGATTCTTTGGCGTCGTCACCGATATCGAGCACCTTGGGCAACGCGACGCCCGCGAGGATCGCGAGGACCACGATCACCGCGATCAGTTCGACGAGTGTGAAGCCATGGTTGGAGACGCGTGTGCGCATGGGCGGGGTATCGGTCCACACGGTCGGGGGCTCAACACAACGGTGCCCACGCGTGAATCCCACGCGGGCGTTGTCGTCATAGACTGCCCTTCGCACGATTCTCGGACCAACGACCCTCTCTGGGAGCGGACCATGGCGATCAAGGCATACGCGGCGCTGGAGCACGGCAATGACTTCGAAGCCTTCGAGTACGAGCCGGGTGAGCTCGGGCGTGACGAGGTGGAGATCAGGGTGACGTCGTGCGGGGTCTGTCACTCGGACCTCTCCATGCTCGACAACGACTGGGGCATGACGCAATACCCCTTCGTCGGAGGTCACGAGGCGATCGGCACGGTCGAGCGGGTTGGCGAGGGTGTCGGGCACCTGAAGACCGGGCAGCGTGTGGGCGTCGGCTGGTTCAGCGGCTCCTGCATGACCTGCGAGTGGTGCGTCGGCGGGAAGCACAACTACTGCTCGCAGGGGCAGGGCACGATTGTGGGGCGTCACGGCGGGTTCGCGGAGCGGCTGCACTGCCACAAAAATTGGGTGATCCCCATCCCTGAGGGTGTGAAGCAGGACGATTTCGGGCCGCTGCTCTGCGGCGGGATCACGGTCTACACCCCGATCGCCGAGTTCGGCGTGGAGCCGGCGCACC
>JAJDDE010000049.1 GCA_029260475.1 Phycisphaerales bacterium | reverse complement strand
TCTTTGGCGATCGAGCGCAGGCGTGAGAGGTCGTCGCCGTAGACGCTGATCGCGATCGCCGCGGGCGTGCCCGAAAGCACGTGGCTGAGCCGGTGCTCGATGGGCTGCCCGACCATCGTCGTGATGCCCGGCACCGACGCGAGGACCGCGTCGATCTCTTTGCGCACGTCGTGCCGGTCCTCGCCCGGCTTCACGGTGACCTCGATCTCCGAGCTGCTCACCGGCTCGGCGTGCTCGTCGCGCTCGGCGCGACCGGTCCGGCGCGCCACGGTCTGTGCGCCGTCGATCTCCGAGAGCCGCTCCTCCACGCCCCGCGCGAGCCGGTCGCTCTCGGCGAGCGAGGTGCCGGGCGGCGCGAAGAGGAAGACGGTGAACGTGCCCTCGTTGAAGCTGGGCAGAAACGACGTGCCGAAGGTGCTCGCCAGCGCGAGCGCCCCGACCGTCGCGAGGCCCGCGAGCCCGAGCACCCACACGCGCAGGCGGATCGCCAGCGCGAGCGACGGCTCGTAACCGCGTTTCAGTGCGCGCACGAGGAAGCCGTCCCGCTCGATCCCGCCGCCCACGCCCCGCGCCAGCAGGTACCGGCACATCGCGGGTGTCACCGTCAGCGCGACGACCAGCGAAGCGCCGATCGACACCATGTACGTCAGCGCCAGCGGGCGGAAGAAGCGGCCCTCGAGCCCCTGCAGGAAGAGCAGCGGCACGAAGACCATCACGATGATCAGCGTCGCGAAGACCATCGCGGGCCGGATCTCGTTGCTCGCGTCGAAGATCACATCGCGCACCGGGCGACGCCCGTCCTCGGGCAACGCGTTGTTCTGCTTCAGGCGCCGGAAGACGTTCTCCACGTCGATGATCGCGTCGTCCACGAGCACGCCCACCGCCACCGCGAGCCCGCCCAGCGTCATCACGTTGAGCCCCAGACCCATGAAGTCCATCACGAGCAGGCCCACCGCGATCGACACCGGCAACGCGGTCAGCGTGATGATCGTCGTGCGGATGTTCAGGAGGAACAGGATCAGCACCACCGCCACGATGATCACCGCGTCGCGCAGCACGTGGAGCACGTTGTCGATCGACCGCTCGATGAAGTGGCTCTGGCGCATGACGTCGCGGTTCATCACCACGCCCTCGGGCAGCACCGGCTCCATCTGATCGAGGATCGCGTCGATGCGGTCCGTGAGCTCGAGCGTGTTGGTGCCGGGAGTCTTCTTGATCGAGAGCAGCACCGCCGGCTGCCCCCCCTCGGAACCGGTGCCCCGCTTGAGCGCGGGGCCGAGCTGCACGTCTGCGACCTGGCCGATCGTGACGGGCGACCCGTTGTGGTGCTTCACGATCGTGCCCGCGATGTCCGATGCACCCGTCACGCGGCTCTGCTGGCGCAGCGGGATCTCCATGTTGTTCGCGTCCGTTAGGTACCCGGCGCTCGCGGTGCTGTGCGCCCCGCGGGCCGCCTCGACGACATCGGAGATCGTCAGCCCGTACAGACGGAGCCGCTCCTGATCCACGTGGACCTGGTACTCGGGCAGCTCGCCGCCGATCGCGACGACCTGCGCCACGCCCGGGGCGGCGAGCACCTTGTTCCGCAGCTCGAACTCCGCGAACGACCGGATGTCCAAGGGCGACACCGCGCCCGTGGGCGACGACAGCGAGACGATCATGATCTCGCCCACGATCGAGCTGATCGGGGTGAGCTCCACGTGGACGCCCTCGGGGATCTCCTCGCGCACCGCGTCCAGCCGCTCGGCGACGAGCTGGCGCGCGCGGTACAGGTCCGCGCCCCAATCCAGGTCCACCCACACGATCGAGAGCCCGATCGCGCTGGAGCTGCGCACGCGGCGCACCCCCGACATCCCGTTGACCGCGGTCTCGATCGGGAAGGTCACCGAGCGCTCCACCTCGTCCGCCGCGAGCCCGCCCGCCTCGGACATGATCACGACCGTCGGTGCGTTGAGCTCCGGGAAGACGTCCACGCTCATCTTCGGCACGCGGTACACCGCCGCCCCGATGAGCACGAGCGCCGCCAGCAGCACAAACGAGGACTGGTCGAGCGAGAACCGTATCAGTTGCTTCAGCATGGCTTGGTTCCTTTAGTGCTCGTCTTCGGCGTGAAAAGTGCCGTCGGCGTGGAAGTGACCGCCCTGATCCATCCCGCTGTTGGCGGTCGCGAGCATGAGCTGGAATGCGCCGTCCAGGACGACCTGGTCGCCCCGCACCAGCCCGCTCTCCACAACGATCCATCGCCCGTCGTCGATCCCGAGGTCGCCCTCGACGCGGATCGCCTTGTCCGGGTCCGCCGGGTCGCGCCGGAAGTACACGCTCGTCAGCCCGTCGCGCTGCACCGCGTTCTTCGGGATCGAGAGGACGACCGACGCGGAGGCATCGGTCACGATCTCCAGCTGCGCCGACACGCCGGCGCGGGCCCAGGGCTCGAGCGACTCGGGGCGCACGTACAGGTCAACGGTGCGCTCGTCCGCGTCGCCGGTCAGTCCGAGCGACAGCGTGCCCTCCATCGCGCTCTCGAGATCGATCGCCCCGCTCGCGCGCGTCGGGGAAGGTGACACGATCCGTGCGAGCAAACCGTCGCGCAGCATCCCGAGGTCGCTCTGCAGGCCGATCGCGTGGAAGCGCAGCCGCTCGGGGCGCACCACCGTGACCACGGGTGCCTGCTGATCCGACCACGCGCCGTTCGTCATGCCGAGCGTCTCGACGACCCCGCCCTCCACGGCGTGCACTGTGATCCGGTTTACCGCCCGCCATTTCGTCGTGCGGCCCGCAGGCGTATCCACCTCATCCAGCAGCTCATCGCTCGTCAGCCCGAGCAGCGCACCCGCCGAATCCAGCAGAAAGTCCCTGTTCGTGCGCGCGGCGTCGAGATCGGCCCGCGTCGCCTGCTGGTCCGCGATCAGTTCCGCTTCCTTCTCGAGCGTCTCGGAGAGTTCGGCCCGCGCCGTCGCGACCGCGTCGCGGGCGTCGCTCAACGCCGCGATCTGGCCCCCGCCCGCTTCGGCGAGCTGTTCCAGCCGCTTTACGCGGTCCTCGCGGAGATCGATCACACGCTCGAGCTGCTGCTCGTGATGGTGGTGCGCCTGACGCAGGGGGCCGAAGCTCTCCAATCGGGTGCCCAGGCGCTCGATGGTCGCCCCCGCGTCCGTCAATCCGCGCTGCATCTCCCGCCACGCGGGCGAGTCGATCACGAACAGCGCGTCCCCGGCTTCCACACGGTCGAACTGATCGACGAGCAACTCGACGCGCCCGGGGAGCATCGTGCGGTACTCCCGGCGCGCCGTGGGGACGTACTCGAAGCGTCCGGGCACGCGCAGCGTCTGTTCCACGCGCCGCCCCTCGACCGTCGCGAACGTGATGCCCAGGTTCCGGCGCACAGCGGGGGGGATGTCCACGCGGTTTGTGGGCCCCTGCGCCGGCTCCTCCATCGCGCTCGTTGTCTCCTTCGGCGTGCTCTTCGAGCAACCGCCGACCGTAATCACCACGGCGCACACGGCGCCGATCATCCATGCCTGTCTCATGATCCCGCTCCCATGCGCTCATCGGCGCTCTGTGTCGTTTCGGCCTCGGGCCCCATCAACGCGTCAATCTCCGTTCCCGCCAGCGATTCCGCGAGACGCAGTTCGAGCAGACGCGACTTCGCGTCAAGTTCCCGGGTCAGCGTCTCGAGGAGCAGCACCGTGTCCACCTCGCCGAGTTCCACCAGCCTGTCCACCTCGCGCGACTGCTCGTCGAGCAGCGGCAGCGCCTCGCGTTCGTACACATCGCTCTGTGTGCGCACCGACGTGTAGGTCGCCAACGCCCGATCGAGTTCGCGCAAGAGTCCCTCGAAGACCACCTCTGCCCGCGCTCGAGCGAGCTCGCGCTCGGCCCGTGCTTGGGCGATCCCCGCCCGGTTGGCGTTCCAGAGCGGTATCGGGATCGACACGCCTAGGAGCAGGCGGTCGTCGTCCTCGCTGCCATACCCGCCGCCGATCGAGATGTCCGGGTACTGCTCGCGGACCTCGAGGCGCAACGACTCTTCGGCGACGCGGTACCGCGCACGCTCGATCGCGAGGCGTGTGTTTCGCTCGATGAGTCGCGCCTCGGGGTCCTCGAACGCCACGGGCTCGCGAGCGGTGATCGCGGATGGGAGCTCGATCGTCGCATCGGGGGCGAGCCCCATGAGCCCGAGCAACTTGCGGCGGGTGTTCCGAACCTTCAGGCGAGCGTCACGCAGCGCTGCACCGCGTTCTGAAAGCTCCACGCGGAAGAGCCGCCCCTCCACGCGTCGGAGCACGCCGCCGGTTTCGAGACGGTCGGTGATCTCCACGAGCGCGCCGACTCGGTCGAAGGCCTCCGCGAGCAGGCGTTCGTTCTCGGTCGCCGCCGCGTGGGTCGCCCAGGCCCTGCGCACGTCGTGACGCGTGCGCCACTCGGCGTCCGCCACTTCGCGCATCGCCGCCTCGTGGGCCGCGCCGGCGCGGTCCTTCTCGACGCCGAGCCTGCCGGAGACCGGGATCGTGAGCCCGATGGTGAGACCGTATTCCAGCGGGCTCGCGTTGGACACCACGTCGGCGGCGTCGAAGCCGAAGACCGGGTCTTCCCAAAGCCCCGCGAATTCGAAGGCCGCGAGCGCGACGCCCGCTTCGAGGCGTTTCAGGCGCAGGTCTGGGTTGTAGAAGAGCGACACGACCTCCGCCTCGGCGAGAGAAACACCGTCGGAGAGGTCGAACGCGCCGTGCGTTGCTCGCCTTGGTCGTGCAGTCGCTGCGCGAATGCCTCCAGGCCCTCGTCGCTTGTGCCGCGCAGCGCCAGAGCGTCCCGGAAGCCTCCGAGGTCCAGGTCCGCACGCTCGTAGGACTGACACCCTGCCAGCCCGAGCGAAATACATCCGATACCAACGCCTCGAAAAAGGCGGTGGCGCATCGTGATATCCATATGTCAGAATCTCCTGTCCGAGGCCACAACAAGCCACCCCGGGCGCAACGATCGCGCCCGAGGAACGGTGGGGGAGCGGACAGGATTCAGATGTTCAGACGTGTGCTCGCGAGACGGACGATCGATTCACGCAGCGCGTGATCGCGCCACACCCAGCCGGGCGGGCCCCTCTCGGGAACCGTCAGCAGCGCGAGGCGCGAGCGCAGGTCATCGGGCTCGGTCGGCACGAAGGCCATGACCACGCACAGGCCGTCATCGAGGCGGACGCTCGCGTGCTGCTCAACTGTCGCGAGGGTGACGTCGATGCAGCCGCACCCTTCGTGGTCATCGGTCGGCGTGGGCCAACCCGATTCGTGCGCGCACGAAGACGTGCAGCAGGCGTCGTGCGCCGGCACCGATTCGCACACGTGCTGCACCCCGCCCAGGCAGACCTTTGTGCCCACGCCAAAGCCACCCAGCACCGATTGGGCGAAGAGCGCGATAAGGAGCAGGTTGAGCAGTTGGCTGGGCATGGGGCGGCAGAACAGTAGATCGGCGATCGGCACAACGCAATCGAGACCCAAACGGTACGCGAACCGACACGATGGGTTGCACCTGACGAGCCCATGGGTCCGGTAAGGTGGCCCGCATGCGCAGCAAACACCTCTTCGGACTCGCGTTCGTCCTCTGGTTCGCTGCCCTCGGGTACGGGCAGACCGAGACACCAGAGCCGCTGATCGTCGCGACCAAGCTCGCTGAGCCCTTCGTGATGGAGGGCCCCGAGGGCCCTGTCGGTCTCAGCATCGACCTCTGGAACGCGATCGCTGAGGACCTCGGTCTCTCGTTTGAGTACCGCCTCACCTCCCTGGATGACCTCATCGACGGTGTCGCGACCGAACGGTACGACGCGGGCATCGCCGCCATCAGCGTCACCCCCGATCGCGAGAGCGTGCTCGACATGACGCACGGGTACTACACCGACGGGCTCGGCATCGCGGTCGCATCGGGCGGCGCGCGATCGCCCTGGCTGAGCGTGCTGAACAACTTCTTCACCCTCGGGTTCCTCACCGCGGTCGGCGCGCTCACGCTGCTGCTGATGGGCGTCGGGATCGCGATGTGGCTCGTCGAGCGCAAGCGCAACACCGAAGAGTTCAGGAGCAGGCCCACGAAGGGCATCGGCGACGGGTTCTGGTTCGCGGCGGTCACCATGACCACCGTCGGGTACGGCGACAAGTCGCCTCGCACGCTCCCGGGGCGCGCGATGGCGCTGGTGTGGATGTTCGCATCGATTATCGTCATATCGGCGTTCACCGGCGCCATCGCCTCGTCGCTCACCGCGGCACAGATATCCACCGGCGTGCGCGGGCCCGAGGACCTCCGCACCGCGCGCACCGGCGTGCTCGCGGATTCAGCGACCGTCGGCATCCTGAAAGATCGAGGCGTGAGCGCCAAGGCGTTCGGCAGCGTGCAGGAGGGCCTCGAAGCGCTCGCCGACGATCAGATCGACGCCTTCGTCCACGACTGGTCGATCCTGCGGTACCGCGTGACGGAGGACCACCCGGGCGAGCTCTGGATGCTCGACTCCAGGTTCAACGTCGGGTCCTTCGCAATCGCGCTGCCGCCCGGCTCCGCGCTCCGGGAGCCGATCAACCGCGCGATCCTCGAGATCACCCGATCGCCCGTATGGCAGCGGACGGTCGAGCGGTATCTGGGGCCCACCCCCTGAGCGCGTCACCGTATCCGGTGGCCCGTCCGGTTTGGTCGGTGCGGGGCGCGGGCGCTGATGGATGTCGTTGAGCGTGCGCTCGGCATCGATCAGTCGGAGGGCTGACCGTCCATCGCCGCCGTGGCGCGTTCCGCCTGGCGCTCCGCTTGGCGCACGTGGCGAGGCTTGGTCACCTTCTTGGCGAGGCCCACGACTTCCAGCCCCTTGATGGCGTAGAACGTCAGATCGATCTCGTACCACTTGTGCTGGTTCGATGCGCTCGCGGGGTCGTGGTGATGGTTGTTATGCCAGCCCTCGCCGACCGCGAGCAGGCCGACCAGCCAGTTATTACGGCTGTTCTCACCCGTCTCGTACCTCTGGTACCCGAAGAGGTGCGTGATCGAGTTCACGGACCAGGTGATGTGCCAGACCAGCACCGTGCGCAGGATTACGCCCCACACCAGCATGCTGGCGCCGTAGCGGACGGCGCTGGCGAGGTCGCCCCCGACGAACCAGCCGACGCCGGCGCCGATGAGCGTGAAGAGCGCCGCGTGCGCGATGTAGATCCACACCCACAGCAGCGTCTTCTCGAGCTTGAGATAGAAGCGGTCGCTCAGCACATCGCTCGCGAACTTGCGGTAGACGCCGATGTTGTGCGCGCCGGGGTTGCGGATGATGAGCCACCCGACGTGCGCCCAGAGAAAATGGACGAGCGGGGAGTGGGGGTCCGGCTGGTGGTCCGAGTGGTTGTGGTGGTAGCGATGGATCGCGACCCACTTGCCGGGCGTGTCTTGAAGGCAGCACAGCGCGATGATCACGAAGAACCGCTCGAGCCACAGCGGCACCACGAAGCTGCGGTGCGTCAGCAGCCGGTGGTAACAGAGGTTGATGCCCTGCCCGAAGAAGAAGATGCCGACCACCATCGTGATCGCCGCTGTCCATGTGAAGAGCCACGGCACAACCACCGCGAACGCGATGATGTGAAAGAGCCCGATCGAGATCGCGTAAGGCCACAGCACCCGCCCGGGGACGACCTCGTCGGGCAGGGGCAGTCGGTGGGTTGTGCTGTCGGGTTTGATGTCGTGCCCGACGGTCGGCGTGGCGGCGCTGGTCAATGAGCCCTCTTTTCAGAGCAACCTGTGCTCTTTGAGTACGCAATGGTACGCGGACGGGGCGTCCCATATGCCTGTAAATAATTCCCATCAGGGATGATCACACCCCTTTCTGACGCCCGGGGGCCGACCTTGATCCGGTGGGTTCTAGAGTTGGTTGCGCCAACCGTCCGGTGGCGTTCATCGAGCCCGGAGCACCCCATGCCCTCCCGCCCCAATCACGCCGACCCACTCGAGATGCAGCACCGTCTGTTCGCGGAGCTCAGCCGCATGTTCGGCGAGGAGGTGCCGCTCTACGACAAATCACTCGAGGTGAACGCGGTCTGCAACCGTGCGGTCTGCGACCTGCTCGCTCTGCGCTATGAGGGTCTGCATATCTCGGATGAGCGGCTGGCGAAAACCAGCGCCGAGCGCCACGGGGCCATCCGCATCGGGCGGGCCGACGAGTTCCGCTGGATCGGCCGGTTCTTCGCCCGCTTCGCGATGGAGCCGCACAACTTCTACGCGCTCACCAGCGTGGGCGCCAAGAGCCAGCCGGTGATCTCCACCGCTTTCCGCTCCGTGACGCACCCCGAGCACCGCGTCTTCAGTTCGCTTCTGCGCACGGATTTCTTCGACAGCGAAACCGCCCAACGCCTTGAGGGTCTGCTCGAGGGGCGCCGGGTCTTCAGCGACGAGGCGAAGGCCCTCATCGAGAAGGCGGAGCGCGAGGGCGGGCTGTGCCGGGAGGACGCCGAGGCGCTGATCCGTGAGGGCACGGCGCGGATCTTCAAGTGGACGGGCGAGGCCCGGGACCACGGGCTCTACACGCACCTCTGCGATTCGGGCTTCAAGATCGCCGCCGACATCGCCTGCTTCGGCGCTCATCATCTCAACCACCTCACGCCCAACACGCTCTGCATGGACCTCTTTACGAGCGCCATGAAGTGGCGCATGGGCGAGATCGACGCATCGCGCTTCCGTGACCGCGCACACCGCGCCCTCGAGCGCACGGTGCAGGGGGCGGACCGCGACACGCTGCGCCTGCTCTTCAAGCACCTCACCCGCGCCGATGCGGCGTCGTTCGGCGACAGGACGCCCGGACCAGAAGCGGTCGGCGATCTGGTCGATCGGCTCGTCGAGCAGCTGAGCGCACCGGCGTTCGACCTGACTACGATCGATCACAACGGTTTCAAGGATTCCACCGAGGGCCCGAGCTGGGACACGCCGATCCTGCTCCGGCAGGACGCCTACCGCGCGCTCTCGGAGCGCGTGCTGTTCACCAACAACGACGGCTCCACGATAGAAGCGGTCCACACCGCGCGGTTCGGCGAGATCGAGCAGCGTGCGTACGCGACGACCGTCGCGGGGCGTGCGATGTACGACGCGTGTCTCGCCAACGCCCAGCGGGCGGAGTCCGACGATCCGGGCCTGGCGCACCGGGACATCGAGGCCTACGAGAACGCGTACGCATCGTTCTTCGAGCGTTTCCCCAAGACGCTGCCGGAGCTTCTCGAGCAGGGGCTCGTCTACGCGTGCTACGAGCCCACCGACCGGGGCCTGGCTTCGCGTGAGTCGATCGAAACGACCGACCTGTGCGAACTCGTCCGCCTCGGCTACGTCGCGTGCGAGGGTCTGCGGTACGAGGACTTCCTCCCCGTCTCCGCCGCCGGCATCTTCGCGAGCAACCTCAACCAGTACGGCACCCGCTCCACCGCGCAGCGCATCCCGACCCATACCCAGGACGTGCTCGAAGAGGTCCTGGGCAGACCGATCATCGACGCCGACGCGGTGTACCGGGGCATGCAGGCCGACTCGATCCTGCGTACCTACGAGGCGCTGGGTTTGACCGACCGCCTCGATGCCGCGACGCGTGAGCAACTGGAAGCCGACGGCTCGGCGCTGCCCAACGATGCGGCGAGCACCCCCACGAGCGTCACGGAGATCGAGGCGTAACGCGATGTGCGTCTAGACACGCGCGTTCTTCGCGGGCGCTTCATCGCCCCGAGCGATGGCTTCTGCCGCCCGCTTCATCCCCCTGAGCATCCCGCTGAAGACGACGTGGTGGAGCGGCAGCACGGCGTACCAGTAGACGAGCCCGAAGAGGCCCCTGGGGCGGAACCGCGCCCGCATGCGCAGTTTCTGTGTCGTTTCGCCCATCGGTTCGATGTCGAATGCGAGCTCCGCGACACCGGGCACCCACATCTCGGCGCGCAGTTCCAGGCGCTTCGGGCGTTCGAGGTCCGTGACTCGCCAGAAGTCGAGCGTCTCGCCGTACGACACGGTCTCGGGGTGGCGCCGTCCGCGGCGCAGTCCCGGACCGCCGATCGCCTGATCCATGAACCCGCGCACTTTCCAGAGCACATCGGCGGCGTACCAGCCGTGCCCTCCCCCGACACGGCACACCGCGGCGTACACGTCGTCCGCGCCGGCCTCGATCTCGATCGCGCGCTCGTCCTCAAAGACGCGTCCGCCCGCCCAGTCCGGGTCGCCCGGCATCGGTCCCGCGGACGACCATCGCGTCGAGACGTCCTTGTCGCGCACGCGCACGAGCGCCTGGCCGATCGCTTCGGCGGGGTTCAATGTGCTTCGTGGCATCAGCCGCTTGGCGGTATCGCTCTTCACGATCACCTCGTTGCGTAGCCCCTCTGCGAGCGGGCGAGCGATCGCGGGGCTCACCGGCGTGATCAGGCCGATCCAGAGCGAGCTCAGCTTGGGCGTGAGCACGGGCAGCGGGATGATCACGCGCTTGCGCAGCCCGAGCTTGCGCTGCATCTCGTCCATCAGCGCCTTGTA
>JAJDDE010000048.1 GCA_029260475.1 Phycisphaerales bacterium | reverse complement strand
CGCCTGCTCAACCTCGAGGACGAGCTGCACAAGAAAGTCGTCTCGCAGGACGAGGCGATCAAGGCGATCTCCAAGGCGATCCGGCGCGCTCGCGCCGGCCTGAAGGACCCGAAGCGCCCGATGGGCAGCTTCGTCTTCGTCGGCCCCTCGGGCGTCGGCAAGACGCTGCTCTCCAAGGCGCTCGCGGAGTTCATGTTCGGCGACGAAGACGCGCTGATCATGCTCGACATGTCCGACTACATGGAGAAGCACAACGTTTCCAGGCTCGTCGGCGCGCCTCCCGGCTACGTCGGTTACGAAGAGGGCGGCCAGCTCACCGAGCGCATCCGCCGTCGCCCGTACTCCGTCGTGCTCCTCGACGAGATCGAGAAGGCCCACCCCGACGTCTTCAACATGCTCCTCCAGATCATGGAGGAGGGGCGTCTGGTGGACTCCTTCGGGCGCAACGTGGACTTCCGCAACGTCATCCTCATCATGACCTCGAACATCGGCGCCGACCTCATCAAGGGTGGCGGCGGGTTCGGCTTCTCCAAGCGTGCGGACAACAACGCCTCCGACGAGGACTTCGAGAACATCAAGAGCGTCCTGATGAAGGAGATCGAGCGGTACTTCCGCCCCGAGTTCATCAACCGCCTGGACGACGTGATCACCTTCCGCCCCCTCACGAAGGACGACCTCACGACGATCGTGCAGTACGAGACGGGCAAGCTCCGCCAGCGGATGCTGGAACAGGGCTGGCACCTCTTCTTCGACGACGCCGCGATGGAGTTCCTCATCGAGAAGGGTTACAACCCGGATTACGGCGCGCGTCCGCTGCGCCGGGCGATCTCCAACTACATGGAGGACCCGCTCTCTGAATCGCTGCTCTCGGGCGAGTTCCAAGGGAAGAACAAGGTTGTGGTGACCAAGGTCGAAGGCGAGGAGCGACTCGCCTTCAAGGCGGAGAACGATCCGTCCCTCGACCCTCCCAAGAAGGAGCCCGAGGCGAAGGAGACGCCCGTTGACGACAACGGGACCCCCGCGGAGGCCGAGGCAGAGGCCTCCTAGGGCTCTTGAGGGCCCCAGAATTCCCAAATAGCCCTGATTGACACCCCGCGGAGACGCGGGGTGTTCTTTGCGCGCCGCCCCCGGGATAGGGGCAATCTCTTCACTCGGCGCTTGCGAAGCGGCTGGTATCGTGTATCGTCTGTATGGATTGGTGCCTCTGGGCACCCATCGTTTCGCGTTGAGAGAGGAACGAAACACGTCATTCGTCCCCGGCTTGGGAAGGCCACAGGGGACCTCGGCACGCGGGCTCGGACACACCCGAGCGAGAGCGGGCCACACGTTTCGCAACTTGTTCTTGACGTTGTCGAGGTTCGGCGGCCTGCGTTGTGCGCGCACGTCTCCCGATTCCCCGTTCTCCACGCGCGTGGAGTGCGGGCATCCGAAAGCGCGGCGTGTCGCCGCGTGATGTTTCGAAACACGTTGAGAGAGAAAGAGGGGCTGGAAGGCCCCACGGAGAAACACGCATCATGAAGAACACACTTACTACCGTCGCCGTCCTCGCCCTGGCCGGTGCCGCGTCCGCGCAGCACAGTTATGCCCCCGCTGGTCCCGTGACCACCGCGGACAGCATCGAGGTCATCAACCTCGGCGACGGCGCCGCCGCCGGCACCTACAACGTCGCCAACATCAGCGGCGACTACGTTGACCTCTCCGGTTCGTACTCGCAGGAAGTCCTCATCGGCCTCGACGACGGCGTCACGCTGAACACCTACTCCGGCGGCTTCTTCGGAGCCTTCGATGGCACCAACACCTCGGCCTCGGGCACCTTTAACTGGTCCATCCCCCTGAGCGGCTTCGCCGGCGGTCTCGGCAACGACCTCTTCCTGAACGTGGCTAACCAGTTCGGCAGCTTCAACTTCACGCTCAGCAACATCAACGTCACGATCGACAACATCGTGCTCCCCACGCTCGCGAGCCTCTCCATCGGCACCCTGATGGACGGCGACCAGGCCACCGGTAACACCAACGGCTCGAGCAACGACCTCGTCACCACCTCCGGCAACGCCTTCACCGGCACCGGTACCGCCGAAACCGGCGGCGACGACGTCTACGAGCTCATCTGGGGCGGCGGCGACCTGAACGCTTGGCTCAACTTCGAGTCCGGCCTCGATCTCGACCTCTTCCTCTACGACTCCGCCGACGACCTCGTGGACAGCGCCTTCACCGTTGCCAACCCCGAGCACCTCTCGGTCGCCGGCCTTGCCGCCGGTACCTACTACCTCCGCGTAGACGGCTTCTTCGGCGACGCGGGTGGCTACACCCTGACGCTCCCCGCCCCCGGCTCCGTGGCGCTCTTGGGCCTCGCCGGCCTCGCCGGTCTCCGTCGTCGTCGCGCCTGAGCGTGATGACCTCGCGGCACGCCTAGCGTCCGCGTAACACGGCAACACACGACACCCCCCGTCCCAGTGGCGGGGGGTGTTTCGTTTTTGCGGACCTCACGGCGCTTGCCCAGCCCGCCCAGGCCGCAATGCGCACGCGCACACACGCCGTCGTCCTAAGAACCGGTTCAGTTCTCCGAACCACGCGGTAGGTTTGGAGTGCGTACATCTGCGCGCAGCCGGCGACACGTTGTCGTCGGAACGGGATCAATGCCCCTGCACACGGGCACCACACGGAGTTAGACACGTTATGAAGAACACGCTCACCATCGCCGCCGTCGTCGCCCTCGCGGGCGCCGCTTCCGCTCAGCTCGTTGTCGAGTCCGACCTGGGCACGCTGCCCATCGGCGTCACCAACATCATGGGCGACACCGCTACCGGCGCGAACAACGCCAGCGGATACGCCGGCTTCACCAACCCGGCGCTGACCTGGACCAACGAGCTGGTGTACCAGTTCGACCTGGCCTCCAGCGCCCTGCTCACGCTCGACTTCCTGAGCGATGTCCCCGACACCGACACCTTCATCCTCGACGGCCTCTCGGTCACCGGCGGCATGGCGGATAACGCCCTCGCCTCGCTCTTCTTGGACGGTGGAGCCGAGAGCATCTTCCTCGGCGCGGGCACGTACTACGTCTCGGTGGACACCTTCGGCGGCGCTGGCGCGACGCCCACCTCGTCGGTCTTCGATCTCAACATCGATGTCGCGACCGTCTCCGCCCCGAACGCCGACTTCGCCCTCGGCGCCGTCGCGACGGACCAGGACGTCTTCTCGGTTGACCTGGCTGGCTCGGACTTCGATACCGAGATCGGCATCTTCGATTCCGACGGCTTCCTGCTCGCTTCCAACGACGACGCTCGCGGCCTGACCTCCGAGATCCTCGGTCTCCAGCTCCCCGCCGGTGAGTACTACATGGCGATCGGCGAGTTCAACACGACGTACGGTGACGGCTTCCAGGCCAATCCGGGCGACGCCGCCGGCACCTACGCGGGCCAGATCAACGGCACGCAGTTCTCGGGTGACCTCGGCGCGGGCGAGATCGTGTGGGGCACGTTCAACGTGACCCCCGCCCCCGGCGCCGCGGCGCTGCTGGGCCTCGCCGGCATCGCCGGTCTCCGTCGCCGTCGCGCCTGAGCGCTCCGGCTGACCTCGTGACTTCTTGAAGCCCGCCCTCCGCAGAGGGCGGGCTTTTTCATGCGCGGTTCAGAACGGAACGTCATCGTTCTGAGTGAACTGGGTGCCGTTGCCGGCGTGGCGTTCCTCGGGGTCCGAGCCGCCGCCGTCGCGGTGGTCTTCGACCGGGCCGGTCTTGGTGCCCGGCGCGAAGCCGACCCTCTTCACCTCCGGTTGCGGGGTGTGCGGTGCGGGCACGTCGTCGCGGTAGCGGGCGTGGCTGCTGAAGCGCGTTGACTTCGGGTTCCAGGTGAGCTTCACGACCTCGGTGGGGCCGTTGCGCTGCTTGGCGATGATGAGCTCCGCGACGCCGACCTTGTCGGGGTTCTCGAGCTTCCAGTCGGGGTTCTGGACGTGGTAATACTCCTCGCGGTGGAGGAGCATGATGATGTCCGCATCCTGCTCGATGGAGCCGGACTCGCGGAGGTCGGCCATGCGGGGGCGGTGGCCCTCGCGTTGCTCGCTCGCGCGGTTGAGCTGCGCGAGGCAGATGATGGGCACCTTGAGCTCACGAGCGAGCGACTTCACCTGGCGCGAGATCTCGCCCACCTCGTTCTGGCGACCGTCGCGAGCGGCGTGCGGTGCGCTCATGAGCTGGAGGTAGTCGATGACGAGGCACTTCACGCCGTGACGCGCCGCCATGCGCCGCGCGCGGGCACGGAGCTGCATCACCGTGAGGCCCGGCGTGTCGTCGAGGATGATCGGCGCATCCCCGAGCAACCCCGCGGCGTGGTGCAGGCGCATGTGATCGTCCTTGGACAGCATGTTGCGCCGGAACTTCTGCGCATCGACCTCCGCCTTCGACGTGAGCAGGCGCTGCACGATCGACTCACGGCTCATCTCCAGGCTGAAGAACCCGACGGGCGCCATGGGGCCGTTTTCTGCGTAGGGCTGCCCGCCGAAGGAGATCTGCTCGGCGAGGTTGAGCGCCAGCGCTGTCTTGCCCATCGAGGGGCGGGCGGCGACGATGATGAGCTCGCCCGCCTGGAAGCCCGTGGTGAGGTTGTCGAGATCGGCGTACCCCGAGGCGATGCCGGTGACGGTGCGCCCCTCGTTCTCGTTGATCGCTTCGAGGAGCTCCGCGAGGATAAGGTTGATCTGCGCCTCGTCGGTCTCACCGGCCTGCTCGGTGATCTTGAAGATGCGCTGCTCGCAGTTGTCGAGCACCTCCTGAACGCCGTCCTCGCCCAGCTCACCGGCGCTGTACGCCTCGAAGAGCGTGGTCTCGGCGGCGGTGATGAGGCCGCGCAGCCGGGCCTTGTCGCGGACGATGCGCGCGTAGTGCACCGCGGCGGCGGCGGAGGGCGTCTCCTCGACGATGCGCGCGAGGTACGACACCCCGCCCACCTCGTCGAGCATCTCCTTGCCTGTGAGCTTCTCCTTGAGCAGCACGAGGTCGCCCGCGCGCCGGTGCTCGTGGAGCTCGTGGAGCGCGTCGAAGATGATCGAGTGGGCCGCGAGGTAGAAGGAGTCGCCCGAGGGGACGAGCTGGATGACCTCGTCGGTGACGGTGGGGTCGATGAGCATCGCGCCCAGCAAGGCCGCCTCGGCC
Organism: Phycisphaerales bacterium; assembly: GCA_029260475.1. Lineage (GTDB taxonomy): Bacteria > Planctomycetota > Phycisphaerae > Phycisphaerales > UBA1924 > OFTM391. The sequence continues at coordinate 15,202 of JAJDDE010000048.1, read as the reverse complement.
TCGGGATCGTGGGGGGGGAGCCGGTCGAAGAGCTCGCGCAGCGGCGTGCCCGCGGCGCTGGGCCTGCGGCTGTTCTGGTGTCCTCCGCGACCCCCACTTCTCTGATCGTCCATGATCCGCTCCGCTCCTCAACGCCCCGGTTGTGTGGCTCAACGGGGTAGAGATACCGCGCCGGCTCCGTGGCGCGCCAGAGAGTCACGATACACACGCGAACCGTCAGTTTACCCACGCCCTCCAGCTATCCTTGGGGATGACCACCCCCGACCCCTACACCACCCACGAAACCCTCCCAGACACCCTCCCGGACGACCCGATGCCCACGCTGGCGGCATGGATCGACGAGGCGGTCGCGAAGAAGGTGCAGCCCAACCCGACCGCGATGACCGTCGCGACGGTGGACCCGGACGGGCGTCCGAGCGCCCGCGTGGTGCTGTGCCGGGCGGTGGTGCAGGATCCGGGGATCCTGCGGTTCTACACGAACAAGCTGAGCCGTAAGGGCCAGGCGTTGAAGGCGCACCCGTACGCCTCTCTCGTCTTCCACTGGGACGCGATGGACCGTCAGATCCGCGTGGAGGGCCCGGTGACGGACGCGACGGACGAGGAGAGCGACGCGTACTTCAACGGGCGTCACCCGCTCAGCCGTGCCGGGGCGTGGGCGAGCCAGCAATCCCAGCCGATCGCGTCGCGCGATGATCTGTTGGCGCAGGTGATGCAGACGGTGGGCGAGCTCGGGCTCAATTTCGACCAACTGCAGGACGGAGGGGAGGCGGTCATCCCACGCCCGCCCCACTGGGGGGGGTACCGCGTGTGGGCACAGCGGGTGGAGCTCTGGGCGGGCTCGCCCGTCCGCATCCACGACAGGGCCCTGTGGACCCGCGATCTGGAGCCCGACGGCGAGGACGGGTTCCGTGCGAGTCCGTGGATCAGCACCCGCTTGCAGCCCTGAATCGCAGTGTGGCCCCCGAATCCGACCTGCATCGCGACGCTTGATCGGACGATCTATGGTGTAGGGTGCGATCGCATCGGTCCGCCGTCACCCGGAGCCCCCATGAACCGACACGAACCGCAACGCCCGCCCGTAGACCCCGAACTGGTGGAGCGTGTGGTCGTCTCGATCTATGAGGAGCCCTTGCTGTGTTATCTGGGGAGCACCAAGCTCCCGAGCCGTGCGGCGATCGACGAGCTGGTGGAATTGCTGCGAGAGATCGTCTTCCCGGGTTTCTTCGGCCGGCGCGGGCTCACGCACATCAGCCTCCCGCTGCACATCCAGGAGCTGCTCTCGGGCGTCGCGATCCGTGCCGAGGAGCAGATCCGCTCCTGCCTCCGCTACGCGCAGGACATCGACGAGCAGGTCGCCGACTGCCCGGAGTCCGCAGAGTGTGATCGCCTCGCGCGCGAGACGACGCGGGCGTTTCTCCAGCACGTCCCCGAGCTGCGCGAGATGATCGCCTCGGACGTGCGCGCCGCCTACGACGGCGACCCTGCGGCCCATCACCACGACGAGACGATCTTCTGCTACCCGGGCGTGGAGGCGATCTTCACGCACCGCATCGCGCACTACCTCTACGAGCGCGACGTCCCGCTGCTGCCCAGGCTCATCCAGGAAGCATCGCACTCGCGCACGGGCATCGACATCCACCCCGGTGCGCAGATCGGGCGCTCGTTCTTTATCGATCACGGCGGAGGCGTCGTCGTCGGCGAGACCGCGGTCATCGGCGAGGGCTGCCGTCTCTATCAGGGCGTCACGCTCGGCGCCAAGAGCTTCGCGAAAGACGAGAAGGGCGTGCTGCTGCGCACCGGCGAGAAGCGCCACCCGACGCTCGGCGATCGCGTCACGATCTACGCGGGCGCGGTGGTGCTGGGCGGCGACACGCACATCGGCGACGACTGCGTCATCGCGGGCTCGGTCTTCGTGACACGGTCGGTGCCCGAGGGGCACGTGGTGCGACAGAAGTCGCCCGAGCTCGTGCTGCGATCCAATACGGAGATCATGGGCTCGGTCAGCCAGGACGACGAGATCCCCGCGGGCGGCTGACCCGCCCGATCAGGCGCGTCGCAGCGCCAGCATCAATTCCACACGCCCGACCTGCTCGCCCATCTCCTGGGCGATCTGCACGGGCGTCAGCCCCTTGCGTGAGAGGGCCATCACGCGATCGGCGACCGGGTCTTCGGTGAGGCCGCTGCTCGTCGATTCACGGGAGCGATCAATCGCCTCCCGCCTGGTGTGGACACGCTGCGGTGCCATGGGGAAGCCGACCGCGCTGAGCGATTCGTCGGAGGCGGGGCCGCTCGCGTGGCGCATGAGCGGCTGCGCCGGGTCACCCCGCTGGGCGGCTTCGAGACGCTCGATCGTCGTGTTGGCCTCTTCGATGAGACGCTCGATCTTCGCGGCCCGGGAGTCCAGCTGCGCGGTGCAGGCGCGGGTGAGTTCCTGCGCCTCGACCATCAGTTTTTGCACCGCGGCTCCGGAGGGGTTCGCGCTCGCTGCCTGGTGACGGACGCGCTCCATGCGGTCCTTGGGCGAGAGCGCCGCGTCCTCCGCATCCCGCCGGCGCGAGCGCTTGCGACGCTTCCACCATGATCGCAGCATCACGAGCGAGACCAGGGCGATGCCCGCGGCGAGCAACGCGCCCGGGAGCCAATTCTCGGGGACGAGGGTCTCGATGCCGCCCGAGGTGTCGATGAGCTGCGCGATGGTGATGGACATGGTGGGCCTCCTGCCGCGTGGTCGCGCATCCTGCGCGTCTGCCTGAATCTACCCCGACAACGCCCCGCGTGTCACGCCGTTTCAGTCTTCTTCATCGCCATCGGACGTATCAGCGCCCTCCGGGGCCTCGGGCTTGCTCCACTGCCAATCAGGATCCTTGTGGAGACGCGTGCCCCCCTGACGCAGGCAGCGGCGGCAGGCGAACGCCTCTTCGCGCACCGGGCTCTGCCACATGGGGTCTTCGCGCTCCTCGAGGCACATCGTGCAGGTGGCGCCGGCGTACCGCGCCTCGTCGCGCTGGATCACGATATGCGTGTAGGCCACCGTGAGGCAATTGCCGCAGATGAGCGAACCCTCGTGCCCTTCGATCAGGGGGAACGTGCCGTTCCACGCCCTGCCACAGAAGTCGCAGAGGAAGTCGGAGACCTGCATGTTCTGTTTGTCGGCGCCCTCTCGTTGCACGGGTCAGGCCTTCATCGCGGTGGCGCTGCGGTACCACGCGACCTGTTTGGTGACGCCCTCTTCGAAGGACGTGTGCGGCTCGTAGCCGAGCTCCGCTTTGGAACGCGTGAGGTCGGCGAACGTGCGCAGCACGTCGCCGGGCTGGGAGGGCTGGTGGTCGAGGATGGCCTCTTTACCGACCGCGCTCGCGACGGTGTTGATCATCTCATCGAGGCGCACGGGGCGGTTGCCACCGAGGTTCCAGATGCGGAAGCCGTGCTCGGGGATGCGGTCGTAGGAGGCGAGCACTCCGGTCACGATGTCCTGGATGAACGTGTAGTCGCGGCTGGTCTCCGCGTTGCCGAACATGGGGATGGCCTCGCCTTGGTCCACGAGGCGGATGAATTTAGAGATCGCCAGGTCCGGGCGTTGACGCGGGCCGTACACCGTGAAGAAGCGCAGCATCGCGATGGGGAGGCTGTAGAGGCTGTGGTAGGTGTGCGCGATGAGCTCGCAGGCCCGTTTGGTCGCGGCGTAGGGCGAGATGGGTTCGCCCACGAAGTCGTCCTCCGCGAAGGGGACCTTCTCGTTGTTGCCGTACACGGAGCTGGAGGAGGCGAAGACGAACCGCTTCACGGAATCGGACTGGCGTGCGGCCTCGAGCAGGTTCACCGAGCCCTCGATGTTCACGGATGAGTAGAGGGCCGGTTCAGCGATGGAGGGGCGCACGCCCGCACGGGCGGCGAGGTGGATCACGCCGTCGAACTGTTCCTGCTCGAAGAGCAGGTTCACGTCTGTCGCTCTGCGGATGTCGAACTCCACGAGGCTGAAGCGGTCGGCGTCGGGCCTGGCTCGGATCTCCTCGATCGTGCGGTGCTTCAGCGCGGGGTCGTAAAAAGTGTCGAAGCTGTCGAGGCCGACCACCCGGTCGCCTCGTTCCAGAAGTGCCTCGGTCACCCAGGACCCGATGAAGCCCGCGGCACCCGTCACCAGCACCGTTTGCGAATCTGCCATCTGCCCGATCCTCCGTTGATCTGCGTGGGGTCGGGGAGTCTATCGAGGGTGCGCTCACGCGCACGCCGCCTTGGGGTCGGCCTTCAAATCAACGACCCTCAAAAAGCAAAGCAGGGCGCAATCGCTTGAACTGCGCCCCGCTGGAGGAGAGAGAGATCTGTTCTTCTCTATTTTATCGTCAACCTGTCAAGTCCTCTATGCAAAACATGTGTAAGAAGGCCCCTAACCCCTCTACGTGTCCCAAGAAAGGGCGTTTCAGGGATATTTTACCCCCCAAATCGTGGAGTCTGTTTGTAATTAGTTAGGTTTGTGTTGGTGCAGTCCCGGTTGAAATGCTGTGCATAACCGGGCCTTCATCCACGCTGGTTATGCGATAAACAGGCTCACAGCGCTCACCGCGACCACCCCGCTGATCAGCGTGAGCGGGCCGCCGAATCGGACGTAATCCCCGAACCGATAACCGCCCGGGCCCATGACCATGAGGTTGGTGTGGTACCCGATTGGGGTCGTGAACTCCGCGGACGCGGCGATCGCGATGCAGATCGCGGTCCCCAGCGGGCTCACGCCCATCTCGTAGGACGCCTGCATCGCGATGGGGAACATCAGGGCCGCGGCCGCCGAGTTGGTGACGAAGGTCGTGAAGAGCACGGTCAGCGCGTAGATCGCCGCGAGGAAGACGAAGTCCGGGGCGCTCTGCGTCGTGTCGGCGATCGTGTTGGCGATGGACTGCGCGAGGCCCGAATTGAGCATCGCGTTGCCCAGCCCGAAGGCGCCGCCGATGACGATGAGCACCGAGAGGTCCACGCCGCGCCTCGCCTGCGTGAGGGTGCAGCAGCGGAGCCCGATCATGAGGGCTGCGCCGAGCATCGCGGAGGTCATCGGCGCGAGGAAGCCGGTAGAAAGCGCGAGCACGACGAAACCGAGAATCGCGATCGAGAGCGTTGCCCGCTCGTGGCGCGGCGTCGAGCTGTCGAGCTGGTGGACCAGGTGGAACTCCGACGAGTTGCCGAAGCGCTCCACGAAACCGGGCGTCGTCTCCAACAGCAGCGTGTCGCCCTGCTTCAGGACGATGTTGCCCACCTTGCCCCGGAGCGTGTGCCCGAGACGGTGGACCGCGATGACGACGGCGCCGTACCGCGTGCGCACGCCCGCTTCGCGCACCGACGTGCCGACGAGCGGCGAGCCCGAAGACACCACCGCTTCGACGAGCTGCTGCCCCGCTGTGTGGCGCGGCTCGCTCTCCTCTCCGTCCGCTACGGGCGTCAAGCCCCGGATCTGCTGCAGGTCCACCACGGAGTCCAGCCGCCCGACAAAGACGAGCACGTCACCCGCGCGGATACGGAAGTGGGGGGGCACCGCGTTGATCGCGTCCGAGCCCCGGTCCACACGCGAGAGGAAGAGCCCCGGCAGGTGGCGCAGCTCGGCGCGTTCGATGGAGTGCCCGACGATCGGCGAATCCGCGCCCACGCGCAGGGCTGTCATGTACTGACGCACCGATTCGGGCGCATCGGGCTCCTCGGTCTTCGCCGGCAGCAGGAGTCGCCCGAAGAGGAGGATGTAGGCGATGCCGACCGCCGCGACGCAGAGGCCGACGGGCGCGATGGTGAACATGCCCATGTGCGGCATCGTCTCAGCGCCGAAGACGGGGCCGCTCCACGACAGCATGAGCCCCGCGACGATGAGCGTGGTGCTCGTGCCGATCAGCGTGCAGAGACCGCCCAGGATCGCCGCGAAGGACAGCGGCATGAAGAGCCGCCCGACCGGGATGCCCGTGCGGCGCGAGAGCGTCGTGAGCATGGGCATGAAGGCGGCGACGATGGGTGTGTTGTTCGCGAAGCCGCTGAAGAGCGCGACGGGCAGCACGAGGCGGGCCTGCGCCGCCAGCGCCGTCTTGGGTCGTCCGAGCACTCGGTTGGAGATCACCGCGAGCGCGCCGGTGCGGCGCAGGCCGGTCGCCAGGACGTAGAGGAACCCGATCGTTGCGACCGCCGGGTTACCGAACCCCGAGACCGCCTCGCCCGGGTCCACCACGCCCCCGACGAGCAATAGGACCAGCGCGCCCATCACCGCGGCGTCCGGCGGCATCCGCGTCCGCGCCATCAGCGCGAACATCAGCGTGAGCACGCTTCCGGTGAACCAGGGTGTCCAGGCGTCGGGCATCCGGGGCAGTATGCCCGAAGATCACCCTTCCTTGTCGTAACCGAGTGCCTGGACGGCCCCGAGCACCTGGCCGTGCAGCGTGCGATCGGAGACGACGAGCCCGAAGTTGGCCTCCAGGCCGGCACCCTTGGAGAAGTCCAGCGGGTTGCCCCGGAGGTCCGTCACAGCGCACCCGGTCTCGGAGGCGACGATTGCGCCGGCGGCGTGGTCCCAGATCCGCTCGACGTACCGGCCCTTGGAGGGGTCCTTGGGCGGGCGGGGCAGGCGGAGGTAAATATCCGCCTGGGCACGGGCGACGACGGCGTACTTCGCTTGCGAATCCAGGCGTGCGCTGTCGTAGGTGCCGCCCATGTGCTGGACGATCGCTTGGTGCTTCTCGTGGGAGGAGTGGGCTTTCTCGACCGACTCGCACAGGCGGATCGGCGTGTCCGCAATCCGGGACAGGCGCAGCACCTTCTCCATCTCGAAGGAGGCCGTCGGGTCATCCGCGGGCCCTACGAAGGCGCCGTCGCCGGCGAGCGCGAGGAAGATCGTGCCGGTGGGGTCGGGGCGCTCGAGGTCTTCGGACTGGTCCATCGAGAGGTTGGGGCACCCCAGGGCGCCGATCACGGGCTCGGCGCCCTCGATCCACGCGAGGCTGACGGCGTACTGCTGCCCGCGCAGGAACCCCTTGGTGCCGTCGATGGGGTCGAGCGTCCAGAAGCCGTGGAGCCCGTCGGCCTGTGGGTCGGCGTTGCCCAGGTCGATGGCGTCGAGCACGTCATCGATCGTCGCCTCGGGCCACACGAGGTGGACAGCGCTGAGCACGCGGTTTGGGAAGACGTCGTCGCCCGCGTTCAATGCGGTGCGGAGGGCGTCGGCGTCCTCCTCGGCGATGAGCGACACGCTGCCGAGCGACTCGCGGAGCCGGTGCGCGATCACCGCCTGGCTCGCGAAGTCCGCGACGGATACGGGAGAGCGGTCATCTTTCGTAAGCCGAGCGGTCTCACCCGCTTCGCGCTGCACGGCGCGGCAGACGGTGCAGGCCTGCGCTACGGCGTGCTTAGCGGCGTCGGTGCGTTGGACGATGGTGGAGTTCATGTGCGCATTCTACGCGCAGCCATGCCGTAAATCGGTTCTCATCGGGTCTGTTCCACGAATACCGTTGCTCCGGGCGCGAGGACGAGTGATTCTGTGCTGATCGGTGAGGTATCCGCATCCGGCATAAACTCCGCATACGTTCTGATTGTGAGTGTGACCGATCCATCGTCTTCCTCGGCCAGCGTCGTCTGTTTTGTCACACTGGGGTTGAATCCGTGGCCTCTCACTTTGTCACTCCAGAGCGGGTACATCGCGCCGTCCTGAATCAGATCGAAGCGTGCACTGATGTCGGACGTCAGGTCGCCGGCGAAACCGTGCCATGACTCCAATATCACGCGTCCGCCAATGCGGTGAATGACCGGTACTAGCGGATTGTTGAATAGGCGAGACCGGCCGTGCTCCGCAGCATATCCGCCCAGAATACCTAGTGGTTTCCATTCCCCCTCGCGCGTTTGTTCTACAACGATCCAGAACGAGGTCCAACCTTGCGATAGCACGACAAAGGCGTCCGGGACTCCATCGTTTTGGAAATCACTGTAGCTCGGCGCACTGTCTAAGCGCCACACCCATGACTTCAGACTGTCGTCTACGTCCATCTGCTCGTTCTGCTGTATGTCGAGCGAATCCGTATCAACGCCCATAGCTGCCCACACTTGGTGATCACATAGATCCCGGGGGTGCCCCGTGAGTTCTTGCGCGAGGCGGAGCGGGTGATACTCGTGCAGGCCTTCCAATACAGGCCACTCCGTGTCCAGGGCGTTGCTAAAGCGAGATATCTCTTCCTCGCTAGGCGAACGAGTCTCCTTCGCCACCCGCGAATCCCATGGCAGTATCCACGCGTGGTCAGTTCGCTTCCAGCCCGGCATGGTGTATCCGGTCGATGTCAGGAGGATCTCGCTACGGCTTCGCTTGAACACAGACCACCGGCGCACGTCACGCGGCGTCCCCGTCTCCCCCGTATGCCGTAGCACTTCAATCAGTTCCCCGTTGTCGAGCAGATACAGCGCATCGCACGGATCGCTCTGTGATCCCGTTGCGTCCCCGACCGCAACACCGACGAGGGTGTGTCCATCGACGACGGTGCTCTCGGGCCACAGGTTGGGCAAATCGGTGATTGTGATCCTCCCGGGCGGCGTCCAGGAGCCTAGGTCCGCGTACACGAGATGATCTAGGTACTGCGGCGTCGCCCACGCGTTGGGGGCCACCGCGTACGCAAAGAGCCAGTGCGCAACGCCATCGTCGTGTACCGCGATGAACGCGTCGGGCAAGCCATCGCGATCGACATCCCGATAGCGGATCACCGCGGAGACAGGGTGAGAGTCAGGCTCTGGGGACGTGCTCCATGTCCATGCTGAGCGGTCGATCCCGATCGCTCGGAGTTCGGGATGATTGCGGACATCGCCCAGAGGCCCTTCAAGCATTAGGGCCAACTCGTGAAGCCCGCCGTCGAACGCCATCGGTACGGGTGCAGGTGGCGTGGGTGCGGGTGGAGCGGAACGTGAGCACCCCATGAGGCAAGTGCTTACCGCAAAAACAAGGCAGACCATCCGATTCATCGCGGATCTCCCTGTCGTTTGATGGCGCTCAGTCCCGTCCGGGTTCACGCCAACTTATCAATCAGCGCCTTAGCCAGCGTCAGCACGATAAAGAACCCGCACATGTCCGTGATCGTCGTCAGGATCGGGCCCGCGGCGAGGGCGGGGTCCACCTTCATGCGCTTCAGGATCAGTGGTACCGCGCCGCCGATGCATACCGCGACGATTGTGTTTGCCATCAAGGCACAACCGACGACGAGGCCGAGCCACATGTCTCCCTTCCAGAGCAGCGCAACGACGCCCACCAGCAGGCCGAGCGCCAGCCCGTTGATCACGCCGAGCGCCGCTTCTGCGAGCACGGTGCGCGCGATTTCCGTCGGGCGGATCACGCCCAGCGTGAGCTCGCGCATGGAGACGGCGACCGCCTGGTTGCCCGAGCAGCCGCTCATGTCGGAGATGATCGGCAGGAAGACCGCCAGCGCGATCACCGCTTCCAGCGTGTCCTGGTTGAACGCGATGATGCTCGCGGCGATGAGGTTCAGGACCACGTTGATGCTCAGCCACGACAGCCGGCGGCGCGAACGCAGGAGCAGCGGCATACTGCGCAGTTCCTCGCCGCCCACGATGCCCTGGCTGCTGCGGTACATCGCGTCGAGGTCATCGGCGACCGCCGCCTCGACCGCCGAGCGCTGCAGCACGCCGACGAGAAGCCCGTTCTCATCGACGACCGGGGCACCGAAGAACTTGTTCTGATCGAAGAACCTGACCAGTTCTTCCAGCGGCAGGAGGTCCCGCACCGATTGGGGCGAGGGGATCATGATGCGTTGGAGCGGGCGCAGGCGCGGCGCGAGCAGCAGGTCACGCATGCGCAGCACGCCCGAGAGCACGCCCGTGTGGTCGGTGACGTAGGCGTACTGGATGTCGTAGTCCGCGTACGTCTCGGCGTTGTGCCCCAGGTCCGCGATCACGTCGGCTACTGTCTTCCCCTCCTCGTAGGAGAGGTACTCCGTGACCATGAGACCGCCCGCGACGCTGTCGTCGTAGCTCGTCAGGCGGGCGACGTCGCGGGCGTCTTCCGTGCGGAGTTCTTCGATGATCGCGGTCGCGGCATCGATATCGAGCCCGCCGATGACGTCCGCCTGCGCATCGCTCGGGAACTCCTCGAGGATCTTCGCGGCGTCGTAGGGCGTGAGGTCTTCGACCGCCTCGATGAGTTGCGGCTCGGGCAGGTTCTCGATCAGCTTCGCGCCACGCTCGGCGCCGATGATCGAGAGCAGCGCCGTCCGAGACTCGCTCGGAAGGCGCGACATCACCAGCACCGTGTCCGATGCGTCGAGCAGATCGAAGAACGCGTTCGCCGCGGCGACATCCCCCTCCGCGATAAGGCGCAGCAGATCGGTGCTGTTGGGGAGGATGTCGATGGTTTCGCGTTCGCTGGTCATGGCACCAGCGTACGCGGAAGGTGGGTTGGGTCAGACGACGTCGCTGCGGCGCACGCGCTTCACGCCGCTGCCGGGCTTGCCGGCGGGGCCCTTGGCGGCACCGCGCGGGGCGCCACGCTTCTTGCCCGGCGCCTTCTTCACGCCGCTCTTGGTGCGGGGCTTGGGGCCGCTCGTCTTGGAGGCCTCGACGCCCCACCCCGAGCCGCCGCCACGCCGAGGCTTGCGCTTCGGCTGGGACTCGCTGCCCGCGTCGCCCTGCGGCGTGTTCGCCTGGCCCTTGCGATGGCCCTTGCTCCCGCCGGTTCGGGTGCGCTTGGGCCGCTCCTCGGTGCGTTCGGTCCGGCCTTCGGTGTGGGGACGGCTCGGGCGCTCCTCGCGGATCTCGTCCTGCCTCACGGGCTCGGCCCGTTCGGAGTGCTCCGTGCGTTCGGCGCGGGGCAGAGCAGGGCCCGAGGCCATGTCGAGCAGGGGGATGCGGTTGTTCGTGAGGCGCTCGATGGCCTTGAGGTAGCCCCGTTCTTCGCGATCGCAGAGCGAGACCGCGAAGCCCGTCGCACCCGCACGCCCGGTGCGTCCGATGCGGTGGACGTAGGTCTCGGCCTCGTTGGGGATATCGAAGTTGAAGACGTGCGTGATGCCGTCCACATCGAGGCCACGGGCGGCGACGTCAGTTGCGACGAGCACGCGCGAGTTGCCGCTGCGGAACGACTCGAGCGCCCGCTGGCGCTGGCGCTGGGGCTTGTTGCCGTGGATCGCGGTGGCGGTGGTGCCGTCCATGCTCAGACGCTTGGTGAGCTTGTCGGCGCCGTGCTTGGTGCGTGTGAAGATCACGGCGCGCTCCACGCTGGGGTCGTTGAGCAGGCGGGCCATGAAGTTCTGCTTGTCGGCGCGGTGCACCATGTAGACGGACTGCTCTATGAGCGCCGTCGTCTGGCGTTCGGGCTTCACCTCGATGCGCACCGGGTTGGTGAGCAGCGACTGCGCAAGGCGCTCGATCGTCTTGGGCATCGTCGCGCTGAAGAGCAGGGTCTGGCGGTCGGAGCGGACGGCCTTGGCGATGTCGCGGATCGGCTGGATAAAGCCCATGTCCAGCATGCGATCGGCCTCGTCGAGGACGAAGAACTCGACCTCGGAGATGTTCACGACGCCCTGCTGTATGAGGTCCTGGAGGCGCCCGGGCGTCGCGACGAGGACGTCGATGCCGTTCCGGATCGCGCGGACCTGGTGGAACTGGCTGACGCCACCGACAACGACCGCGCCCGAGAGGCCGCTGTTGCGTCCGTAGGTGCGGAGGCTCTCGTCGATCTGGTTGGCGAGCTCGCGTGTCGGCGAGAGGATGAGCGCACGCGGCACCGCGGGGCCGCGACGCGTGGTGTCACGCTCCGCGGTCAGCAGGCGGTGCAGGATGGGCAGCGCGAAGGCGGCGGTCTTGCCGGTGCCCGTCTGGGCGCACGCGAGGATGTCGCGTCCTTCGAGGGCCGCGGGGATCGCCCGCGCCTGGATCGGCGTGGGGGTGTCGTACCCCTCGCGCTCGATGGCTTCGAGGATGGGGCGAGCAAGTTCAAGGTCAGCGAATCGTGACAACACACGGTCTCCTAAGGCCGCACGATGACCGCGAGGCCTGAGTCTGGGCATCCTGGCCCGGTTGAATTGGGGTCATGGGGCGCCGGTGGATCAGCATCGCTCGGAGTACGCCGAACGAGGTGCCGATTCCTTCCCAGCGGTCCGGTGTCACGATCGTGACGGTGGGACAACTGCCTGGGAATACCGGCTAAGTGGGGGGAGAGTAGGCGCGGCGTCTCGCCGGGGCACCAGTTTTCTCCGAAACCCAGAAAGCGTGTGCTCCAGCGTGCCAAATCCAAAAAAAACCGCGAGCCCCATCCATGACGGGGCTCGCAAGCACGGGCGGCAGGAGTCGAACCTGCAACCTCCTGATCCGTAGTCATTATATAAAACTAATAAAGAAATTCGCGATCTCCATTTGCAGCCCTGAGAGGCCGGAAGCGGCACTTTTGGTTTCCGGCGTATCCCTTCTTGTATCCCTTTGGTGTATCCCCGAGTGCAAGAGTGGGGGATACAGGGAGTTTGCTTGGCGACATGGAGTGCGAGCTTGAGTTTGGCCTCGGGATCAGATGTGGGGCATGAGCTGTGCAATCAATTTCTACCGTGTGATCAACTTCGTTCCGTCGCGACTACGAGCGGCGCAGTTCGGAGTGCAGTCGCGGGCCCGCCGCGGGGGTGAACGCATGACAGCGAGTCGGCTCGGTTCCCTGTTGCGGGAATTCTCTTGATCCTCTCTGCTTCGGTGGTATTGTTTGGTTGCATGGGGAGTGGTCGTGCGCTGCGCGGCTGCTTCAGGAGAACCAGAATCAAGCGTGAACCTCGATGCGGACCCGGTGCGCAGTCGACGTGCGCGCTCCATCCTCGCGAGAGGCCGGAAAGCGAGAGCAGAGCTGATGTACAAGAGAACCGTTCATGCGTCGATTGCGTGCGCCGTCATGGCTTTGATGTCGTCGGCTGCGCGCGGTCAGTTTGATGGTGTCTATGAGTTTGACGCGGGAGGGGACGGGTCATCGTGGAATGATCCAGCCAACTGGGAACAAGTCACCGACCCCGACGGCAACCCGATCAGCGGTAATCCAGCGACGCCACCCGATGTCGTGACGTCGGCGGACCTTCCGCTGCTTGGTGTTGTGATAGATGCCGGCATGCCCGGTCAGACGGCACTGGACGTGATCATCGGAACACTCGGCGGGTCCGGCTCGCTCAACATGAGCGGAGGAGGCCTGGCCCTTCGCGATCTCCTCATCGGCGGTGGCAGTGCGGGCTCGTTTCACCAGTCGGGCGGCGTTCTGATAGCCGGCGATGACATCGTCATCGGCGCATCCTCTGCGGGCACGATGAGCATCAGTGGCAATGCGATGGCGAGCAGCGGTGATGACATCACCGTCAATGCGAACAGTTCTCTCACCGTGACGGGCGGGCTCCTCAACATCGGCGACAGGCTCATCTCGAACGACAACGCCATCATCGTGGTGGACGGCGGAACGGTTATCAGTTCCGACGACTTCCAGTTCTTCGGCGATTCACAGGTGACTGTCACAAGCGGCCTGATGGAAGTCCGTGACAAACTCTACTTTGACGACGCGAGCCTGATGTCGATGGGGAAGTTGACGATCAACGGCGGCGTGGTCCGCAGTGAAGAGTTTGGCCTGGACGGTGGCGCTCGCGGCCTGATCGAAATCAACGGCGATGGTGTCTTTGAAGTGGCCCAGTCGGAGCTCTCCCTCGCCGAGGCCCTGATGCTTATCGCCGACGGTACCCACCTCACCACCAGCGAAGCGGGGCTCGCCGCGAGATCGGTCGCGCTCCCTGACTTCTTCGGTGAGACCGACCTGACCTTCACGCAGATCTATGTCATCCCGGCGCCGGGCGCCGGCCTGCTGTTGTCCCTGGGGGTGTTGGCGGCCGGTCGTCGTCGGCGGAGCGCTAATCCATGACCGCACGGGCGGGCTGAGTGGCGAACGCGCCGCAAATCGCGCCAGGCAGCCCGTGGGAGAACGGGTACATCGAGAGCTTCAACGGGAAGCTGCGTGACGAGCTACTCAACGGCTAGGTCTTCACGACGCTGCTGGAAGCCAAGGTGCTGATCGGGCGGTGGCGTGAGCACTACAACGGTGTGCGGCCGCACTCGTCACTGGGGTACCAGCCGCCGGCACCCGAGACGATCTCGTCAGAGTCGGCTGGAGCGCAGCGGAAGCCGACTCTGATGCAGCACGAAGAGAACGAACTACACTGTCTGTAACTGGTACATGAACCGGGGGCAGGTCAGGGCCTTGCTGGATCGACGGACGGTGTACATCACAATGCCGTAGACAGCGGCATCGGCTCAACATATCGAGTGAATCGGCCAGCAGTGCTGTCGTCTCCTGACCCACCCCATGATCGCCTCTGCGAGGAACATGACGCCGTTGATTGCGAGCAGGGTCAGCAGTGTCCGATGCTCAAGTCCAGCGGCATCATCTGAGCAGTCGCATCCGGTCATGGTTATACCGTTTCCTCGGTTTCAGGCTGTGTCTGGCGCATTACTACAGACCCTATGACCGGAAGCACGAAGAGCGTCAGAAGCGTCGATGTGACCATCCCGCCGATGACGACCGTCGCGAGTGGGCGCTGGATTTCGCTCCCAACGCCAGTGGCAATCGCCATTGGAATAAAACCGGCGATATCGGTGATCGCGGTAGCGAGCACCGGCTGGAGGCGTGTCTTCGAAGCTGCGATGATCGCGTCCTTCTTCGGCCGTCCTGTTCCGAGAGCGTCGCGAATCGCCGTGATCAGGATCTGCCCGTTGAGTACGGCGATCCCTGTGAGTGCGATAAATCCGACGGCGGCGCTAACGCTGAACGGGATATCTCGCCACCACAGCGCGAAGATCGCACCGACCGCGGCAAAGGGGATGCAGGTGTAGATGATGAGGACATCCCGCAAGTTCCTCAGGCTGAAATACAAAAGGAAGAAGACCATCAGGAGCACGGCCGGCACGACGATCAACAGACGGGTCCGCGCCCGTTCCAAGTTCTCGAATTGCCCACCCCATTCCAGCACATAGCCCTCAGGCAAGGAAACACGTGCATCAATGGCGGCCCGTGCTTCCTCAACAAAGGAAGCCGGGTCTCGACCGCTCACGTTGCACTGCACTCCTATGAGGCGTCTGCTCCCCTCACGGATGATCGTCGATGACCCTTCCGAGAGATCGACCGCGGCCCGTGACGAGAGAGGCACTGCAACGCCTCCCTCGGTCGGGAGGCGGACCGAGGACACGG
>JAJDDE010000047.1 GCA_029260475.1 Phycisphaerales bacterium | reverse complement strand
CCCATTCCTCAAGGAAGCGGTCGCTCCGCACGAACGAGAGGTCGTCCGCGGCGGCACTCTCCAGAGGCGACACCGAGCGCACCGACACCTCGGGAGAACCGATCAGGCGAGCCGGCATGCCCGAGGCCTGCAGCAGCGCGTGGATCTCCCCGGCGGTCGCCTCGAACGACGCGCCGTCCGACATCAGCGGTTGAACTCGTTGTTCATGCGCTGCACCACCGCGTCGGTGACGTCCACCGCGCCGGAGGCGTACATGACCCGCGTCGAGAGGATGGCGCCGTTGGTCTCGTTCGGGCCAAGGCCCCTGGGGATCGCTTCCTCGTGATCGGTCACGAAGACGATGTCGTACCCCTCAGCGACGGCGTACGCCTCGGTCGCCTTCTTGATCTTCTTGAAGAGGCCGAGCTGCAACTCGGTGCGGCGTTGCCCGAGCAACTGGTTGGCGAGCTTGGTTTCGACCTCGAGGAGCACCTGCTTGCGGATCGCCTGCTCGAGCATCTCGTTGCGTTCCTTGGAGCCGTTCGCAAGGGTGTCCATCACCGCCGTGAGCTGCTTGAGCTCTTCGCCCAGCGCTTGGACCGCGAGCTCGCGTTCGGTGATGTCCGCCTTCAATTCTTCCTCGCGCACGAGGCGTTCTGTGATGCCTTCCATCGCCCGCCGGAGGCTGATGGTCGCGACGCTGGTCGCGGGGGCCATCGCGACGGCGTTGGCGTCGGCGCTGGAGCCGCCCTGATGGAAGAGCGCACCGAGGGCGACCCCGATCGCGACGAGGGCCGTCCAAGTCCACTTGCGTTGCTCGTGCATCGTCGATCTCCTGGCGTCCCCGGGACGCGTGTGTGTGTGTGCGAAGGGGCCAATGTTGGCGTCCACTAGTTTAGCAGCCCACCCGGGCCCTCGTCATTCTCGGCGAGCCGCTCCACGCGCGGCAGTGTCGGCACCACACCGCGACCAACCATCCGTACGGGCGGTGAGGCGAGCGAGTCCCGTTCCACGCTGATCGCAGCCCCCGTCAGCCGCTCGTTCATCGAGGAAGACATCTATAACGATGAAATGCGTGCTCCTCAGTCACTGGACTGGGCGAGCAGGAGCATGCGTCCGCACTCGATCCATGGTTCGTCTCCCCGATCGACGCACAGTTCGAGACCCGGTTCTTCATATTCACCCGTCCTTGCCCCTCACGGGCACACCCAAGATGTCTCACGGCGTCCGCATCATGCGGCCTTGCCAACCGAGATGGTGTTGAACCGCAGCGCGTGTTCGGCGCTGTGCCAAGAGGTCGGAGCCCGCACTGCCCGATACCATCGCGCCACGCGGGCGTTGGACGCGCGTGCGAACCCTTTTTTCCCCGAACTCCGGAGTGCGCCCGATGCGACGCCGCTGCTTCTATTTCGCCCCTCTCGTGGCTCTGCTGCTCGTGATGTCCTCACAGAGCGTCACCCTCGCACAATCCGAACCGCCCGCGGCGGACCCGGTGGCCTCGTCCGATGCGCTGGAGGCTCGGATCGCCGCCGCGGCGGAGCGCGTGAAGAACGATCCACCGGTCCACGAGCGTGAGGACCCCATCGGTGTGCCGCTGGAAGAGCTGCGCCTCGAGATTCAACCGCTTCGCAAGGACGTCCTGGAGGAGCGCGTGGGCATCTGGCTCACGATGCTCCAGCAGAAGATTCGAGAACGCAATCGCCTCGACATCGCCGCCAACGACGAGACCGACAGCGAACTGAAGGCGGGTCTCACGCGTCGCTCCACTCGGGTGCAAGCGGAGGTCAAAGCGGTCGAAGAACGGGCGAACATGCTCATCAACCTCCTCGACGATCGAGGCGGTGACGTCACCGAATACCGCCGGTACGTCGCCCAAGCGACCGGCCAGCAGATCAACTGGCTCGACCCGCAGATCGTCCTTGCGTGGGCGACCAGCGAGACGGGCGGGCTCGTCATCCTCTTCAACATCCTCCGGTTCCTCGGCATCCTCATCGCCTTCTGGATCGCGTCCAAAGTCATCGGCGCGCTGATCGGTAAGGCGATGGGGCGTGTCGCCAAGGACCAGTCCGACCTGCTCAAGCGCGTCATCAAGAAGAACGTGGCTCGCGTCGTCATGATCGTCGGTTTCGTCGTGGCGCTGGGCCAGCTGGGCGTGAACATCGGCCCGCTGGTCGCCGCGATCGGTGCCGCCGGCCTGGTCATCGGCCTGGCGTTGCAGGGCGTGCTCTCGAACTTCGCTTCGGGCATCCTGATCCTGGTGAACCGCCCGTACGACGTGGGCGACGCGATCTCCGCAGGGGGTGTCACGGGCAAGGTCGAGCGCATGACCCTCGTCAACACCAAGATCCTGACCTTCGACAACAAGATCATGCACGTCCCCAACGACGCGATCTGGTCGGGCGTGATCACCAACATCACCGGGCTCGCGACCCGCCGCGTGGACCTCACCTTCGGCGTCGGGTACTCCGACGACATCGACAAGGCGGAGCGGATCATCTCCGAGATCGTCACCAGCCACCCGAAGGTGCTCCAAGACCCCGCGCCCACGATCAAGCTCAACGAACTCGCCGACAGCTCGGTCAACTTCATCGTCCGCCCGTGGTCGAAGAAGGAGGACTACTGGGACATCTACTGGGACGTGACCCGCGAGGTAAAGAAGCGTTTCGACGCCGAGGACATCGGTATCCCCTACCCGCAGCGGGATCTGCACCTGCCGGGTCCGGTGGAGGTCGTCCTCAAGAACGGCTAAACGCGCCCGCCATCGCGGTTTTTGTCATCGAACACCGCCCCTCTCGCTGGAGGGGCGGTTTTTCATGGTCGATCGGCGACGTACTCTCTTGACATTGCAAACCCATTCGCAATAATGATCCCACGATGACCGCCACACCCAGCCAGATCACCAGCCCCTCATTGGGCGACCTCAGCGCCAACGCTCCGAAGCGCTCCTTCCTCGACGCCTTGGGCATCGGCCTGTCGCTGCTCTGCATGGTGCACTGCCTGGCGATGCCAGCGCTGCTGGTCCTGCTGCCGCAGCTCTCGTCGGTGCTCGGTCTGGACCACACGTTCCACATCGCGCTGGCGATCGTGCTCCCGCTGATCGCGGGCCTCGCGCTCGCGCAGGGGTACGTCCGTCACCGCGTTCCGATGACCCTCGTGCTGGGCGGGCTGGGCCTCGCCTTCGTCTGGCTCGCGCTCTTCATCCCGGGCTGCGCGACCTGCGTGACCGATCACGCGGGCCACGCCGGTCACGCGCACTCGCACGGCCCCCGCATCGCCGGTCTCCCGCTGCACAACGTGGTCACCACCATCGGCTCTGTGCTGCTCATCGGTGCCCACGCGTTGAACTGGCGCGCCTGCAGCAAGGGCCCCTGCGCCAGCGGCTGCCACACGCACTGATCCCGATTCCCATTCGACTCACATCACTCCGCGTCCAGACGCACCTTGCACGCGGTGTTCCGGTTGCGCGCGATGTGCGCGTAGACGCCTCGCCCCGCGTGGCTGATCCCGGGGACGTACATCAGCAGCGCCGGCACGAACCCCAGCACCGTCTGGCGGAGCGCCCGGCGCACCGCGGGGTAGCCGACCAGCACAGCGCCCCGGCGCGTGCGCATCGGGATGCCGGCGTCCGCCATCTCCAGCGTCAGCCCGAGCGCTCCGAGATCGACGCGGTGCATGTCCTCGTACGCGAGACGCCCGAACCAGTCGAGCCGCTTGAACCAGCGGACAGAGCGCTGGCAGAGGCCGCAGGCGCCGTCGTAATACAGCGTGTCGCGCTGGTCTGATGCCGTCATGCACGATGGTAGGGGGCCCGGGGCCGGATCCCTCGCAACCGTCGGGGGGGCGTGGACTAATCTCTATGGATCACCCACCACGAATATCGAGGCCTCCGGATGTCCATGATTGCTCGCCCCGCGCCGCTCCTCGCCCTGCTCGCCCTGCTCGCCCTGCTGCTCGTCGGGAGCGTCGCCCAGGCCCAGCCCGAGCGCCAGCGCCGGGCAGCGGACGTCCGTCTGGAAGAGGTGCGCTCGAAGGCGGCGGAGCTCATCGACCGGGCCGCGACCTACGACCCACTGAGCGAGACGGAGACGCGCGCCGACCCGGTGCCCGAGGCCGAGCTGCTTCTGGCGCGGGTCACGCGCTACGCCGACCCGAAGCGTGACATTGAATCCTTCATCGTCGCGGCTCACGCCCTGCGGGCCACGCGCGCCATCGCCGAACTCGACAGCGCGGTCATCGAGCGCACGCTGCCCGCGCTCCTGCAGAACGAAGAACTCTCGCGCGAGGTGCTCTTTGCGCGGTGGGCTCAGTACGACAAGGCGCCCGCGGTCTTCGGTGTGCTCGACGAGATGATCGCCGAGCACGGGGCGAAGGAGATCGCCAAGGCACCGCGTCTCGCCGCCGCCCTCTGCATCGTTCACGACACGCCCCAGGGCTTCCGCGCCAACGAGAACGTGGCGCAACCCGAAAAGCCCGGGACGCTCTTCGCGTACTTCGCCAGCGCGCGGATGAACGGGCTGACACGGAAGCTATCGCCCGAGCTGCTCGCGTGGGTGGTGGACACGGTGGACGCGCACGAACTGAGCTGGGCGAACCAGCGCTTCGCGGGCAAGGCGAACACCGGCACGCTCTTCCACAACATCCAGTACGACATGGACCACTTCCTGCAAGGGCGGCCCAAGAAAGTCACCGAGCAGGGCTTCAACCTCCCCAACATCGCCGAATTCGGCGGGGTCTGCATCGATCAGGCCTTCTTCGCGTGCCACGTCGGACGCGCCATCGGCGTGCCCAGCGCGGTCTGCACCGGGCAGGGCTCCAACGTCGGGCACGCGTGGGTCGGCTACCTCCGCGTGCGAGGCAGCCGCGCCTGGTGGGACTTCGACGAGGGCCGCTACGCGGACTACGCGAAGGTCCGCGGCAGCGTCACCGACCCGCAGCGCCGCACCCGCGTCCCCGATGGTGAGGCCGCCGCCCGTGCCGCGAGCTACGGGCTCCGCCCCGATACGCGCCACCTCGCAATCGCGCTCGTGGATGCCTCGGCGCTCATCGAGAAGTACCCGGCCGGCTGGACGGACGACGTGGTGCCCTTCGTCGGGAAGGACACCGAAGCCCGCGAGGCCTCACTCGAAACCCGCATGGACCTGCTGGAGCGGGCCGCGACGCTCAACGCGGGCGAGCTCCGCGCCTGGAAGCAGGTGCAGGCCATCGCCTCGACGGGCGCGATGAACGACGCGATGAAGAACCGCTGGGCGGACGCCGCGATGCGCCTGGCGGGCACGGACTTCATGGAGTTCGCGGTGGACTTCGCCAAGCCCCTCGTGGAAACGGTCGAGGACCCCGACGCGCGCTCCATGGTGCTGGGCCGCCTCTTCGACTACTGCAAGAAGGACCGCCCGGGCGTCGCCGCGGAGATCATGCTCGACAACGCGACGCTCTACGAAGCCGCGGGCAACACCGAGCGCGCGTACGAGGCGTACGCCTTCGTCGCGACGGAGTACGCCGACGTCTCCAACCTCGCGGTGCAGGGCCTCGCCAAGGCGACGACCATGCTGCACGAGCACGGCCATCACAAGATGGCCGCCGACCTCGCGCGCAAGGCGTGGGGACGCACGAAGCAGCCCGACTTCAGCCCCGAGTTCGCGGGCCAGAGCAACTGGACGCGCATCGGACGCATCCTCGCGAGCTCGCTCCGCCAAGCCAACGACACCAACGGCGCGAACGCGGTGGACCAGCAGATCTCCGGTCTCATGGGGCGCTGAACAGCCAACCCCGATCGTTGGCACCCGTTACGCGAGCTTGTCGGGCAGCGGTTCACCGAGCACCAGCCCGTCGTAGGACAGGTTGATCCCCTCCGGCAGCTCCGGGTCCGTCACGCCGTGCTTCACCTCGTGCGCGATGTGCGTGAGGTACGTCCGGCGTGCGCCGATCTGCAGCGCCGCGTCGCAGGCCTGGTCGATCGTGAAGTGCGTCGGGTGGTGGCGGTGGCGCAGCCCGTCGAGCACCAGCGTGTCCAGCCCCGCGAGGGTCGCCCACGTATCCGTGGGGATGCCCGAGGTGTCCGTGCAGTAGGCGAGCGGGAGCGGGCCATTCGCCTCCTGCCGGATCGGCTCGATGCGGAACCCCAAGATCGGCAGCCGTCCGTGGAGCAGGCGAATGGGCGTGAATCGCACGCCGTGCAGCTCGATCGGCCGGTCCGCATGGATCTCGTGGCTGATGAGCGTCGCGACGAAGCTCTTGTTGACGTTGTGCTGCTGATCGAAGACGTGCTTGTACACGCGCTTCAGGGCGTCGAGCGTGTAGCCCTCGGCGTAGATACTGATCGGCACGTCGCCCATCACGTGGTTGAAGCGTCGCACCTCGTCGAGCCCGAAGATGTGGTCCACGTGGTTATGCGTGTAGAGCACCGCGTCGCAGCGCCAGAGGTTGTGCCGGATCGCCTGCTCGCGGAGGTCGGGCGTGGTGTCGATGAGCACCACGCGCCGCGTGTCCGTGTCGTCGATCCAGGTGAAGGCAGCGCCGGAGCGCGTGCGCGTATCGCGCGGGTCGTCGGAGGTGCACGTCGCGCAGTCGCAGGCGATCAGCGGGATGCCGCCCGAGGTGCCGGTGCCCAGGAAGATGAATGAGGCGTTGCGCACGTCGTCCGAATTACCCCAGGTGCTCCTGCTTGACCGGCCGGTTCATGAGCCGCGCGATGCCCTCGATCGGATCGAGCCCCTCGTACAGCACCGCGTGTACCGCGCGGGTGATGGGCATCTCCACCTTGTACTTGCTCGCGAGCTTCACCACGCTCTTGGTCGTCGCGACGCCCTCGACCACGCTCTGCGTGCGCTGGATGAAGGCGTCGAGGCTCTCGCCCTTTCCCAGGGCCTCGCCGCAGGTGCGGTTGCGCCCCTCGGGGCTGAAGCAGGTGGTCGCCAGGTCGCCCGCGCCCGCGAGGCCCGCGAACGTCTCGGGGTCCGCGCCCATCGCGGTGCCCAGACGCGCGATCTCCGCGAGACCGCGCGCGAGCAGCGCGCTCTTGGCGTTGTACCCGGCGTGCAGCCCATCAAGAATCCCCGCGGCGATCGCGATCACGTTCTTCGTCGCCCCCGCGAGCTCCACGCCCAAGGGGTCCATCGAGGTGTACACGCGCAGCCAGCTCGTCGTGAAGACGCGCTGCACCAATTCAGCGAAGGCGGCGTCGTCGCTCGCCGAGACGATCGTCGCGGGCAGGCAGCGCGCCATCTCGTTCGCGATCGTCGGGCCGCTGAGCGTCGCGAGCGGGCGGGCGGCCCGGTCCGGGTCATCGGCCAGCGCCTCGCGGAGCACCTGCGTCGGGCGCAGCTCCGTGCCGTTCTCGAGACCCTTGGCGACCGAGACGATCCCCACGCCCCCCTTCGCCGGGTCCGGCTCGGGGACGTGCCCCTTGAAGGAGGCCCAGACGGGGCGCATGAATTGCGTGGGGGTGGCCGCGACGATGAGGTCCGCGTCGTTCAGGGCCTCGGGAGCGTCCG
Organism: Phycisphaerales bacterium; assembly: GCA_029260475.1. Taxonomy (GTDB): domain Bacteria; phylum Planctomycetota; class Phycisphaerae; order Phycisphaerales; family UBA1924; genus OFTM391. Next base: position 7,292 of record JAJDDE010000047.1, on the reverse strand, counting down.
GGACGACCCGCACGCCCTCGGGCAGCACGAACCCCTTCAATCGAGGGCTTGTCCGTGTCTGGGCGAGGTGCGCGACCGTCCGGGCGTCGTAGCCCCACATGCGGACGTCGAACCCGCCCTTCTGGGCGAGCAGCGAGGCGAGCACCAGGCCCATCTGCCCATCGCCCATGATCGCGACACGCTTGGGGGCCTTCATGGGTGCTCAGTCCTTCGGTGCTGGAGTGGGGGGTCGGGTCGAACCACCGGGCCTGTGTGGTCGTACACGCAAGGCTCAGGGCCGGTGTTGTCCGCACAGCACACGCCGCGCCGATCGGTTCCTACCATACTCGCCCATCGCGGGCCGGCCCATCCTCCTCTCCCCCTCAGGGTCACCCTCGCCCCGTCAACCCTCCTTCGGAGCCGCTCACTTATGTGGTTCAACGCCGTCTCGACCGCCGGATCCCAGCCCGCATCCCACAACTTCGGCCCCGAAGAGGACAGCCGTTCGGCCAAGAGCCACGAGTCGGGCATCGAACGCGCGATCGTTCTCTACCTCGTGTGCGGCGTCCTGGTCTTCATCACCACCATCATCAACGTCCTGGGTCTGGCCGCGCAAGAGGTGGGCGCCATCCCCGCAATGATCGGCGCGGTCATCCTCACGCTGGGCCTCGCCCGCGGCGCGCTGACCGAGGTCCTCGAAGGGCGTCTGCGGACCAACACGCTGGCGACTCTCGCACTCCTGGGCGCGATGTCGCAGGGCAATTTCGAGGCGGCGGGTTACGTCGCCTTCATCCTCGTCATGTTCGACATGGGCCTCCGGCGCACCGCCTGGGGCGCCCGTCGCGCGATCGAGGACCTGGTCGGCCTCACCCCCGACATCGCCCGTCTTGTTGACGAAGACGGTTCGGACCGCGAAGTCGGCATCTCCGAACTCACCGTCGGCAACGTGGTCCGGGTGCGCGCGGGCGAGAACCTGCCGGTGGACGGCACGGTCACATCAGGCCGCACCACGATCAACCAGGCCTCGCTCACGGGTGAGGCGCTGCCCGTCGAGGCCCAGCCCGGCGCGCCGGTCTACGCGGGCACCACGAACCTCACCGGCCTCATAGAGGTCCGCGTCACGCAGCTCGGCGACGACACCACAATCGGCAAAGTCGCGAGCCTGATCGAGGAGGCGGAGAAGTCCCGCACGCCGCGACAGCTCATTATTGAGATTGTCGCACGGGCATTCGTACCTATCGCGGTCACCCTCGCACTCACCGTGTGGTGGCTGACGGAGGACGTTGAGCGTGCGATGACGGTGCTCGTCGTTGCGGCGCCCTCCGCGCTGCTGATCTCCAGCCCCACCGCGATGATGGCCGCCTTCGCAGCCGCCGCCCGCCTGGGCGTGATGATCAAGCAGACCAACTACCTCGAAGCCGCGGCGGACGTGGACACGCTCGTCCTCGACAAGACCGGCACGCTCACGACCGGCCGCTTCGCGGTCGCCCGCCTCGCGCCCGCCGAGGGCGTCGCGGGCGCGGACCTCCTCTCCGCCGCCGCCCAGGCCGAGCAGCACTCCACCCATCCGCTGGCCCGCTCCATCATGGAGACCGCCAAGCAGGCCCGCATCGAGCTCGATACCTCTGGCGAAGCCGAAGAGATCCACGGCGCCGGCGTCCGAGCCCAGACCCAGAAGGGCGAGGTCCTCGCGGGTCGCGCCACATGGATCGGCGAGATGCTCCCGGGCAGCACGCAGAGCCTGAAGGACGTCGAGTCCAAGATCGAGGGCATGACCGGCGTCCACGTCTCGATGGGCGGCAAGTACCTCGGCGCCGTCGGACTCGAGGACAAGCTCCGCTACAACGCCAAGTCCGTCATCGAGAAGGTGCGCGAACTGGGCGTCCGGTCCGTCCGCGTCTTCACGGGCGATCGCTTCGCGGTCGCCAAGCGCGTCGGCATCACCGTCAACGCCGACGTCATCGAGGCCGAGTGCCTCCCCGAGGAGAAGCACGAGCTCATCAAGCAGCTCGAGCGCGATGGACGGCGCGTGATGATGGTCGGCGACGGCATCAACGACGGCCCCTCCCTCGCCGCCGCCGACGTCGGCGTCGCGATGGGCCTCTCGGGGTCGGACATCGCGACCAACTCCGCCGGCGTCGCGCTGATGACCGACGACATCGATCGCATCCCCTTCCTCATCGAGATCGCCCGCAAGACCCGCGCGATCGTGTGGCAGAACATCGCCGCCTCCGTCGTCATCGCGATCTTCGGGCTCGTGCTCGCCGCCACCGGCAACTTCACGCTCATCGCCGCCGCCCTCTACCACTTCGTGGGTGACATCTTCGTGCTCGCCAACAGCTTCCGCCTCGTGCGTTACGGCGAGGACTTCGCCGCCAACGAAGCGACGGCCCACACAGGCGGTTCCGAACCAGAAGGCCCCGCCAAGAGCCACCGCAAATCCGCGACACTCTCCGCCGCCACCGCCTGAGTCACTTGCTCGTCAGCACCAGCGCCTCGCAGGCGTCCTGTTCGCCCGACAGGATCGCGGCGCAAGCGTCCCGGTAGAGCGTCGCCCCGGCGCCGCCGCGTGCTTCGTTCCGCAGGGCGTCCCACAGGTCGCGCGATGCTTCGTACCGCCCGCCCCGGTACGCCTCGACCGCGTCGTGCGTCCGCTTGATCCACGACCCGAGCGCGTCCACGTCCTCGCCCGGGCGCGGCACCACGATCTCGTGGATCGGGATGTCCGCCGTCTGCCCGACCACACGCAGGCAGCCGAGGTGACGCCACAGCACGTTCGAGCGCGTCTCTTCGGACAGCCTCTCGTAGGTCGTGCCGTTCACCATCGCGTGCGTGCCCAGCAGCTTGTTGGCGCTCTCGAGGCGGGCCGAGAGGTTTACGCTGTCCCCGATGACCGTGTAGTCGTTGAGCTTGGGCGGGGCGCCGCAGTCGCCCACGATCACGCGACCCGTCGCGATGCCCGCGCGCAGGCCCAGCGGCGGGAGGCCCTCGCGCACAAAGTCGTCGTTGATGCGCGCGAGCACCTCGTAGCACGCGACCACGGACTCCACCGCGTGGTCCGCCTGCCGGTCATCCTCGATCGGTGCGCCCCAGAAGGCCATGATGCCGTCGCCCAGGAACTTGTTGACGTAGGCCCGGCGTTCGAGCATCTCATGAGTGAGATCGCCGAGGCAGCGGTTGAGCACGCGGACCGTCCGGGGCCCACCGAGTTTCTCCGAGAGGCTCGTGAAGCCCGCGAGGTCGGTGAAGCACATCGTGAGCTCGCGCTCCTCGCCCTCCATGTTCATGCGCTCGGGGTGCTCGGTGAGGTAGTCCACGAGGTTCGAGGACACGCGCGAGCGGAACATCTTGGTGACGCGCGCACGCTCGCGGAGGTCGTCCGCCGCCCGCGCCAGACGCACGCCCAGCCACGCGCCCAGGCACACGATCACCAGCGGCGCGAGCGACAGGATCGTGTCCTTCACCCCGAACCACCAGAAGACGTTGGCGATCGAGTACCCCACCACCACGCCGACCGCGAGGATCCACCCACGCCCCGGCCTCATCAGCGTGCCGCTGAGCACGCCGATCAGCCCGAGCGCGACCAGGCCCAGCGTGTCGATGATCGCGTGCACCCGGTGGAACCAGTGGCCCGTGAGGATCCCGTTCGCGGTCGCAGAGTGCACCATCGCGCCGGGTGTGCGCCCGCCCAGCGCCGTGGGGTAAAAGTCCGCGATCGCGCCCTCCGCGGTCCAGCCCACCACCGCGAGCTTGCCGTCCAGACGCTCGCGCAGCAGTTCGAGCGTCGAGAGCGCATCGCTCGCGGCCCCGTTGGACGCCGCATCGCGCAGCGCGGGCCAGGCGACGAGCGCCTCGGCGAGCGTGAGGCGCTCGATCAGGTCCGCGCGAATCGCGGGGTCCGTCTCCGTCTCAAGCGCCGCGGCGAGCGCGTCACGAGCCGTCGAGACGCCCTCGGAGAAATCCATCAGCATGAACTCCGCGTTGGAGTCCGTCTCCTCGATCTTGTCGTCGTTCAGCGGCCCGTCGTAGGGCCCCGGCGCGTTCTCGATCACCCCGATCGCCCGGCGCTGAGCACGCTCGAAGCCCGCGAGCACGCGCCCGACCTGCACGAGTTCGGTGATGGAGATGCGGTCATGGATGAGCTGCCAGGGACGCGGCTCGCCATCCACCTCCACGAACGGGCGACCGCCCGCCCGCGCCTCCGCGCGGCGCTCGTCGGTCTCCGTCTCGGTCCGCGGGCGCCACGGAACAACGAACTTCCCGCGGCGCAAGCGCATCCGCCGATCGCCCAGCACCAGTTCGTCGCCCGCGGCCTCGATCTCCGCCTCGGGGACGCCCAGGTAGTGCGCCGTGGCGCGCACGCCGAGCTGCCAGAAACGCGTCCCATCCACGTCGGTGAAGGCCGGCAGCTCGCGCACGATCGTCTGCGAGTCGCCCTGTCCGAAGCCCGCGTTCACGATGCCCAGGCCCGCCGCCGCATCGAGCACGATGGGGATGGGCAGGCGGACCTCGATCGCGGTGCCACCCTCCTCCGCGTCACGACTCTCCAGCGCGCACGCAACCAGCACGTTCCCCGCCTTGCGTATCGCCTCTGCGAGCGCGTGGTCGTCGGAGAACCGTTCGATCCGACCGCCCGATTCGCGCAGACGCTCCTTCTGCGGGTGCGTGATGAGCAGATCGAGCAGGATCGTCTTGGTGCCCGCCAACCGCATCGCGTCGATCGCGTAGGCGAGGTCTTCGCGGTTCCAGGGCCAGCGGTCGATCTTCTCGAGCGCTTCCTCGTCGATGTCAATGTGGACGATCCGGTCCGAAGGCTCGGGCGAGAGGCTCGCGGCCCAACGAATACGGCTGTCGATGAGGCCGCCCTCGAGCGACTCGAAGGCCCTGAACGCGCCGGCGAGCACGAGCAGCAGCGCGATGATGAGCCCGGTGAGCCACGCCGTACGAGAGGCCCTCGCCCCCCCAGCCTGCCTCTTCTGACCCGCGCGAGATGACGTGATACCCATCGGCCCAGCGTACCCGCGCGGCGTCCTGCGATGTAGTGAACGGCGTGCGCAAGGTTTGCGCATGTAAAAACAGACATTCCTTGGGCTTTGTCAGGCACTTCCGGGTTGGCAATCGCCCATCGTGCGGTATCTTTTTCGAGGACACACCGGCGTTTTCACCGCTCGCGTTGCGCGAAGGGTGTTCAAGTCGGTGCGTCGCGGAGCTGGAAGAAAGAGTTTCTCCCAACGAGGGTCCGAGAAGGAGCAGTGCGTGGATAGCGCCGAACGCAATGACGCCGAGCATGCGCTCGTGTTGTTCCGCCGAATGGTGGACAGCGTTGGCGTCAAGCGTTTTGCGTCGTCGCTCGACCTTTCGACGCGACAGGTCAACCGGATCCTGTCGGGTGTCCAGCCCAACCCCATCGATCGCCTGCTCCGCTCCCTCTCCGCCTGCTCTCCCGAGGTCGGCGATGAGGTGCTCGATCACCTCTGCCAGGAAATGGGCGGCTACTTCATCCGCGAAGAGGGCACGCTCGACCAGCACGGGCTCAACGCGGTCAAGGAGTGTGCCGAGGCGATCGCCGCGATCTCCAACGGCCGGCTCTCGCCGATCGAGGAGAAGGAAGTCCGCGAAGCGATCGCCTCCCTCGTCGCCCTCACGAACGCGGTCCGCGAGATCCGCGACCGCACCGGCAACCACGAGGGCGAACTGGAGATCAACATCTCCATCACAGATGCCCAGCAGCTCGCCAAGCGCACCACGAACACCACGCCCCGCGGCTGAAGCACCCCGCTTCACCCCCGGGGCGAAAATGTTTTTGGGATCCAGACCGTTACAACAACAGCCCCGCGACGCACGCGGTCATGAAGCTCGCCATCGCGCCGCCGATCATCGCCTTGAGCGCGAGCGATGCGAAGTCGCTGCGCCGCTTCGGTGCGATCGCCGAGAGCCCGCCGATCTGGATCGCCAGCGAGCCGAAGTTGGCGAAGCCGCAGAGGGCGTAGGCGCTGATCTGCGCGGCGCGATCTGAAATGGCCCCGTCCTGCATCGCGGTTTGCAATCCGCCGAAGGCGACGAACTCGGTAACGAGCAGCTTCTGCCCCAGCAGCGACCCGACGATCCCCGCGTCCGACCAGTCAACCCCCAGCAGCCAGGCCAGAGGCGAGAGCGCGTAGCCGAGCAGCCCCTCGAGCGAGAGCGACGGCACATCGACGGGCACGCCCAGCAGCGCCTGGGGCACCGAGAGCGCCTCGCGCCAGAACCACGTCGAGAACGCCTCGAGAGGCCAGTTCACGAGCGCGAGCAGCGACAAGAAAGCGATCAGCATGGCTCCCACGTTCAGCGCGAGCTTCAGCCCGTCGGTCGCCCCGATCGCCGCCGCCTCGATCACGTTGCTCGCTCCGGCCTCGCCCGCCTCGTCGTCACCACCGATCGTGCGCACGCGCTCGTCGGGCGGAAACTCGGTCTCGGGCACAAGCAGCCGGGCCATCACGAACGCCGCCGGCGCGGAGATCACGCTCGCGGTGATCAGGTGCTTGGCGAAGAGCACGGTGCGCACCGGATCATCGCCGCCCAGCATGCCGGTGTACGCGCCGAGCACGGAGCCCGCGATCGTCGCGAACCCGCCGACCATCAGCGTCATCAGCTGCGCGCGGGTCATGCGGTCGATGAGCGGCTTCACGGTCAGCGGCGCCTCGGTCTGCCCGACGAAGACGTTCGCCGCCATGCACATGGCCTCCGCGCCCGTCACGCCCAGCGTGCGGCGGAGCAGCCACGCCAGCGCGCTGATCAGCGCCTGCATCACCCGCAGGTGGTAGAGCACGCCCATGAGCGCCGCGAAGAAGATGATGATCGGCAGCACCTGGAACGCGAAGACGAACCCGAGCGAGCGCCCCGTCGCGATGTCCTCGCCGAAGACGAAGGCGATGCCTGATTGTGATTGCTGGATCACCCCGGTGACGACGCGCGCGAGCCACGCGAAGGCGTCACTCACGTACGGCGCCTTGAGCATCAGCAGCGCCATCGCGAACTGCATCGCGATGCCGCCCGCGACCAGGCGCCACGACACGCTCGCACGCCGCTCCGACATCGCCCACGCGATCCCGACCAGCAACAGCATGCCGAGCAGCGCTTGCATCGCACGAAGCTAGCGGATCACGCGTCCCGATGTTGTTCTTGCCCAGGGCAGAAACGCTCGCCCCAAAAACAAGCGGACCGGCGAGGGGACTCGCCGGTTCGCTGGAGGAGAGAGAGATCTGAGTCGGCGGGAGAGAGGCCGCCGCCCGGAAAGGGTCACACGCACCGTTAGTACGCCACCCTTACATAAA
>JAJDDE010000046.1 GCA_029260475.1 Phycisphaerales bacterium | reverse complement strand
CTCGACGATGCGCCCCGAGCCGCTGATGGCCTACCTGGAGGGCAAGGCGAAGGACGTGTACGGGGTCTGATCGACGCTGAATCACTCTAAGCCCTGTTTTTATCACGGCTTGGAACTCGGGGTCCCGGGCCCCCAACAATCAGGCATGCTCGAGACCACACTCATCGTCGTCCTCAGCTTCCTCCTCGGCGCCGTCGTCATCGGCGTCGTGCTCCTGCTTCGGCGGGCGGGGGAGAAGGCGCCCATCCGCGTGCTCGCGACGGACATCGTCGCGGAGCGCGTGCGCTCGGTTGGCAAGCTCGTCGCGCTGGAGGTCCACGCCAAGGAGATCGCGACGACCACCAAGGGCTGGGGCTGGCTGCCGCCCATCGTGCTGAGCCAGGCGAAGATCGCGATGGTCTTCAGCTTCGACAAGCAGTACTTCGTCGAGCTGGGTCGGCTCAAGCAGGACGACGTCGTCGAGACGTCCCCGGGGGTGTTCACCGTCCGCCTGCCCGCCGTCGAGGGCTCGCTGCGCCTCGCGGACGTGCGCCCGTACGACATCCAGGCGGGGCGTCTGCTCGGCCTGCTCGAGGTGATCCCGATGAGTGCGCAGACGCAGGGCGCGTTGATGACCGCCGCCAAGGAGCAGGCGGGCGAGCTCTTCGCGCGGTCCGAGTCGCGCTACGCGCACGAGGCGCAGAAGGCCGTCGAGCGCCAGGTCATGGCGCTGCTCAAGCTCTTTGACGCGGAGGTCGAGATCGAGTGGGGGGATCGCTCGCCCGCGTCGATCGCCGACGACCACATGGAACTTGGTCAGAAGGTCCGCGAGGCCCTGGGGGCCGGCGCGGGCTCGGATTCCGGGGGCTGAGGATCAGCGCCCTGTGTTGCCCGCGAGCTCACGCGCCTTGGTGAACGACTGGGGCAGGTCCTCGGTCGCGAGCAGTTCGAGATTGCGCTGCCCGTTGATGCCGTAGAAGAAAATCCGCTCGGAACGACGGCTCAGGATCGCGACGGGCTCGGAGCCGTCGGAGCTGGCCATCGTCGCGATGGTCAGGTCGCCGACCTCGGAGACGTCCGCGAGGGCCTGCGATTCCAGCCCCACGCGCCCGGCCTGCGTGAGGACCATGCCCATGAGCACGAAGGCGCTCGCCCACAGCACGGTGTGCGAAGAGCGGCGCTGGGAACGATCGGTGTCGGTGTTCGTGTGTGCCATGGCTTAGCGCCCCCGTCCTTGCTCAGCAGCCTCGAGGTCCGTGTTCAGATCACGGTAGTCGATGAACTTCAGCGACTTGGCGCTCTGGTCGTATCGGATCGCGAGCAGTTCCATGTTGGAGGCGTCCACGATGTAGAGCGCGTCCTCGCTGAGCCCCTGCGGGCGGGCGGCGACCATGGTGTACTCGCCCGGGGCGCGCCGGACCTGGCGTCCGCGTTGGGCCTGGGCCATCGGGGCCAGCGTGACGACGCCCAGCAGGAGCAGCAGCCCCGCGTTCAGCGCGATCAGGTGGTTGCGTTGTCGGTCTCGCGTGCTCATCTCGACTCCGTTCTCTGGTTGTGTGGCCTGAAGATGCGGACGCCCGGTGGCTCGGTCGGTTCCGGATCGGTCCTCCCGGACCGCTTGGGGAAATTATTCGTCGTGGTCACGCCGACCCGGGACCACCACGACCCCGACGCACAGCGCGATCACGCCGATGCCAACCGCGTAGTGCAGCAGCGTCTTGGCCTTGTCCACGTTGTCCACGCGGGGGGGCCTGGACCCGGTGGCGGCGTTGCCGCCGGAACTCGTGCCCTGGCCGCGCACCGTCGCTTGCGGCGCCTGGGCCAGCGCCGACGAGCCGGCGCACAGCAGCGCCCCGGTCGCGAGGAGCGTGAGCAGGCGAGGGTGGCGGGGACGGCTGATGGTTCGGGCGGTGGTGGTCATGGTCATCGAAGGCTATCTCTCCGGAGGGCCCGCCGCAACGGGCTCGTCTTGGGATTCGTGCGTTGGAAGGGGGCGGCGGTCGTGTGGGGTGCGCCCGAAGAAGGGGCGGCTCAGGTCACGGAAGTCCTCGGTTCGCAGGTCCACCGTCTTCCAACTGGGGGACCGCACCTTCATCCGCTCAGCGTACGCCCCCAGTTCCACCGACCGGACCGCGTACCAGCGGTCCTCGAAGACGAAGATCTCCTGGAACAGCCCGTCCGGCGGGGGCGACGCCAACCAGAACAGGAACACAAAGGCCCCACGGAACAGCCCGGGCGGCTCCTCGTCGCCCCCCGATTCCTGTCCATCGCCGTTGAAGAGTGACTCCCAGATCGCGAGGCTGTCCACATCCCCCCGCGTCACCCAGGACTCAAGCCGACCCTCGCCCTTGCCCTTACCCGACACCTTCCGCCCCTTGATATCCACGAGGTAGTTGCCCGAATCGGTGTAGGCGACAACGTCGAAGTTCTTGAGTGAGCGGGGCTGACACGCGCCCTCGCCCGGCACCTCCAGGGCAGCACGATGGGGCAACAGCGTCCGGCGAGCCTCGTCTACAGAGATGAACGGCACCCTGTTCTCGCGGAGGAACCACGCGAAGGCCCGCTCGTAGTGCTCACGCAGACGCATGCGATCACCCTATCAGATAAGGAACAGATCACAAGCGCTGGGTGCGTGTTTCACTCTACGAGGGGCTCCGGATGAGCTCGAACCACTCAGCGGTATCGTGCCACACGGGGGGATCCACGATCTGACGCGATCTCACAGTCCCGCGATGGTCAAGGTCCACGCGCAGGGTGTAGGGCGGGTCGGCGTCGACGTGGTACTCCCACACGAACGTGAAATCCCACCGGTACTCATCGTCAGGTGGGCCGATCGTCCGCAGCAATTGGTCGAGTGTCGTTCCGACATGTACAAAATTGACTTGCCCATCTCGATCGGTAGTCAGAGCGACAGGATCGATGCGAGTCTGCTGGTGATCGTGGTGGTAGACGAAGGCGTCCGTGCTCTGGAGCGGTGCGGGGCGTTCACCGAGCAGGCGCAGCGCCATCTGGGCCGCGAATCGCACATACTGCTTCCAGAACACGACACGATCGCTCTGATGGAGAGAGACCTTGTCGAGCGCCACGCTCGCGCCGTTCCAAGGCTTCTCATACTGCTCAAGCGATCGGAAGAGCGGGATGGCTTCCTCGACACCGTTCTGCGCGAGGATGACGATCGCTCGCACCGCATCGAACTGCGCTTGAGTGACTAGCTGGTCGTCGAGAGGCGAAGGGTCAGCGAGAATTTCGTGGAGGTAGGCGAGCGCCGCCTCGTTCTCTGCTTCCATCGCGGATTCTACGAGCGTGGGATCGTTCGAGGCGATGCGTTCCTCATCGAGCAGCACGATGATCCGTCGTCCCCACCCGGTGCGCAGCACGAATGCTCGGGATCCGTCTGCGTCGAAGAACCATCCGCCCGAGAGCTCTGACCACATCAGACCACCGGTCGTCCAGTGCACATGCCGACGCTGTTCGTCCTGCGGGAACTGAGCGAGGACGTCCAACTCCACCCGTACATCTCCGTCGTCGGGATCGAGAGCGACCAATTTGTGTCGCGATGTGCTGAGCACCACCCAGCCTGAGTCATCGACCCAAGCTTGGTTTGGTGCGCCCTCACTATCGCTTTGGACCCGGCGCCATCGGGCCTTGCCCGTCGCGACGTCGATGAGCTCGTACCGGTAGTCGTGTGGGAACCCGCGAGGGGCGTTGTCGAACGAGCCGGCATTGAGGCGCAGTGTGGCGTCGGGCGAGTCGTACAGGAGTTGCGGAGGAACACTGATCAGAGCATTGCGCACCGAGGGCGTCACAGCCGCGATGACCCCGAAGACACCCACGATCAACGCTGTACCAATCAGGAGCTTCTTTCGCATGTACGCCTCCTTCACTCATATAAGTCGCTGAGGGGGCTGAGGGTTCAGTCTCCAAGGTGAGGCATCGCGGGCCCCATGCCCTCGGCGCGACGCCAGGCGCTGAGTTGCCCCAGGTGCAGCATCAGGTGTGGCCCGACGAGGAAGCCGATGCCAGAACCGAGCGTGGGGAAGACCTTGCGGAAGTTCTCGTCGGGCATCTCGCTCGACAGGAGCTCGTCGGAGAGTCCCGGCAGCACCTGCATCAGCGACTCGTGACGCTCTGTGAAGAAGCCCATCACCTCGTCCATGGGCGGGTAGATCGAGCCCGATGGGTCGTCCTGGTTGCGTGCCTGGGGACTGAAGAGGTCGTCGAAGGTGGCCTTGGGGGCCGCGAGGTCCTCGCGGCCGATGAGCTTGAAGATGCGGTCCGGGTAGATCGCGCAGTGCCCGATGATGAACGCGGGGTGGTTCATGGTGGGGGCGTGCTCGGGGCAGCGCGCGAAGCGGTTGGCAGGGATGCCCGTAACGAGGGATTGGGCGAGCCCGAGCGTGCGACCGAATCCGGGCGTCAGGCCGCCGGCGATGTGGGTGGTCGTCGTGGGGTTGTCGGTCATCGTCATGGTGGGCCTCCTTGGCGTGGTGCGGGAGGTCCATTCTAGCCGGGGTGCGAATGCCACCCGGACCGGACGTTCACGACGGCGCGATCCCGAGCTGCTCCTTGAAGAGCACGAGCGCCCCCGTGATCAGCGCGAAGGCGAGGCCCGCGACGATGAAGCCGCGGTCCTTGAAGGCGATCTCTGTGGGGTCGTCGTGCTCCCCCGTCTCGAGGAGCACGATGCAGCGGAGCATCGCGTACGTCGCGGGGAGCAGGCTGAGCCACATGAGGTTGAAGCCCAAGGTGTAGGCCTCTTCGTTGTCCTGCAGGTAGCCCGCGTAAGTCATCAGCGTGCCGACGGCGGTCACCACCACCGCCATCTGCAGGAGCGTGTCGGTGTAGCGCCGGTGGACCTTGCGGTGGGCCGTGGCGTCGGACGATCCGCCCACCCCGGTGTTCGCGAGCGTGCGCCGCTCGCCCAGGCGCTTGCCGAAGGCGAGGAACATGCTGAAGAAGAAGGTCACGTTGAGCAGCCACGTGGTGGGCACGAGCGCGAGGGCGGCGCAGCCGCCCAGCACGCGCAGCACGAAGCCCAGCGACAGGCTCATGACGTCCGCGATCACCTTGTTCTTGAAGTAGAAGCCGTAGGCGAGCACGTTGAGCGCGTAGAGGCCGATGCAGACCGCGGTGAACGTGCGCACATGCGTGCCATCGGGCTGCGGTATGAGCAGGATAAAGACCGCCGCCAGCGCGTAGAGCAGCAGCGTGTACGCCTTGGCGACGCCCGCGGTCACCTTGCCCGACGCGATCGGGCGGTTGCGTTTGCGTGGGTGCAGGCGGTCGGCCTCGCGGTCGATCAGGTCGTTGACGACGTACCCGGCGCTGGAGGTGCAGCTGAACGCCGCGGCGGTCAGCAGCGCCGGCACGATGATCGCAGACGGCGCCATGCCGTCATCGACGAGCTGCGGGTAGGCGTAGAAAGGGCCGACGAGCGCGAAGCCGTTCTTGGCCCACTGTTTCGGGCGGGCGAGCCTGAGCAGCGAGCGCAGCAGCGCGGCGCCCTTGGCGGGCTCGTGCATCGGTGTCTGGTTCGGGGCGTCGCCCTGGTTCACAGAGAGAGTCTCCTGAAGATCGCTCCGGGTATAGATCGGATGATCAGCATGATCCCGCGCCAGAAGAAGGGCGTGTAGATGACGTGGCGACGCTTCTGCATCGCTCGAACGATCGAATTCCCGACGTCCTGCGGGTCAGCGACGAGGAACATGCCGGGCAGGCCCCAGGTCATCGCGGTGTCCACGAACCCCGGTTTCACGGTCAGCACGCCGACGCCCTGTTCGCGCAGGCGGGGCCCGAGCCCTTCGAGGTAGGCGTTCACGCCCGCCTTGGAGGAGCCGTAGATGTGGTTGGAGGGCCTTCCCCGGTCGCCCGCGACCGACGACACCACGCACACCATCCCGCCCGGCACCCGCAGGTGCGGCACAAAGGCCTCGCAGAGCTGGATGACGCTGGTGAGGTTCACCGTCTGCGTGCGCGCGACGAGCGCAGGGTTGCCCTGGGCGTCGGACTGCTCTGCCATAAAACCCTGCGAGAGCACGAGCCGGTCGATCGCGCCCTCGAGCCGCTCGGCGCAGGCCTGCACGAAGGCGCTCGGGTCCATGTCTTCGACATCGAGGCGCACCGCGAAGGACTCGACACCGAAGCGCGTGCGCACATCGGCGGCGATGCGCTCGCACTCGTCGAGGTCGCGCCCCGCGAGCACGAGGCGGTCGCCCCGCTCGGCGCAGGCCCGCGCGATGCCGCGTGCGATCGCGGAGGTGGCACCGACGATCACCGTGCCGTGTTTGGAGCGCTCTTGACTCATCCGTCGAGCCCCAATCGGCGAGAGAGGGACGATGAGAGCCGGCGGTGCGGGTCCACGCGATCGCGCACACGCATGAATTCTTCCAAACGTGGGTACATCGTGGGTAGGTGCTCGGGGAGCAGGCTCGCGTCCTTCGCGAGGTAGCGGCGGCCGCCGAACTCGACGGAGATGGCGTCGAGGTCGTGCAGCAGCGCATCCAGCCGCTTGGTGTGCGGCAGGTCCAGCGCCAGCGTCCACCCGGGCATCGGGAACGACAGAGGCCCCTCGGACGACGCGCCCATCGCCTTGAGCACCGCGAGGAACGACGCGGCCTTCGCACGGGTGATGCGGTCCAGCAGCGTGCGCACCGCGGCGGCCCCGTTCTCGAAGGGCACGACGACCTGGTACTGCTGGAACCCGCGCTTGCCGTAGATGCGGTTCCACTCCAGCACGCTGTCGAGCGGGTAGAAGAACTCGCGCGCGGGCTCGATCCGGCCGCTGGGGCGGCTCGTGCGGTAGTAGCAGGCGTTGAACGCGCGAACGGAGAGCGGGTTGAGCGCTATCGACGGGAAGTTGATCGGCACGCGCTTGCGCTTGGGCTTCGGTGCCGCGTAGGGATCGGTGCCGAGCTCCCCTGGGAGGCTGTCGGTCGGTGCGTGCTCGCCACCGATAAGCACGCTGCGCCCCGCGTTATCGCCCCGCGTAAGGCAATCGATCCACGCGACGGAGTAGGTGCGATCGCCGAACGCGCCGGTGAAGCCCTCGAGGGCCTCGTCGAGGTTCGCGACGCGCTGGTAGCTCGCGTCGATGTACGCGCTGGGCACCGGCTTGAGACGCACGCGGCAGCGCCGGATCACGCCCGTCAGCCCCATCCCGCCCAGCGTCGCGTGGAAGAGCTCGGCGTCCTGGTCCCGGCTCACCCAGCGCGCCTCCCACGCGCCGTTGTCGGTCGGCAGGAGCAGTTCGATCGCCTCGGTCCATCGAGCGAACGAGCCGTCGGTGTGGTGGTTCTTGCCGTGAACATCCGCCGCGATGGCACCGCCCAGCGTGACGAACGCCGAGCCCGGGGTCACGCCCGGGAAGAAGCCTCGGGGGAGGAAGGCGTCGTTGATCGCCTTGAGCGACAGGCCCGCCTCGGCCTCGAGGACTCCTGTGTCTTCATCGAACCGGAGCGCGCGGTCCAGACGCTCGGTGCGGATGACGCCGGCGTCCTGGTTGAGCGAGGCGTCGCCGTAGGAACGACCGAGCCCGCGCGCGATGACGCTGGACACTTCGCTATCAGCGCACGACGAATCGAGCGCGTGCCACGTCTCCGGGCGCGCACTCTCACAGTCGTAGCGTGGGTGGTTGCCCCAGCATGCGAGCGATTCGTGCTTGCGTCGGGGCATGCCGGGGTGCCGGGGTTGGGTTGGTTTACGCGGTCACGGCGCCGGGGGTCACAGCGCGACGCCCGACGGAGTGGTACACAAAGCCTTCGCGCTCCATGAGCGCGAGGGCGTACAGGTTGCGGCCGTCGAAGATCGCCGGCACGTTCATCAGCGTCTTCATGCGCCCGAAGTCCGGGTGCTTGAAGTCGTCCCAGTCGGTGGAGATCACCAGGGCGTCGGCGCCCTCGAGGGTGTCGTAGACGTCCTCGCAGACCTCGCACAGGCCCGGGTGGTCCTTCGCGACGTTCTCGGCGGCGACGGGGTCGTAGCCGACGCAGGTCGCGCCCGCGTCCTTGCACAGCTGCATGATCGTGAGCGCGGGGGCCTCGCGGATGTCGTCGGTGTTGGGCTTGAAGGCCATGCCCCAGAAGGCGAGCTTCTTGCCGGCGAGATCGCCGTCGAACTGGTCGTGGATCTTCTGGAAGAAGCGTGTGCGCTGGCGCTGGTTCACGTCGTGGACCGCGGTGGAGAGCTGGGTGTCGGTGTCGCTGTTGCGCCCCATCGCCATGCAGGCGAGCGTGTCCTTGGGGAAGCAGGAACCGCCGTACCCGAGGCCCGGGTACAGGAACTGCGAGCCGATGCGCGAGTCGGCGCACATGCCCTCGCGGACCTTGCCGACGTCGGCGCCGTACGCCTCGCAGAGGGCCGCCATCTCGTTGATGAACGAGATCTTGGTCGCGAGGAAGTTGTTCGATGCGTACTTCACCATCTCGGCGGAGCGCACGTCCATGATGAAGATGGGGTTGCCGCTGCGGACGTAGGGAGCGTAGATCTCCTTCATCAGCTCGGCGGCGCGCTCGTCCTCGACGCCGCAGACGACGCGGTCGGGGTAGTTGAAGTCCTGGATCGCGGCGCCCTCTTTGAGGAACTCCGGGTTGTCGGCGATGGAGAAGGGGATGCTGGGGCCCGCGATCTCGCGGATGCGGTCGCGGACCGCGTGGCTCGTGCCGACGGGCACCGTGGACTTCACCACGATGACCTTGGGCTCCTGGTTGGGGCCGAGCTCCTTGAGGACCTTGCCGATGTCATCGGCGGCGCCCATCACGTAGCTCAGGTCCGCGTCGCCCTCCATCTTGCCGGTGGGCGTGCCCACGCAGATGAAGATCATCTCCGCGTCGCGGTAGGCCTTCTCCTTGTCGAGCGTGAACGTGAGGCGCTCGGCCTTGACGTTCTTCTCGATGAGGTCGGTGAGCCCGGGTTCGTAGATGGGGCAGCCGCCGTCCTCGAGCGTCTTGATCTTCGCGGGGTCAACGTCGAGGCAGGTCACGTCGTTGCCCGTGTTGGCGAAGCACGTACCCGTGACGAGTCCGACGTATCCGGTACCGACCATGGTGAGGCGCATCTCTAGTCTCCTGAGGCAGATCGCGGGGCGTTGGCCCCTTGGTGTTGAGCCCTGCACGGGCCCGGCGGATGGGGTGTCCCGGGACCAGGCCCGGGAGGCCTATATCGTTCAAGAACGGGCTCGAGTTCGGTGCCGGTCGGATTCCGGCTCCGAACAAGCGTGATTCTTGCCCCGAAATCAGCGAAGGCACGGAGTCCAGAGCCGATTATGCGGACCTTTTGCTCGCATCGGCTCGCTGGGTACGGGTTCTGTCACCTCTCGCGAGCAGGATCGCTCAGACCGGCTTCTTCCAGAAGGCGTTGAAGCGATAGCCCAGCAGTTCTTCGTCCGTGAAATCGAGCAGTTCCCCGTGCTCGGCGCGGATCCGTGCCAGTTCCGCTTCGAGCCCGGGCGTCGGGCTCGGCGGCTGCTCGATCACGCACCCGGGTGTCTCTTCGCCGAAGATCGTGCGCCACGCATCGGTGGAGATCGCGTTCAGGTAGCTGCTCGCGCTCACCCCGTCGCGCGTGGAGGGGCGCAGGTGGGCCCAGTAGGGCACCGCGTCGCGCTCGCCCGAGATAATGCGGATGTCGTGGAAGCCGTCCTCGGCGCTGATGTGGTGCAGGCTGATGTAGAGGAACCCGCCCGGCCTGAGCAGACGCACCGCCTCGCGCACCGCCGCCCGCGGCTCGTCGAAGTGCTCGAAGGAATCGAACGAGTACACGACGTCGAATGAAGCATCTGGCAAACCGGAGTCCGTCGCGTCCCGATGCTCGATCACCGGCGTCTCGAACCGCGAGACGCCCATCTCACGCCGCATCGCCCTCGCGAAGCGCCGGTCCACGCCCAGCCCCTTGCGGACCATGGTCTTGAGCGTGCGCAGAGGGCCGTTGGTGCGCAACATGAGCAGGTACGCGCCGGGATCGAAGCCGAAGGGCGCGATGTCCAGATCGATGCCCATCACGTCGTTGTGGACGGCGTAATACCACTGCTGCCTCGGGAGCTGCCCGGGGCCCACGTCCAGCATGCGCAGCCCCTCAAGCGGGTCGGGCGCGCCGTTGCGGATCATGTCCGCATCGGCTTGACGCAAACGCTCGAGGGATTCGCGGGCACCGTCGGTCGTACGCTTTTTGGAGCCCGAGCTCACCATCGAGAGCGACTCGCGGAGCATCTGTCCGAGTGGCCGCTTGCCCGAGGTGTACGCGCGCATCGCCATCGCTTCAGTAGTTCGGCGTCGGTGCCCGGTACTGGCTCATGTCGATGGACTTGAACCACTCGATCGTCCGCGTGAGCCCCTCGCGCAGCTGGATCGTCGGCTCCCAGCCGAGCTTCTCGCGTGCCAGGGTGATGTCCGGTTGACGCTGCAGCGGGTCGTCCTGCGGCAAGGGCTTGTGGCTGATCGTGCAGTTGTTGCCCGCGATCTCCTGGACCATCTCCGCGAGCTGCATGATCGTGAACTCGCCCGGGTTGCCGATGTTCACGGGGCCCGTGAAGCCGTCCTCGGTGTTCATCAAGCGGACCATGCCCTCCACGAGGTCGTCGCGGTAGCAGAAGCTGCGGGTCTGGCTGCCGTCACCGAACATGGAGATGTGGTCGCCGGTGATGGCTTGGCGGATGAAGTTGGAGACGACGCGCCCGTCGAAGGGGTGCATGCGCGGGCCGTAGGTGTTGAAGATGCGGATGAGCTTCACCTGCACGCCGTGCGAGCGGTGGTAGTCCATAAAGAGCGTCTCGGCGGCCCGTTTGCCCTCGTCGTAACAGGCACGGGGGCCCAGTGTGTTCACGGCTCCCTTGTAGCTCTCGGGCTGGGGGTGGACCTCGGGGTCGCCGTAGATCTCGCTGGTGGAGGCCTGCAGGATTTTGGCCTTGCAGCGCTTGGCCATGCCCAGGACGTTGATGGCCCCCATGACGGAGGTCTTCATGGTCTTGATGGGATTGTACTGGTAGTGCCCGGGGGCGGCGGGGCAGGCGAGGTTGTAGATCTCGTCCACTTCCAGCCACATGGGGTGGGTGACGTCGTGGCGGATGAGCTCGAAATTGCGGTGGTCGAGCAGGTGGACGACGTTGGATTTCTGGCTCGTGAAGAAGTTGTCGAGGCAGAGCACGTCGTGCCCCTCGGCGACGAGCCTTTCGCACAGGTGGGAGCCCAGGAAGCCGGCTCCGCCGGTGACGAGGATGCGTTTGATCTGAGACATCGCGCTGGCGGCTCCTGACCCGAAGAGGCGGGTCGCGTGGGTCGGATTTGGTGGTCGGTGCTGGGGGGTGGGGCGGGGTCGTACTCTACCGTCGGCTGAGAGGCGTGACGCCTGAACCCGAGCCGGTCAGGGAGCGTACGAGGGGTCCACACGTCGGGGTCGGTCCGATCAGTTCTGCGTCCCTCGCCCAGCTTCGTTGGAGTGGGGGGCCCGCCCCGCCGATCCCGATACCCTTGCCCCCGATTCCGACCCGAACCTTCCTTACACGCCCGGAGAGCCCCCGATATGTCCGACGCCAAGCGAGCCCTCATCACCGGCATCACAGGACAAGACGGCAGCTATCTCGCGGAACTTCTCCTCGGTAAGGGGTACGAGGTCCACGGCATCATCCGTCGCGCCTCCTCCTTTAACACCGGGCGCATCGACCACCTCTATCAGGACCCCCACCACCAGGACGTGAAGCTCAAGCTGCACTACGCGGACCTCTGCGACGCCAGCAGCGTCGAGAAGCTGGTCCACGCGATACAGCCCCACGAGGTGTACAACCTCGGTGCGCAGTCCCA
The DNA here is from genome assembly GCA_029260475.1 of Phycisphaerales bacterium. Taxonomy (GTDB): domain Bacteria; phylum Planctomycetota; class Phycisphaerae; order Phycisphaerales; family UBA1924; genus OFTM391. The sequence continues at coordinate 1,433 of JAJDDE010000046.1, read as the reverse complement.
CGTCCGGGTGTCGTTCGACATGCCCATCTACACCGCCGAAACCGTCGGTATGGGTGCTCTCAAGCTCCTCGAAGCCCTGCGCGAGTACCGCGATAAGACGGGCAACGAGCCCCGTTTCTACCAGGCCTCTAGCTCCGAGCAGTACGGCAAGGTTGTCGAGACCCCCCAGAAGGAGACCACCCCCTTCTACCCCCGATCGCCCTACGCCTGTGCCAAAGTCATGGCCCACTGGGCGACCGTCAACTACCGCGAGTCCTACGGCATGCACGCCTCCTGCGGCATCCTTTTCAACCACGAATCACCCCGCCGAGGCGAGACCTTCGTCACCCGCAAGATCACCCGCGCCGTCGGACGCATCAAGCTGGGCATGCAGAAGAAGCTCTACCTGGGCAACCTCGACTCGAAGCGTGACTGGGGCTTCGCGGGCGACTACGTCGAGATGATGTGGCGCATGCTCCAGCAGGAGACCGCCGACGATTACGTCGTTGCGACGGGCCAGACCTGGTCCGTCCGCGAGTTCGCGGAGAAGGCCTTCGCCTGCGTAGGCCTCGATTTCGATGAGTACGTCGAGTTCGACAAGCGCTACCTCCGCCCCGCGGAAGTGGACCTGCTGCTGGGCGACCCCTCGAAGGCCAAGGCCCAGCTCGGCTGGGTGCCCACGACCAGCTTCGACCGCCTCGTCGAGATGATGGTCGAGAACGACATGGACCTCGCGGAGCGCGAAAAGACACTCAAGGACGCCGGTCACGCGATGCCCGAGTTCTCGGGGCACGACCAGTAAGGCGACGCCAATGAGCGACCCCGAGCCGAAGCGGTCGGATCGCGAGCAACATCCGGGCGCCGACTCGCTCACCACGAGCACATCACGCGGCCTCGCCTGGCTCACCGGCGGGTTTATCGTCGATCGCATCAGCTCCTTCGGGGTGCAGGTCGCGCTCACCTACGTCCTGATCGAGGCGGAACTGGCGCTGTGGGCGCTCGTCCCGCCGATCGTCACGCTCTTCGTCCAGATCTTCATCTCGCCTATGCGGGACCTGCTGCTGCACCGTCAACGCCGCTTCGAGCTCTGGGCGAAGCAGGCGACGTGGCTCGCCCTCGCCCTCGGGCTCTCGGCGACGGCGCTCGCGGGCGTCGCGGCGGTCGTCGCGTCGGAGGTGTACCACAAGCCATTCCTGCTCTGGGTGATGCTGCTCGCGTCGCTGCACCCGCTGATCTGTGCGCTCAACATCGTGCCCTACGCGAACCTCTCACGCCAGATGCGCTTCGGGGTCATCACGGGCATCAACGTCTTCTCGGGCATCGGACGCTGGGTCGTCACGCTTATCGCGGCGCTCCTGCTCCCCGAGGGCATGGGTGCGCTCGCGTTCGCGATCGGCCTGATCGGTGTCGAGTCGATCAAGGTCCTCGTGTCGTGGCGGTTGGCGCCCTCGAAG
>JAJDDE010000045.1 GCA_029260475.1 Phycisphaerales bacterium | reverse complement strand
CGCCGGTGTCCAGGAACTCGAGTGACAATTGATTGGCGAGGTCGCGAGCGACGGATGACTTGCCCGTTCCTGCGGGTCCGTCGATCGTCACGATGAGTCGGTGCTTCAGCTCGATCATGCGCTCCTATCCTAGCGTGGGGTCTGGGGTCCGCTGGGTCAAGTCTCGGCTTCAAGGATCGCGTTGATCTGTTCAATCACGGGCGGCAGACCCTCCTCGATCGGGGGGCTCTCACGCCGATATTCCAGTGCCAGCGCGCCCTCGTAGCCCACGCTCTTCACGGCGTCGATGCTCGGAGCGATGTCGAAGTCCCCCACCGCGGCGTACACGGCGCTCGCGTAGGGCGTGAGCGAGCGGAGATACCCCTCGCTGTCGCTCGTCGCGTGGGCCACCTCGAAGTCTGGCATGGAGCCGATGCGGAAGCCGCCGACCATGCGGATCATGCCGGTGAGCTGCTCGGGCGTCTGCATCAGGCCGTCCTGAGGGATCAGCAGCAGGTTGAGCTCCAGCCGCTCGGCGGCGGTCACGATCCGCTTGAGACGCTCGGCGACCTCTTCCTCGTCGGCGGTCGCTTTCGCCTTCACCGCCATCGCCACCGCGGAGCAGCCCAGACGGTGCCCGACGCGGAGGACCTTCTCCATCCGGTCGATCGACTCGGTGCTCTTCTTATCGGACACCAGGTCGTGCGGCGTCTCTTCGACGAGGGTCAGCCACGGGCAACCCGAGCGGTCCGCCTCGTCGCGCAGCTTGTCAACCGCCCGCGCGTCCCAACCGCTCAGAAACGCCGTCTGCAGGCAGAGCCCACGGATCCCGAGCTCGTTGAGCGCGAAGGAGGGAGCCTCGAAGAGTGTCATCGAGGGATGGCGACCCTTGAGGCGGTCAGCGATTGAGTTGATCGAGAGAGTGATGAGCATCCGGTTCCCTGCACGCGATATCGGAGGTAGGCGTGTTGGGAGGAGACTCTACCGGATGCATGCCGAACGCGGAGCGGAGCGAGGGCATCCAGAAAAAGACGGCCCGGCGTTTCCGCGCAGGCCGTCTGGAGGGGAGAAAGAAAGGGTCCCGGAAGCCCAATCACTGATCGCTTGACGCGACCGTTGGGCACTGCTCTATACGTCACCAACAATCCGAGGGTTGTCACTATTCCCTCCCCATCCGGACGCGACCCGATAGGATGCTCGCCCATCCGTTCCCGCCCCCTGAACCCTCGCTCAATTGCGAAACGGGACGGGAATACCCGGACTTATCCCGCACGCCCGCACAACGCCCCGGAGAGCGCCTGCCATGTCCAGCCCGAGCGATCGCAAGTACACCGACTCCCACGAATGGCTCTCTGTCGAGGGCGACACCGTCACCCTCGGGATCACGCTGCACGCGGTTAATGAGCTCACAGACATCACCTACGCCGAGATGAAGCCCGCGGGCACGCGCGTCGCTGCGGGGGACAGCGTGGGCGAGATCGAGTCTGTAAAGGCGACGAGCGACATCTACAGCCCCGTCCCGGGCGAGATCATCGAAGTCAATGAAGCGCTCGAGAACGACCCCTCCCTCATCAACACCGACCCCTATTCCGGCGGCTGGCTCGTCAAGATCAAGGCCACCGACACGAGCCCCGCGGACGCCCTGATGGACGCCGGGCCCTATGACGAGAAGTACCCCAACGACTGACCGCTCCTGATCCCCCCTTCTCCCCGATCTCCCTCCAGACCGGGCGTGCGTGCATCGCGCGGGCGAAGAAAGGCGAACGCTCGCAGATGATCCGCTGCACCGACGTCCACATGAGCTACCGCACCGGCGGGCGCGAGGTCCACGCCCTCCGAGGCGCGACCCTCCGCATCGATGAGCCGGGTTTCTACGCGGTCATGGGCGCCTCGGGTTCGGGCAAGTCCACGCTGCTCCACCTCATGGCGGCACTGGACAGCCCCGACAGCGGCGAGATCTACCTGGGCGACCGGCGCATCGACACCATGAGCGAACGCGAGCTCACCGCTCTGCGCCGAGACGGCCTCGGCATCGTCTTCCAGCAGTTCAACCTGCTCCCCACCATGACCGCGATCGAGAACGTCACCCTCCCGGGCCTCCTCGCGGGGCGCGACGAGAAACAGATGCGCGATCGCGGGCACGAACTCCTCGCACGCCTGGGCCTGCCCGACCGCGCCGAGCACCGGCCCGAAGCGCTCTCGGGGGGCGAGCAGCAGCGCGTCGCCATCGCGCGAGCGCTCCTCTTCTCACCACCGGTCCTCTTCGCCGATGAGCCCACCGGCAACCTCGACGCCAGGAGCTCCGAGCACCTCTGGGGCGTGCTCGCGGAGATCGCGAGGCAGCAGGACATGACGGTGCTCATGGTGACCCACGAGCCCGCCGCCGCATCGCACTGCAAGCGGGCGTACATCCTCTCTGACGGCGTCGTCACGGGCACACTCGAAACGGAAGGCCTCGATGCGGGCGGTATCGCGTCTCGGTATCAACAGCTTGTGGGGACGGCGTAGCCGCACCCTGCTGCTCACCGCAGCGGTGGCGCTCGCGACGGCTCTGGTCGCGGCGTTGTCCTGCGCCACGAGTTCGCTGAACGCGGGGATGGCCTTCCGCGTCGCCGAGTCCGTCGGGGCCGCCGACATCCGCGTTCGTCACGTCACCAAGGCCCGCTTCGGCGAGGACGCGCTCGAAATCGTGCGCGGCTTCGAGGGCGTCGAGCTCGCGGTGCCACGCACCACCGAGCCGGTGCGCATCCGCAAATCACCAGACAGCGAGCCCGTCGTCGCCGTCCTCGAGGCCACCGACCCGAGGCTCGCGGCGATCGTCGCCCCGCTCGTCCCCGACCAGGGGCGACAGGTCGAACGCGACGGCGAGATCGTGCTCGACAGGGACACCGCCGACCGCATCGCTGTGACCCTGGGCGACACGGTCTACGTCGGCGATGGCGCGAAGCAACTCCCGTTGCGGCTCGTGGGCCTCGAGAAAAAGAAGCAGATCGAGATCCTCGACAAGCCCGCAGGGCGCGCCACGCTCACCGACACGCGCGCCGCCTCCGGCTACCCCTCCACGCTCCACGAGATCCTCGTCACCGTCTCGCGAGGTGCCGACCCGCGGGCCGTCTCCGACGCGCTGGGCGTAGCGCTGCCCGAAGAGCTGATGTCCCGCACGAGCGAGCGCGTGACCAGCGGCATCAGCGAGATGCAGTCGGCCAACAAGGTCTCGCTGCTGCTCACGTCGATCCTCGCGTACGTCGCCTCAGGCTTCATCGTGCTCACCGGGATGACCACCAGCGTGCTGGAGCGCCAGCGCGAGCTCGCGATCCTCCGCTGCCTCGGCGCGACGCGCTGGCAGCTCGCGGGCGCACAGTTCATCGTGGGCGGGTCGCTGGGCGGGCTGGGTGCGCTCTTCGGCGTGCCGCTGGGCATCCTGCTCGGCTGGGTCGTCACGCTCCTCTTCCCAGAGCGTCTGCCGGCAGGCCTCGTGGTGAGCGTGAGCGGGCTGACGTACGCCGCGCTGGGCGCGATGGCGAGCGGGCTCGTCGGCGCCGCATGGCCCGCGTGGAACGCCTCGCGCACCAGGCCCCTCGAAGCGATGCGCCGGCACGCGGGCGGCGTCACCACCCGCGCTGTCGTCATCGCCGGTGTGCTGGGCCTGCTGGGCGTCGGCACGCAGCTCGTCGTCGTGGGCACCGCCGACGACAGCCTCACGCTCTTCTGGCGTTACGCGACCATCGGCATCCCCGCGATGTTCCTGGGCTACTTCCTGCTCGGCGTGCCGTTGACGCTGGGGCTCGCTCGCTTCGTCGCGCCGGCCCTCGGCTCGCTGCTGCGCCTGCCCAAGGGGCTCCTGGGCGGCAGCGTCGCGGGCGCGCCCTTCCGCAACGGATTCACCGCCGGTGCGCTGATGGTCGGCCTCGCGCTCATGGTCAGCATCTGGACCAGCGGCAACGCCCTCGTGAACCAATGGCTCGGCGCGATCAAGTTCCCCGACGCCTTCGTCAATGGTCTCTTTGTGGACATCGACGAAGAAATGCGCACGCGCGTCGAGGCGCTCGACTTCGTCGGTGATGGCAACACCTGCGCCATCACCATCATCAAGGTCGGCTCCAACAGCGCCTTCGGAATACCCGGCTTCCGCGAGGTCAAAACCAACTTCATCGCCTTCGAGATCGAGCGGTTCTTCCGCATGACCAAGCTCGAGTGGATCGCGGGCGACCCTGAGACCGCGATCCCCATGCTCGAAGCGGGCACCGGCGTGCTCGTTGCCCAAGAATTCCTCGAGCACCGCGAGGGCTTCGGCGTCGGCTCGATGTTCCCCATCACCCACAGGGGCGAGACGCGCGAGTTCGAAGTCGTCGGTGCCATCAGCTCTCCGGGTCTCGACATCGTGAACAAGTATTTCGACTTCGAGGAGGA
>JAJDDE010000044.1 GCA_029260475.1 Phycisphaerales bacterium | reverse complement strand
GGGATCAGTCAAGGATCTGCGAGTAGTCGACCTTGGCATTGTGTCGCGAGTCCATGGGGATCTGGTTGACGAACTTCAGCGAGTGGATGCCCCAACGCTGGATGATGTCATCGAGAGTCGCGCTGGCGATTGGGGAAGGGGCGGTCGGTGACTCCACAACGAGTTGTCTACTGGTCGCCACGAGGGCGCATCGCAAGCCCGTCGCCGCGCGGACTGCTGCCTCGATCTCGAAAGGGTAGAGGAAGCCGGCGTCGGTAAGCAGCTTGGCCGACGCACGTCCGAGGAGCCAGAGCTGACCGTCGGCTTCGAGCCGGCCCGCATCACCCGTACGGTGCCAGACCGTATCGCCGACCCGGATCTTCGTCTCGTCATCGCCCACTCCGTCGAGGTACCCCCGGACAACATGTTCGCCGGTGACGATGATCTCGCCGGCGTTGCCGTCCGTGATGGTCTGGGCATCAAGCCCGGCTTCGTCCAGCAGCCCCATCGGTTCGCCCCAGCGGTCGGTGATGATGCGGGCTTGCACCGCGTCAACGGGTCGTCCGACCGGGAGGCCAGCGCCGTCTTTCACCGCAGCGAGCAGGTCGTTGTTGAAGCCCGCGAGGTGTGAGATCGGCTCGGCCTCGGTGGACCCGTAGACGGTGACGACACCTTCGGGGGTCTTCGTGAGCCGGGATAGGTCCTCGATCGTGTCGGGGAAGACGGGAGCGCCGCCCGTAAAGACGTGGTCGAAGCGGTGGTTCCCCTTCCAGCCGGTGTCCATCTCGGCAGTGAGTCGTTGGAGGAGTGCGGGCGAGGCCACCACGCTCTGCGGGCGATGGCGTTCGATTTGCTCGAGGACGGGTCTCGCGTCGATAAAGCCGGGGCGTCGAAGGTCGGCGTCGGCGAGCACACTCGTGACACCCTGGCCGAGGTTGGCGAGGACGAAGATTGGGAGTGTCGCGAGGCAGACGTCGCCTGGACCTTGCCTGAGAACGGAGTCCAGTGCGGCGTTCTGTGCAAGGAGGAGGCCGTGGGAGCGGACGACGGCCTTGGGTTGACCGGTGCTGCCGCTCGTGAACGTGATCAGCGCGGAGGCATCGGACTCGACATCGGCCAGGCCGCCTGCGCGTTGCCGCCCTGGGCGCATCGACACCATGATCTTCTTCGCTGACCAGAGCTCGGGAAGCAGCAACGAGAGGGCAAGGGTGCGGCTCGTGCCGATGACGGCTCTCGGCTTCACGCGCCCCAGTGCGCGGCGCATCCCGCGCAGGCCGAGGTTTGGGTCTACGACTACCGGGACCGCGCCAATCCGCAGGGCGCCGATGAGGGCGACGTAGAGGCGGATCGAGAGCGGTGTCAGGAGGCTGACATGATCGCCCGGGCGGATCCCGCTCGACAGGAGCTGCGCCCCGAGCGAGGCGGAAGCTCCGCGGAGCTCGTCGAAGCTGACCGAGGCGGGCTCTCCGCGCACTCGTCCGCTGCCGATCACTGCGGCCTGGTCGCCGCGCTCGTCGGCGTGCTGCTCGAGGATCGAGGCGACATTCATTGGCCGATCACCCGACCAAAGAGAGCGTATCGACGGCACGGTTCTGCGGTCTTCCCGACGATGTGGCTCGACGTGTTCGCCTCATGCATCAAGGCGAAGACCAGCCGTGTGAAGCCACGGCGAGCCGCGCGGCGACCAACCTCATTTAGCAGGCTGGAGCCGAGGCCCTGGCCACGAAGGCGATCCGCGACAGCAAGGGTCTTGAGAATGAGCCTGCCGTCACCCGCCAGCATCGAAAACACCACGCCGACGACTTCGGCGTCCGAGGTCTCGGCGATCAGGCAAAGAGCCGGGTCGACGTGTGCCGCAATGGGCTCGTACATCCGACGAAACGCCTCGCGCGAGATGGGCGTGTAGAGAGGGTTCGCGGCGAACGCCTCGACGGACAACTCGTAGATAGCATCGAGCTCGTCGCCCATGTCTGCGAGTCGGAAGTCCCGAATCTGAACACCGGGTGGCCATGTCGGATCGTCGGCGGTGTCGGGTTCGACGTCCGCAGCTGCGGACCAGTACCGCTCGACGATCTCAAAGCCGGTGTCCTCGAAGCCGGCCCCCCACCAATCGGGGTTCTGCGGTTCCATCGGGAACGGCGATTCGGGGCCGGACTCGACGACGACGCGGTACCGATACCAGGTGCTGCCATCGAGGGGGCCGAGGAGCCAGCGTTGCCCCTCGCCAGCATGGGCGTTGTCGAGCGACTCGGCGACGCCTTTGAGCAGCAGCCTCAGGGCGTCGACGTTTGATGCGGCCAGGATTCCGATGTACGCCGTCGGGAGACCGCGGTAAGTCGCGGCGCCCCTGCTCCAGACCGCACACCTCGCGAGTGCGACACCGTTGTCCAACACGACGGCAAGTTGCTGTGGACCGCCGGCGAGCATCACCGGCCAAGTCGGGACATCGTCGGTCCATGCGATATCGGCGCGTGGGCTCTCGTCGGCGGTGAGGATGAGCAGGTCTGTCGGCATCGTGTCGTTCGATCTTACATGAAGCTGTCGATGGACAGCGGAATCGCGGACACCGCGAGGATCACCGCAGCCCGAATGACCCACCGCGCATTCCACCATTTTCCCGGGCGCTCAGCAGGTGACACGGCGACGAGTGCGGCTGCAATCGCGGACGCTCCAAGCGAGTATGTGACGGTCAGCCAGATCGCGTTTTCGCTCATGACTGAACCGAAGAGGACGGCGCCGCCGAGCACGACCAGGACCAGCTTGGCAGGGAGGAATCGGTCACATCGGCCTGCGGCACGATCGAATCGCCATCGGACGATCCCGATCACACCGATTGCAGCACTGCAGGCTGCGACAAATGGAACGAGCATTGACCCGGGCGGTCGTGTTGCGCCGTCATACAGGACCCAGATCAACGGTCCGAGACCGAAGCTCAGGACGGTCCCGACGCCGTGATGCTCGTCCGGCGTGTCGCTGGAACGTGCACCGAGAAACGGAATGGAGGCAACCACCACAGATGGAGCGACAAGCCACTCCCAGCCGCCCAACGCCCAGCTGGCGTAGAGGACGAGCGCGACGGCCAGGCCGGCGGCGCCGATGAGGCCGGCAATGCGATGCCAGTAGACGGCGAGACCGATGAGGCAGAGGCCCACGCCAATACGAAGGCCCAAGAGCTGCACGGGCATCTCCAGGTAAATCTGAAGGAGTGCGAATGTGGCGACGGGGACCACAAGATTGTCGAGCCCACGCCAGCAGACAGCCTCGGCAAGCGTTATGAGCATCGCGATCATCGCGGCAATCGCGATGGCCCTGCCGGGCGCCACACCGTCCATCGAGAGCGCGATGACAACGATCAGTCCTGAGACAAGGGCCATGGCGAGCGAGCCCTCGACGGTCTTGGCGCCCTCGTCGGTGCGATAGGAGAGCCGCCCGACCCGCACGC
>JAJDDE010000043.1 GCA_029260475.1 Phycisphaerales bacterium | reverse complement strand
CGTCCGCGCCATCGCCTCGTAGTACGCGCTGCCGCCGTCATCGCCGCCCGCGCTGAGCTTGCCGATACAGCGCGGGTCGTCCGAGTACTCCACGTGCGTCGAGTAGGGCGGGTCCATGAAGAAGAAGTCGCAGCTCTCGCTCTCTAAGGGCAGATCGCGCGCGTCCGCGTGCTGAATGTCGTCGCGCTGCGGGTCCAGGTCGAAGCCCTTGCCGGTGCGCCCGATATCGGCGCACACATCCAGCGTCGTGCCGCTGCCGCACATCGGGTCCACCACCACGTCCCCCTCGCGCGTGTACCTGGTGAGCAGTTGCCAGATCACCCAGCTCGGCGTCGCCCCCACGTACCCCTTGTCCCCCTGGATCCCGACGCCGTAATGCTGCGACGGGTACTCCCACAGCGTCGTGGTGATCACGCGCAGCTTCGGCTTCGTGTGCCCCTTACGGCTCGGCTGGTTCACGACGCCCCGCTCTCGATCGCGTCCGTCAGCATCCGCTCCACGAGGTGGTCCGCGTAGGCCAGATCACCGTCCACGCGCGCGCCCGCCGCGTGGAAGTGCCCGCCCCCGCCCATCGCGTTGGCGATCGCCGCCACGTTCACCGCGTGGTCCCCGCCCTTGGAGCGCATCGACACCTTCACGCGCGCATCGCTGATCTCCACCAAGAGCGCGACGACCTCCACCGTGCGCACGCTGCGCACCACGTCCACGAGCCCGCCCGTGTCCCCCGCCTCGATGCCCGCCGCCTCCAGATCGATCATGTGCAGCTTCATGATCGCCGCCCGGTTGTCGCAGAACAGGCGCGTCCCGTTGAGCGCACGCCTGAGCAGCTCCACACGTCCCGGCGGGTCCCCATACTCGCTCATCCGCACCAGCCGGTCCGCGTCCACGCCGCTCTCGAGCAGGCTCGCCGCCGTCCGCAGCGTGCGCGGGTCCGTGTTCGTGTGCCGGAACCAGCCCGTGTCCGTCCCGATGCCCAGGTACAGCGGCTCGGCGATCGGCTCCGTCAACCCGCTCGCGTCCTTCGCGCCCACGATGTGCGCACACAGCTCCGCCAGACTCACACAAGCCGCGGCCGCCGTGATATCCACGTGCCGATGCGCCGCCAGGTCCGAATCCCCCGAGCGATGATGGTCAACGATCGTCGTGATCGCCGCTTTACCCTCCAAGTACCCGAGCGCCGAGCGCACCTGCTGGCGGGCCCCCGTATCGCAGATCACCACGCGGCACGCGCCGGCGCACCGTTCGTCCTCGAAGACCGAGCCCGACTCGTCCGTGTCGTACAGCACGTCGTCGTCCGCGCGCACCACGTACTCGAAACGCTCGGGGAAGTAGCCCAGGTACACCACCACGCTCGCAACCCCTATCGAGCGCAACGCGCGGTGCAGGCTCAGCGTGGAACCCAGCGCATCGCCGTCCGGCTTGCTGTGCGTGGTGATCACCACCGTCCCGTCTCCGACCGATCGCAGGTCCTGCGCGATCGCCTCCAGCGTGGTGTTGCTCTCATACGTCTTTGTTTCGCTCACGATCGCGCTCCCTGCGCGACCAACGCGCCACTCCGTTGCACATCCCGGCCCAGCTGCTCCACGAGCACGCCGACCGATTCGAATTTCACGTTCCCGCGCACCCATCTCCGCAGCTCCACGCGGATCGGGCAGCCGTACGCCTCGGTGCCCTCGCCCGGAGACCAGCCGATCAGGTGGGCCTCCACCGTGCGCTCTGGCGCATCGAACGTGCCGCGAGGCCCGACGTGCACCGCCGCCGGCACGCCCTCGCACATACCCTCGATCGACGCGACGCCCGCGTACACGCCGTCCTTCGGGATCACCTGCTCCGTGCGCACGTTCGCGGTCGGGAAACCGATCACCCGCCCTCGCCGCTCGCCGCGCACCACCTCGCCGCGCACCTCGTACGCCCGCCCGAGCACGCGGGCCGCGTCCTCCACGCGCCCAAGACCCAGCAACCAGCGCACGCGCGTGCTCGAGCACGTCACCACCGTCTGGTCGCACAGCCCCGCCTCCACCGGCTCGACCACGCGCACATCGAACCCACGCGACGCGCCCAGCGCTCGCAGCACTCCGACATCCCCAGCGCGCCCCTTACCGAAACTGAAGTCCGGCCCCTCGACGAAGACACTCACCTCGTGGCGCCGCAGGCAGCCGTCCACGAACGCCTCAGGGGACCGCCCGAGGAGTTCCTCCGTCGGGACCAGTCGCTCCACCTCATCGGCACCGAGCCCGAGGAGCAGCTCGCGCCGGTGCTCGAACGTCGTCAGCCGCGCCGGGGCACCGGCCCCGTCCTTCCGGGGGGGGAGCACGGTGCGCGGGTGCGGGTCGAAGGCCATCACCACGACGCGCCCATCGGCACCGACCGCTTCGCGCGCCGTGCGCACGAGAGCCGCGTGCCCGAGATGGACACCATCGAAGTTCCCGACACTCAGCGCAACGCCCGCCATCGCCCGAGGGTACGCCCAGCGGACTGGCGTTGCCAGAAACACCCCGAACCACGACGATGCGCCAATGACCACCCGCCACGCCCTCCGCCCGGGCCCCAACGACCAGCCCTGGCTCATCGCGGTCGCCGCCCCTGCCGAGGCCCGGGCCATCGCGAGCGCGCTGTCGGACACGGACCACACCGAGCACCTCCAGCGGGCCCAGCACGTCCCCTGGTCCCCCATCCCCCTCGACCACCGTCTCCACCTCCTTGTGACGGGCGTCGGCAAGGCCAACGCCGCCGGCGCCGTCGCCCACACCTACGACCCGGCTCAGCACGCGGGCATCCTCTCCCTCGGCGTCGCCGGCGCACTCCCCGACTCCGACCTCAGCACCACCGACATCGTCCTCGCGACGCGCTGCGTCTACGCGGACGAGGGCCTGATCACAGACAACGCCTTCACGGACCTCGCCAAGATGGGATTCCCGCCCCATCCTTCTCTACCCGGCATCGCCATCGATACCGATCTGGACGCCATCGACGCGAGCGTTCTCCCCCCCCACACCGCCGCCCCCGTCGCAACCGTCAGCACCTGCTCGGGCACCGACGCCCACGCCCACGCCATCCAGCAGCGCACCGGGGCCGCCTGCGAGGCGATGGAGGGCGCCGCTGTTGCCTTCACCGCCAAGCGCCTCGCACCGGCCCGCCCCGTCCTCGAACTCCGCGTGATCTCCAACTACACGGGCGACCGCGAACACCAACGGTGGGACCTCGAGGGCGCCCTCAACACCCTGGCCTCGCTGGCCCGCACGATCTAGCCAACGTCCGGGAACCCGCTCCACGCGCCGACCCTGACGTCTGGGCGACCTCCGGGACCGCTCCGCAGTCTCCCTCCCCACCAGAGGGTGACCGCCCGCCCCCGACCCGCCGATCCAACTCCCACGCAACGCCACCAGTCGGCGCGCGCAACGGGAGTGATCCATGGGCCTGCCCTTCGTCCGACAACAACGTCCGCCTATCGGTGTCGATTTCGGCACCCATTCGATGAAGGCGCTCCAGCTCCACGCCGGAGGCCAAAGTGTGGACAGCGCCGCCGCCCTCGAAACGCCCCCCGAGATCCGTCAGGACCCCGGGGCCCGTCTCCGCTGGCAGTTCGAGCACCTCCCCGAACTCCTGAAGCAGGGCAGATTCCACGGCAAGCGCGCCTCCTGCGCCATCTCCGCTTGCCGCACGATCGTTGAGAACATCTCGCTCTCCAAAACCCCCGGCATCAGCACCACGGACCTCCTGAACGAGAAGCTCCGCAGCGCGACGGGACTGGAGCCCAACACGCTCGTCATGCGCCACGAAGAGGTCAGCGAGGTCGTCCGCAACGGCGCCAAGACCACCGAGACCCTCTGCTTCGCGATCCCCCGGGCCATCGTGCGCGAGCACATGCGCGCGCTCAAGAAGGTCGGCCTCGACACCGTCGGTGTCCACTGCGAGCACGCCGCCCTCGCCCGCGCCATGCGCCCCTGTCAGGACGACGCGGAGGACGCCTCGACGCTCTTCCTCGATCTGGGCGCCTCGGGCGTGCGTGCCGTCGTGACCAAGTCGGGCCAGTTCGTCGCCTCCCGCACCATGCAAGCCGACCTGCACCACGTGTCCCAGCCTCAAGAGCTCGCGGCGACCGGAACCGGCGGCGTCCCGACCACCATGGCGCCCGCCGCCAGCATGATGACGAGCAGCGAGCTCGATGACGTCGCCGAGGAACTGGGCCAGCTCGTCCGGTACTGCGCCGCGGTCCGCGCGGACGCTCCGGTGAAGGCCGCGGTCTTCGTGGGCGGGCTCTCCACCAACGACGCCCTGTGCGCCGACCTCGCCCGCCGGCTGCGCCTCCCCGCCCGCGCCGCCGACCCCCTCTCGAACTACCCGTGGGCCAAGAAGCCCGGCAGCGGCGCCCCCAGCGCCGAAGACCCCAAACCCGGCTGGGCCGTTCCCCTTGGGCTCTGCCTCGCGCCCACCGACATCTGAATCACGCACAACACAGACCAGACGGATCAACACCGACGGAGCCGACGATGATCAAGCTCGACTTTAAATCCAAGAAAGACGGACCACGCGTCGGGGATGCCAGCTTCCTCCCGGAAGACTACATCCAGCGCCGCAACGAGCTTCGCACCAACGTGCTCTCGGTCTCGCTCTTCATCCTCGTCACCCTGGGCGTCGTCGGCGCCTTCCTCGTCACCAACCGCCAGTGGAACGACGTCAAGGACTACCAGCAGGCGATCAACGTCCGCTACACGCAGGCCGCCCAGGACATCGAGCTCCTCAAGAAGCTCGAGGAGCAGAAGGCCGAGAACGAGCACAAGGCGCAGCTCACGACCTCGCTAATCGAGAAGGTCCCCCGCTCGATCCTCCTCGCCGAGATCATCAACCGCATGCCCGACCAGATGGGACTCATTGAGTTCACCCTCGAGTCCGATCGCGTGGACAAGCCCCGCGTGAAGCGCAGCAAGCGCGGCAGCAGCAGCTTCTCCAAGAACGAGAAGGACAAGAAGGCAGAAGAGGACGCCCCCAAGGTCCTCGCCCCGCAGTTCACCACACAGCTCATCCTGGTCGGCGTGACCCCCGCGCACCGCGACGTCGCCCAGTACCTCGCTGCCCTCCAGGAGTGCAGCCTGCTCTCCCACGTCGAACTGGTCTTCTCCGAGGGCACCAAGTACCGCGACACCGAGGCGTTCAAGTTCCGCATCGAAGCGACCGTCCGCGCCGACATCGACGCGCGCAACATCGATCCCATCCAGCGACCCCGCCTCAAGGAAGACTCCAAGGCGCCCGCCGCCGAGAAGCTCATGGACTTCCTGGACCTCATCACACCTGACGAGCAGGAAGGCTGAGCCATGATCAAGTTCGGACTCAGAGAACTCCTCTTCCTCATCATCCTCATCGCGATGCCCGCCGCGTCCTACTGGCTCGTCTTCAAGCCACAGAACCGCGAGATCAGCGAGGCCAAGAAAGAGATCGAGCACAAGCAGCTCATGCTCGAGAAGCTCGACGAGGCCACCGCCCAGACGCAGGACCTCGAGGAGCAGAACCTCGAGATCGCGCGCTCCATCGAGCTCGTCGAATCCCGCCTCCCGGGCAACAAGGAGGTCGAGGTCGTCTTCGAGCAGGTCGCCGAGCTCGCGCGCAAGCAGAAGCTCGACCTCCACCGCGTCAAACGGGGGGAACCCGTCCCCTCGGCCAACTACATGGAGCAGCCGCTGGAGATGGAGATCCAGGGCGACTTCGACGACTTCTACGTCTTCCTGCTCCAGGTCGAAAAACTCGACCGGATCACCCGGATGCTCGACCTCGAGATCAACGGTGACCGGGACGACGAGGGCGAAATGACCGCAGAGTTCACCCTCTCCATCTACTTCGAGCCCGAGGGCGCGAAGTCCACCAGCGTCGCGGAGGTGCCCGAATGAAACTCCCCAGCATGAACGACAACGATCTCACCACCCCCGCCGACGCACCCTCCACACCGGATGGGGCGCACCAACTGCCCATCGGCGCGGGCGCGACGGACCTCGACGGCTTCACCGACGAGGGCCCCAAGAAATCCGGCTCCAGCGCCATCGTGCTCGTCGCGCTCGTCATCGTCTCGGGCGCCGTCCTCTGGGGCATGCGCCACCTGGGCACCCGGGGCTCGATCAACCTCGTCGATATCTCCATCGACTACCCGATCCGCGACGACGCGAGCACCAACAACTCCGCGGAGGTCATCAAGGCGCTCCACGACTCGGCCATCATCCCCCAGGTCGAGCCGCAGATGGTCGCGGTGAACCCCTTCACGTGGCGCGCAGCGCCCAAGACCGAAGTGGACCACGCGCCCGAAGTAGACCGCGAAGCAGAACGGCTCCGCAAGGCGCACGAGCAGCGCATGCGCGCCCTCGACTCCTCGGCGCGCAACCTCCGCGTCCAATCCGTCATGCGAGGCCGCGTCCCAATCGCCAACATCTCGGGCGAGCTCGTCGCCGTCGGCGACACCGTCGCGGGCCAGTTCAAGGTCACCCGCATCGACGGGCGCGAGGTCGATGTCGAGGCCGAGGGCCGCTCCTGGACCCTCACCGTCGGCGGCAACTGAACCCCAACACCTTTCTTCAACACGGAGCCGGCGCCACATGGGCAAGTTTGACCTCAAGGGCATGATGGGCGATCTCGGCATCTCCGATGAGACCACCGAGGACGCCCAGCCCGCGCCCACAGCCGAGCCCGCCGAGCCTCCGATCGCCACCCCCACCGCGCCATCCACCGACGCTTCGGTCGATGCCTCGGTGGACGCGTCCATCGACGTCGAGCCCCTGAACAGCGGGCCCATCGCGTCGCAGCCCGACGCCTCCACCCGCGCCATCTACGATCCCACCGCCGACAACGAGGCCGCCCACCAGGACACCGACCTGCTGGACATGCTCGAACGCGAGGGCATCGTCGAGGGCGCCGACATCGCCAGCGCCCGCAAAATCGTCGAGAAGTCGCCCGGCATGTCCCTGGTCGGCATCCTCCTCGAGCAGGGCACCGACGAGATCAAGCTCCTCGAGTGCGTCGCGCGCTTCAACAACCTCCCCTTCGAGCGCCTCGACGACTCCCTGCCCCCCGACGAGCGCTTCGACGGTGCGCTGCTGCAGCGCATGTCCGTCGAGGCCTGCAAGCGCGCCGAGATCCTGCCGCTCCGAACCGAGGGCGACAGCCGCGTCGTCATCGGCACGCCTCGCCCCGACGACGTCTTCGCGATCGACGACGCCCGCGTGCGCCTCAAGGCACGCTCCATCCGCGTCGTCGTCCTCCCCTCCTCCGACATCAAGGCCGCCCTCGAGCCCTTCGAGCAGGGCGCCGACGAGGACGTGGACGTCGATGACATCCTCTCGGACATCGACGAGGACGACGTCCGCGTGGACGAGTCGGCCGAGGAGCAGGAGACGGACCTCGAGCGCGAGGCCGCCGAGTCACCCGTCATCCGCTACGTGAACTTCATCATCCAGTCCGCCGTCAAGGAGGGCGCCTCGGACATCCACATCGAGCCGGGCGAGAAGTCCCTCAAGGTGCGCTTCCGCATCGACGGCATCCTCTTCGAGTCCATGCACCCGCCCGCCAAGATGGCCGCCGCCATCACCAGCCGCCTCAAGATCATGGCGAACCTCGACATCGCCGAGCGCCGCGTGCCGCAGGACGGGCGCATCCGCTGCACGGTGAACAACCGCAAGCTCGACCTCCGCATGAGCACGCTCCCCACGCCCAACGGCGAGAAGACCGTGCTCCGTATCCTCGACACCAAGTCCATCAACGTCTCCCTCGACGACCTCGGCTTCAACCAGAACATCCTCGAAACATGGAAGACGCAGGTCTCCCAGCCCCACGGCATCGTCCTCGTCACCGGGCCCACCGGCTCGGGCAAGACCACCACGCTCTACGCCTCGCTCCGCCAGATGGACAAGAAGACCAAGAACGTCTCCACCGTCGAGGACCCCGTCGAGTACCACCTCGACGGCATCACCCAAACGCAGACGCACGAGCGCGCCGGCATGACCTTCGCCAAGGCGCTCAAGGCCCTGCTCCGCCAGGACCCCGACGTCATCATGCTCGGCGAGATCCGCGACCTCGAGACCGCGACCATCGCGGTCCAGGCCTCGCTCACGGGTCACCTGGTCCTTTCGACCCTGCACACCAACGACGCGCCGAGCTCCATCACCCGCCTCATCAACATCGGCATCGAGCCCTTCCTCATCGGCGCCGCCCTCAACGCAACGCTCGCCCAGCGCCTCGTGCGCCGCATCTGCAAGCACTGCATCCGCGAGGCCGAAATGACCGAGAGCCTCCAGGAATTCGCCGACATGCAGGGTTTCAGGCCCGGTGAGATCCAGGAGGGCGGCGGCTGCCCCAAGTGCCGCGCCACCGGCTACAGCGGTCGCGTCGGCCTCTACGAGCTCCTCGTCGTGGACGACCACATCAAGGACGTCATCGCGCGCAACCCCAACGTCACCGAGTTCCGACGCGAGTGCGTCACCCGCGGCATGCGCTCCCTCATGGACGACGGCTTCAACAAGATCCGCGAGGGTAAGACGACCATCCAGGAAATCCGCCGCGTCGTCGAAGCGGGCCACTAAACGCGACAAGACCCAGTGCGGGTGCCGTGGTCTGAGCCGGGCGAAGGCCGCGCCGGGCCTACTCGAGTACCCGCAATTCCACCGCCTCCACCCCACGCTTGGTCAGCAGCGCCGCGCCCTCCAGGCGCGTGCGCACCGCGCCGCTCGTCCGGTCCAGCACATCCACCCGCGCGCGCACGAGCCCGCTCGACTCGAGCGTGAACCGCTCGCTGAGCGTCTCGCGCATCACCGGCGGGTAGAGCGACTCCAACGTTTCCGCGGTCAACGGCGCCTCCTCGCGTGCCGTGATGATCGCCCGCGCGAGGTCCTCCGATGACCCCTCCACGCTCGCGAGCACCGCGAAGCTCGCGCTCCCCGCGTGGACGCGATTCGAGGCGGCGACGACCCAATCCTCGCGGACCCGATCGAAGAGCGACACGGTCATCGCGGGCAGCACCCGCAACTCCTCTATCGCCTGGATCGGTCCGTTCCGCGCGGAGACACCCTCGCGCGCGTACGCGCGCTGTTCGGCGCCGTACGTCCGCGAGACCGAGTCCTCGTCCACCCAGTCCAGCCACTGGTCAGCCAGCCGGCGCGACGTACGGTCATCCAGCCCCAGCGCACCGAAGTACGCGCGCAGCGTGCGTTCATCGGCGCTGTTCGCGTCCAGCGCCGACGCCCCGTCCCGCAGCGTCACCCGGTACACCCGCCCGTCCAGTTCCACGTCCACCGACCCGCTGGGCAGCCCCAGCGCGTCCACCGTCTGACGGCTCGTGATACCCGAGGACCCGAGCCCCTCCGCGGAGGCCGCCCTCGCGAACCGCGCATCGCGCTCCGCGACCTTCTCCTCCGCCTCTTCTTCCACCTGACCCAGCAGCTCGAGCAGATCCTCAAGGCCGGGCGGGAACTCCGGGCGTGTCCCCTCGTCCTCGCCATCCCCGACCGACGACCCGCCGAACCCCGTCAACCCGCCGCCCTGCGCCGCGCGCGTCACGGCATCGACTTCCTCCGACTCCGTCGCCGCCAGACCACGCAGCGCCAGCACCACCGCAGAGCGCCCGCCCCGCAGCGCCGCCGACCGCTCCGTCATCGCGGTCGCTTCGATAACGGTCGTGCGCGCCACCACCGCGCTCCGCAGCGCGAGCGCGAAGACCGCTCCCACCGCCAGCAACACCACGATCAGCGCAAAGGCGCGACGACGAGCACGCATCCGAACACCTCCTCCCCCATCTCCCCGACCAGCCGCACCGCGCCCAGCGGGAACGCGATCGGCCGATCGAACACACGCCACCGGTCCACCACGTCGTCCTTCAGCACGAACCCGGACGCCACCTCATCGTCCTCCCCGCGCTCGGCGCCTTCTTCGTCCGTCTCCCCGACACCGCCGCCCTCAGACGGCGCACCATCGAGCGTCCCCCACCGCTCCACCCGCAGACCCGTCAAGCCCTCCAGCAGCACGGCGCGACCGCCGATCGGGCGTCCCCGCGGGTCCACCGCCGCCGTCCCCGGGTTGCTCGGCTCCCGAGGGTCCAGGATCCGCGCCTCTTGGTACACCAGCCGGTACCCGCCGAACCCGTCGCGCTCGATCACGTACCGCGCCCGCACCAACCCCCACCCCGGCATCAGCACGCCCCGGGCCGACGTGAACTCGATCGCGTCCGCCGAAACGAACACCCCATCGCCCCCCGCATCCCCCTCGCCCTCGGGCGACAGCGCACGCCTCGCTCCCCACTGCTCGCGCAGCACACGCAGCACACGCTCGACACGCAGCACCTCGCGGTGCGCCGCGTTGTCTTCCTCCCACCCGCGCGCCTGCGACCAGAACAGGCCCACGCCCCCCATGATCGACGACAGGATCACCAGGGCGATCAGCATCTCCAGCAGCGTCAGCCCGCGATGGTGCGCGCGCCCGTTCATCGACGGTGCCACAGGAACGAAGCCGTCTCGCCCGCGATTTCTACCTCGTACCGCAGCAGCGCCACCTCAGGGCGCACGCTGTACCCCACCGCCCCCACCATCGGGTTCGCGACCATCTCCGGCGTGATCGTTACGCGGTACGCCTCGCCCAGATGATCGCCCTCGATCACGATCGAATTCTCTTCGAGCACGCCCTCGGGCACCGTCCCCGCGATCACCTCGCGGAACAAGGATTCCTGTAACCGCGACACGCGCTGGTCCTGGACCACCCCGCGCGTCGCGCGCACGAGTTGGATGCGAGCCTCCATCGCCGCGACGAACGCCGCGCTCAGGATCACCAACGCCACGATCGCCTCGATGAGCGTCACGCCACGGCGCATACCAGCCTCAGTCCGGGTCCACGAGCGTGAGCGAACCGCCGAAGGCGCGGAGATCGAACGCGCCCTCCTCGGGGTCCTCCGCCTCGTCGTGAGACGCCGGCTCGATCAGGAGCTCCAGTCGTGGCGTGTCCATCTCGTCGGTTCGGGGCCGGGGCGTCATCTCGATGGGCGCCTCACCGAACCCGCCGAGCGGCGTGTTCAACGCGTCCGCGTTCAGCACGCCTTGCTGCAGACGCCCTTCGTTCCCGTGCAACGCCGCCCGCATCGCCTCGGTCGCGTCGAGGAAATCGCCGAGCGTCCCGTGTACCTGCTCCGGGCTCGAGATGATCGTCGGCGTGATCGCCAGCAGCAGCTCGCGCCGCTCTTCCACGTCCTCGATGTTCTGGAACGCGACGCCGATGATCGGCAGCTCGCCGAGAATCGGGGTCTTCCGCGTCGTTTTCCGCAGCGAGTTCTCGATGATGCCCGCGAGCAGGATCGTCTGCCCGTGCGGCACCGTCACCTCGGTCGTCAGCTCACGCGTGGTGAACTCGGGGCCGAGCTCCGACTGGCTGCCCACCTCGTTGATCGTCTGCTGGATCTCCAGCGTCACCGTGCCCGACTCGTTGATCCGCGGCCGGATCCCGAGAATCACGCCCGTCTCCCGGTACTCGATGCTGCGTCGCAGCGCCGTCGAATCACCGACATCGGAGTTCACATCGCCCGTGACGACCGGGACCTCGCCGCCCACCTGGAACGACGCCTGCACCCGATCGCTCACCACCAGCCGCGGCTGCGACAGCACATCCACATCGCTCTCGGAGCGCAGCGCCTGCACGACGACCTGACCGCTCGCGCCGAGCAGCGTCAACGAACCGGACGGATTCGCAACGAGACCCGGCGTACCGAAGAGGTCGAGCACCGTGCCGTCATCGTCCAGCGCGTTCAGGAAGTAATCCACGCCGAACTCCAGACGGTTCTCCAGCACCACCTCCGCGATGATCGTGTTCAGCAGCACCTGCTGGCGCGGCCGGTCGATCGAGCGGAACAGCGTCAGCAGGTCCGCGTACTCCTCGGGCGTCGAACGCACGATGAGAAGACCCTCCTCCGCGTCGAGCACCAGCCGGATCTTCTGATCGCCAGCAGCACCGGGCGCCTGCGCGCGCGAACCGGCGGTCGGCGCGGTCTCGATTCGTTCACCGAAGAGCTCGCGCGCCATCCGCACCAGTTCCTGCGGCTCATAGTGCTGGATCCGGTACTGGAACACCCCCATCGCGACCTCGTCCGCCGGTCGGTCGATCGTGCTGATCAGATCACGCGCGTGCGCCAGCAGCGTCGCGTCCTTCGCGATCACCATCAGGTCCTTCGTGCCGGGCACCGCGACGAAGGACATCGCGGATTGTTCGCTCGTCATGCCGGATTTCGTCGCGATCTCCGTCAGCAGCGTCGCCGCCTCCGTGTTCAAGCGGTGCGCGAGGCGGTACGTGTGGATCTCCACGCCCTCGAACGCCGACACGTCAAGCGCGTCAACGATGCTCGACAGCCGGTTCGTCTGACGCACCGTGTCCACCAGCAGCAGCGTCTGCCCAGACGCGATCACCGTCGCGCCCTGCGAAGCCAGGTCCTTCACCGCGTTGGCGGCGTCGGTCGCCGCCATGTGGCTGAGCCGCTTGATCCGCACCGCCGGCGTGTCGCTCTCGAACGCCGCCTGCGCACGCAGGATCGGCGTCGCGTCCGAACGCGCCATCGCCCCAGCCCCCTGATTGCCCGTGCCCTTGGACCGGAAGAACACGACGCCGTCGCGTTCTTCGATCATCCAGCCGTACACCGCCGCCAGCCCGCCCAGCAGATTGCGTAGGTCCGACCGCGTCATCTCTTCGTCGATCACCATCGTGACCTGTGTCGATCCCTTGAGCGCCTCATCGACCACGATCGAGAGCCCCAGGAAGTCCACCGCCAGCGTATTGATCACCTCGTGAGCGCTCGCGCCGTTGACCGCGTACTCCACCTGGAACACCTCGCCCATACCACCCTCGAGCGCACCCAACCCGGGCGTCGGCGACCACTTCGATTCCATCCGTTGGCGGCTGATCAACTCGGTTGAGCCCGTGGTCCCACGCGCCTGCATGACGAGCGTCTGCGACACCGGGCGGTCGCCGCTGTACCAGCGCGCCGGCTCTCGGTACGCGCGGGGCGTCTCTTCCTGCAGCAGAGCCGCTTCATCGGGGCCGCTCGAGCAGCCCGAAAGCGCCATCAGGGACGCCGCGCTCACGCACGAGAAGAACAAAGCCGTCCGGGTCGTCATCGCCATCGCAAACCTCTCACTCGGGCGTTTGGCCCGCAAATTCCCCGTAACATCACAGCCCCCCGGCGTTCGTGATCGCCAGCATACCCGCCACAAGGCTGTACGCGACCCACCCCACGGCGCTCGCCATCACCACCAGCACCGCCGGCTCCAGCAGCGTGAGCAGACGCTCCCCGATCGCCTCCTGACGCACCAAACAGAACTTCGACGCACGCCGAAGACCACCGGGCAGGTCCCCACCCGCCAGCCCCGCGCGCACGATCGTGGACGCCATCGCGGGCATCACGCCGCTCTCCGCGAGCACCGCCCCCGCCTCCGCACCCTCGCGGACCCTCCCCCGCGCCGTCGCCAGGCGGGCCCCGATCTCGCGGTTCGTCACCACCTCGTGCGCCTGGGTCAATCCGTCCAGCAGGTCGCTCCCGCCCTCGATCATCGTCGCGAGGATGTCCGTCACCAGCGCCGCGTTCGAGTACCACACGAGCGGCCCCATCACCGGCACGCGTAGCGTCAGCCCGTCCAGCCGCTTCCGGCGCGAGGGTGTCAGCAGCACCCCGCGCAGCAGCACCATCAGGACCACCAGCCCCGCGAGGGCCGGCGCCAGCCACGCGAGCACACCAGCGAGTCGCAGCGTGAGCGTCGTCTGCCAGGGCAGCGACCCGCCGAGTTCTGTCAGCGTCTCCGCGAAGCTCGGCACGACCACCGCAGCGAGGTACCACACCGCCCCGATCGACGCGACGAGGAGCAGCGCCGGATACGTGAGCCGCCCCATCAACGTGCGCCGGATCGACGCCGCCCGATCGATGGACGCATCAACAAGCCCCACCGCGTACGACAACCGCCCCGACGACTCGCCCGAGCGCAACAGCGCGACGTGCTGCGGCCGCGCCAGCCCCGGCACACCCTCCACCGCATCACTCAACGCCTCTCCCTTGCGCAGGCTCGATCGCACCCGTGCGCACAGCGCCGACGCCCGCTCGTGCGGCGCCGCCTCTTCGGCAGAACGCACCGCCTCGTCCACCGGCACGCTGTTCTCCAGCAAGAGCGCCATCGTCGAGAAGAACCACGCGCCGTCCTTCGCGCGCACGCGCTCCTTGCTCACACGCGAGCGCAGCGCGTCCATCGCGCGGACCGGGCGCACCTCGATCGCGATCATCCCCTCGTCGCGCAGCGCGCTCCGCAGCGCACGCTCGTCGGACGCCTCGCGTGTCCCCGACACCGGCGCCGTGCCGCTCGCGTTGCCCAGCCCCACCGCGGTGTACGCGTACGCCGTCACCCCTCGTCACCCACGCCCGCGAGACCGAGCACGCGCGACACCTCCGCTTCGTCCGTCAGGCCGCGGGCCACAAGCGCTTCCGCGTGTGTGCGCATCGGCACGAAGCCGCTCTTCTCGAGGGCCGCGGTGAGCAGCCGCTCGTCCGCGCCCTCGAGCATCGCCCGCTTCACCGCGCCGGTCGTCAGCGCCATCTCCATCACCGCGATCCGCCCGCGGTACCCGAGCCCCTTGCACGCGTCACACGCTTCGCGCGCCGATGCGTCGTTGTTGCACGCCTTGCAGACGGTGCGGATCAGCCTCTGTGCGCTCACGCCCTCCACCGCCGCGTTCACCAGGTAGGGCTCGACGCCCATGTCCGTCAGGCGCACGAAGCTGGAGACCACGTCGTTCGTGTGCAGCGTGCTGAGCACCATGTGCCCCGTGAGGGCGCTCTGGAACGCCATCTCCGCGGTCTCCCGGTCGCGGATCTCGCCGACCAGGATCACGTCCGGGTCGTGGCGCAGCACGTGGCGCAGCGTGGTGCCGAAATTCAGCCCCACCGCGTTGTTCACCTGGATCTGGTTGATCCCGTCCATCGCGTACTCGACCGGGTCCTCCACGGTCACGATCTTGCGCGCGCTCGACGCCATCTCGCGCAGCAGCGCGTACAGCGTGGTCGTTTTACCCGAGCCCGTAGGACCGGTGATCAGCACGATGCCGTGACTCTTCCCGCTCGCCTCGCGCAGCAGACGCAGGTGCCCCTCGTCGAACCCGAGATCGCGCAGCTCGATCGAGCCCAGGCGCTGACGGTCCTGGAGGCGGATCGCGGCGTCCTGCCCGTACATCGTGGGCACGAGACTCACGCGCATGTCCACCGCGCGGCCGCGGAACTTCATCTGCACGCGACCGTCCTGCGCACGACGGCGCTCAGCGATGTCCAGCCCCGCCATGATCTTCACACGGCACAGCAGCGCGTCGTACATCTGCGTCGGCGGCGCACCCTGCTCCACCAGCACGCCGTCCACGCGGTACCGCAGCGCCGTCCGCCGGTCGTACCGCTCGATGTGAATATCGCTCGCCCCCAAATCCATCGCCCGGTCCACCGTCTGGTTGAAGAACCGCACGACCGGCGCCTCGCTCGCCAGCTCGCGCAGCACGCTCAATTCGCCCGAGATGTCCACGTCCTCGCGCGCATCGCCAGCGCCCCGCGCCTCCGGGCGGTCCTCCTCGACCTCGTCGAGGTACGCGATCACAGACTTCGCGGTCGCGACGAGCACCCCCGCGAGCCGGTCTCCCGCCCGCTGCACCACCGCGCGCCGCGACGGACCATCCGACGGATCGCTCACCACCGCCCACAGCCCCCCCTCGCCTTCGAAGAGCAGCACCCCCGACGCCCGCATGAAGCCGCTGGGCAGTCCATCGCTCAGGTCGCACCCCTCGGGCGGGCCAGCGAACCGCTCGCAGCCGAGCTCCGAACCCAGAGCATCCGCGAGGGCCTCTTCGCTCATCAGCCCGAGATCCAGCACCGCGCGCACCGGCGTCGTGCCGTTGCGCCGGGCGACCTCCGCCGCGACGCGCGCATCACTCGCGCCGAGCTGCCCGGCGCCGACGAGCGACTCCACGAAGGCGTTCCCGTCGAACGAGCCGCGCAGCGTGCGAACACCGTCACCGGTTGGTTTGCCCATCGCGCTCACGAGCGGTTATCGAGGTCCGCGTTCTCGTCCTCGCCCCCGGGCTGACCGTCTGCGCCCAGCGACGACACGACGAACCCCCATTTCTCGTCCAGCTCGTACACAAGCGTGCGCTTCCAGCCGTCCGCCGGGACTTTATCCTTGCCGAGGTACGGGCCGGCCCAGCCCGGCGCGTTCTGCGGCTGGTCGATCAGCGCCTCGAAATCCTGCATCTCCGCGACCGTGGGGTACCGCCCCACGTCCTTGTGGAACTGCTCGATCGCGCCCGCCGCCGTCTCGATCTGCACCCGCGTCGTCTGCACCTTGGAGGTGTCCATCGCGCCGCCAAGGTTGTTGTAGACCAGGGTCGCGATCAACCCCAGGATCGCGATCACGATCAACATCTCGAGCAGGCTGAACCCGCGCTGCATTCGCCTCATCACGCACTCCTTGCCGACTGGCGTCACCGAAGACCACGGGCGACGTTCACCCTACCGATACCGCCGCTCACCGCTCCCGGTGCAGCTCCGGCACACCCGTGATCGGATCGAATTCGATCGTCACCATCCTACCCCCAGAATCGCCCGCCGCACCGGCCGATGCGCCAGCGCGTGCGAGCACCCAGCGCCGCGCCGGCGTCCGCCCCGACGCACCGAAGACCGCCCGAGCCCCGTTCGCCAGCGCCGTTTCATCCGCAGCATCGCGGCCGAAATCTGGGGTTTCGTCGATGAGCACCACCCCGGGCAGCATCATCTCCCGCTCGCGCACCCGCTCCACCCCCGCGTCCCCGTCAACGGCACCAGCCACCTCCACCCACATGCGCAGCCGATCGTCCTCAGCGACAGCGACGAACGCCGCCGGCGCACCGGCCCGCAGCGCGATCACGCGCGCGTCCAGCAGGCGCGTCACCAGCGTCTCGCCCGCGCGATCCACCACCGACCCGCCGCGCAGCGACAGGGTGGTCAGGCCCGCGACCAGCCCGAGGATCATCAGCACGATGAGCAGTTCCAGCAGCGTGAAGCCCGCCCGACGCACGCTCAGTTGCCCCGTCTGGCCTGCAGCACGAGCACCGCGTCGCGGGACGTCACCGAACCGTCATTGTTCACATCGCTGCGCGCCAGCAGCGCATCAGCGGTCAGTTCTATCACGCCCGCCTCCGAATTCGTGCGCCTCGGATCGGTCACCATGATGCCCAAATCTATAAACGACCGTGAGCCGGGTCGCACCGCGCCGCCCAGCGCACGCAGGATCACCGCCGCATCCCGCACGTCCGTACGCCCGTCGCCGTTGATATCCGTCCCCCCACCCGCCGCGCCGCCTCCGTCGCCTCCCCCATCCCCACCGCCGTTGCCGGGGGCACCGACCCGCAGGTCGAACTGGCGCGTCGGCGTGAGGTCGATCGGCAGCCCCGGCACCTCGAAGACCTCCACGCCCTGGTACCCGTAATTGAACGCCTCACCCTGCTGGTTGAGCAGCGTCAGGTCCAGCGACTGGTTGGTGCTGCCGTCGAAGAAGCGGAACTGGACGCCCTGGTTCCGTGCCGGGCCTTCGACCGCCTCCGTCTCGGGGTTGTCGCCGAAGATCGTCAGGCTGAAGTCGCGCGAGGTGTTCGTGTACACGAAGAGGCCGACGATCTCGTCCTGGAAGAACGCGCCGATCTGATCGCCGCCCTCGGGCACGATGTTGTCCGCCCCCGCCCGCAGCTCGCCGACGAGCCGCTCGCGGAACTGCGTCGAGCCGGGCGTGCCGAACTGCGCGAGGGCGTCCGCGCCGAGAAACAGCAGCGTCAGCAGCATGATCGTTCGAGTCAGCATCGGGCCTCCCGCGCGTGTGTGTGCGCACTGAGTGTACCGCTGCCGAGGCGTCGGGCCGCGAGTGTGCTGAGTGACGTTGTGCGCACGAAAAAAGCGGCCTCCCAAGAAGGGAAGCCGCCCGTGTGGAATCACGTGGTAGGGCCCGACCTCCGCCGAGCCCCCAACCGATCGGCTAGAGCCCGATCAGTTGATGTAGTGCACGAACGGGGCGGAGCACTCGGAGAGCTCCTCCAGGTCGTTCGGGTTCGCGTCGCCCGGCGTGA
The DNA here is from genome assembly GCA_029260475.1 of Phycisphaerales bacterium. GTDB lineage: Bacteria > Planctomycetota > Phycisphaerae > Phycisphaerales > UBA1924 > OFTM391. The sequence goes on along the minus strand of JAJDDE010000043.1, from coordinate 23,677 downwards.
CGCTCAGGGAGCGGACGGAGATGCCGTCGTCGCCCTGGTTGTTGAAGAAGATGATGTAGTCCGAGCCGGTGTTGGTGGTGAAGAAGTTGGTAGCGGGCATCGACTCGGCGCTGGTCGAGACCAGGAGCCAGCCCTGCGTCGCGTTGGCAGCGGAGCCGGAGATCGGGTTGGCCGCAAAGACGGGGCCGGACGCGATCGGGGCACCGAACTGGAAGACGCCGTAGTTGTCGGACGAGATGTTCAGGACGCCGATGCCGTAGCCACCGATCGCCTGGGTCATGCCCGAGCCCATCTGGATGCCGTTCGTCGTGAGGTTGAACCGCATGTGATCGATGGTATCGAAGTCGATGAAGAGGGTGTTGTTGAAGGAGCCGTCGTCGGAGTCCCAGATGCCGTCGTTGTCGTTGTCGTCCCAGAAGACGAACTGCTCCATCGGGCTCGCGGCGAGCATCGAACCGGTCGTGACGTTGCCCTCGGCGACCCCGTTGGGGAGCTCGGGGATGTCACGGCTGGAGTTCGCGAAGCCGGAGGCGCTGGAGAAGGGAACCATCGTCCAGTCGTTCGACCAGATCTGCTTGGAGCTGACGTTGGCGAGCGAGAAGTTGACGGTCCAGGCATCGGATGCGGTGCCGTCGTCGTCCTGCGTGAGGTTGTGGGGGGCGAAGATGAGACCGTCGCCCACGATGCCGTCACCGTCGAAGTCGTTGGTGGAGGCGGAGGTGTAGATGGCGGAGAGGGCGTAGCGCTCGCCGGTGGGGAGCGGGCACCAGACGATGACAGGGCGGTCGAGGGAGGCCAGAGGGCCACCGGTGAAGCTCGAGCCCGTGCCCGAGACGTAGAGCTCGTAGCGGCCGCCGGCCTCGGAGATCACGGTCTCCGAGAGCAGGATCGAGCCGCCGTCGCCGCTGTAGCCGTTGCGGATCAGGCCACCGACGGTGGACGAGCCGCGGAGCAGACGCCACGCGAGAGTCACGGAACCGGTGACGCGGTCGTCACGGGATTCGCCCTGGCCGGTGAAGGTGATGCGGCTGAGGTTACGAGCGTTGAGGGTGATATCGATGGTGTCCGTCAGGATGCCCGAACCGTTCTCGTCGCTATCCGAGTCGTTGTACTTGAAGTTGGTGAAGAGCTGATCATTGTCATGGTCACGCTGGAGGTAGAGGAAGCTGCGGAAACCGAGGAGCACGTTGGTGAACGCGTCGATCGAGTCGCTCGCTTCGCTGCTGTACTCACGGTCGTCGTAGCCGAAGTAGCGGAAGGCCACGCCGTTGTGCTCGGCGTTGATCGTGTTCACGGTGGGCACGCCCAGGGAGGCGAAGATACGGGTGCCGATGGGGGCCGGCGAGACGCCGTCCATGCCCGTCAGGTTGCCGACGAGGATCATCACGTCGGGCGAGGGGGTGTTGTTGAGGGGATCGTTGATCTCCTGGGCGACGAAGGTCGAGTCCGCGTCCGTGACCGTGTTGCCGGTCGCGGCGCCCTCGATGAGCATCATCGCGGTGGTGCCGAGGTAGCGGAAGTCCGCATCGGCGTTCATCGCGATCTCACCATCGGTGAGCGTCAGGACCACGATCGCGTCGTCGGCACCCGTGAGGGTGTCGGCGCCGGTGATGGTGCCGGAGTTCGCGCCGAAGGACTGGAAGTCCGAGCCGTCGGAGGCGAGGTTCGCCTGGACGACCGCTTCGGTGAACTGGAGGAAGACGCGGTCGGCGAAGCCGTCGTTGTCATCGTCCACGAGGAAGGCCGAGTCAATCGTGCCGCCATCGTCCTGGAGGGGGATGTAGGGCGCCACGCCGTTCATCGCGACCTGCGAGCCGGCGGCGGTGTTGCCCTCGGCGTCGTCAATGTCCACGCTGCCGCTGAGGGCGACGGTGCTGCCGGGCTCGAAATCGACTTCTTCGTCGTTCTCGAGGGTGAGCACGTTGTCCATGGTGCCGCCAGCGAAACGCCCGCCGTTGTTGTTGGAGGGGTCGAAGGTGTCGCCATCGGAGGTGATGCCGGTCTCGTCGGGGGTGTTGTCGCTGAGATCCTCGGAGAAGGCGAGGAAGACGCGGTCGTTGTCGGACTGATCGCCGACGTTGCCGTCCTGCTCGACCGAGAGCTGGGCGTTCGAGGCGCCCTGGTTGTCACCGGTGAAGAAGTAGGCGCGGAGCAACGCGGGGGCCGCGCGGTCCGTGTCAACGACCTGCACGTCGGCCATGCCGGGCATGTACGCGTTGCCGGCGGCGTCGGTGATCGTGCCGGTGGTGTCGTTGTAGGTGATGCGGAAGTTGTCCACGTCGCCGGTCGAGGGCACCGGCTGCATGTTGTCCGCGAAGGTCGTCAGGTCGAGGCTGCCGAAGACGATCGCGTTGTTGGTCTCGAAGGCGTCGTTATCGTCGCCAGCGCTGATCTCGATCGTCGCGAGCGACGCGGTGTACGTCGCGGGAATCGTCTGGGTACCCATCAGGTCGATCGCGGCGGCCGCGGGCAGTTCGCCCGTGAGACGCTCGATCATCGAGATATCGGTGGTCATCGAGGCGTCGAGGGCCTCGATCGTCACGCCAGAGATGGACGCACCGGAGACGGTCGCGTCGAAGACGAGCGCGACGCCGTCGATGTTGCCGTCACCATCGACGTCCTGCGTCGCGGCGAACAGGAACACGGGCTCGATCTGGTCGCCGGCGGCGTTGGGATCGTCGAAGGGCGTGCCCGAGAGGTCCAGGTCGTTGCCGAGCGCGTCCGCGGGGTCTGTGCCGCCGTCGTCACGCACCTGGATGAAGAAGGGCAGCTGCGAGTGATCGATCACGCCGACGCCGTCGAAGTCGGTCCCGGGGTTGGGATCGATCGCGCGGCCGTTGCCGGCCACACCGATGTCGTCCGTGCCGATGCTGTTGAGGTCAACAGTGATGTTCACCTTGGAGGGGTCGTCCGCATCGATCGCGGGAACACCGAGGCTCATGCCGTTGAGGCCGGAGATGCCGGTGCCGTTGAGCAGGATGTCGTACGCGTCGGCGGAGCCGGCGTTCGACAGGGCCTGGTTGAAGCAGATCTGGATGACGGGCGAACCGCCGGCGGCGGCGCCGGACGTCCAGACAGCACCGGTCGCCGCGAGCTCGATCGCGTTGGCGGCGGTGTCGGAGATGGAGACGAGGCTGTAACCAGCAAAGTCACGCGCGTCGGGCGTGTTGTTGTTGCCGGTGATGTCCGAGCGGAAGCCGGCGGTGTCGCCAGCCGAGACCGTGCCCATGGGGTAGGTCACGCGGACGACTTCGTTCGAGGGGCCGAAGACGACGCCCGTGGGGGCCATCGCGGGGGCACCGCCGTCGATCGCGAGGTCGTCCTCGTTGATGTTCGCGAGCACGAACTGGTTGATGTCGTTGCTCGCGTTGCCGGTGTTCAGCACACGGTTGAAGATGTAGTTGACGATCGGCGTACCGGAGGGATCGGAGATCGACACCTCGCTGAGGGTGGGCGCCGCGATGTACTGGGGCGACTGGTCGCCCGCGTCGCTCGTGACGAACGAGACGCCTGCCTCGACACCGCCGTTGGCGGCCGAAGACGCCTCGGGGGGGTTGGCGAAGGAGGGGGTCTCGGTGGTCAGAACGGTGACACCATCGGTGGTGAGCACGAACTCGACGTAGATGGTCACGTTGGTGGACATCGCGATGTCCGTGCCGATCAGCGCCAGCGCCGTGTCACGGTCGTTCACGAGGTCGGCGTTGCCGGCGAACGAGCGACCCATGTCGACGATCACGTCGTCGTTGCCGCCAACGAGCGCGAAGAACGCGCCGTTGACGCTGAAGTCTGTCGCGTCCTCGTAGACCGCCGTCGCCGGGATGGCGCGGGGCGTGTTGATGCCCGTCAGGTTGCCGTCCTCACGGACAACAAAGAACTGGGCGGTGATACCGGTGATCGTCTCGCCACCGACGCCAGCAGCGTCGAACAGCACGTAGGTGCTGTCGCCGACGAACTCGCGGTTGTCAATAACGGGCTCTTGTACCGTCAACTGTCCGAACGTCGTGCCCGCAAGAGCGAACACGCTGGCGGCGCAAATCAGCGCCTTCGCATTGAACCGACTCATGTGCCTGGTTCCTTTCTCTTCCACGTGTGTGAATCCACTTAAAGATGGTCCATCCTGGACCGAATGGCCCGTCCACGAGCACGCCCCGTGTACGTCCGCTGTGTTGTCTTTCTCGCACCCCCAACCACATCGTCGGGAGCATCCCATGCGCACGAAGCGCAAGTTGGTTACCGCAAACTTTCTCTTCGGTCAAATGACCTTGTCATCTTCCATCCTCTGCAAAGTCCCTGAATTATCGGGTCACAGCCTAGCCTAACGAGGGCATCGCCGGAACGCAAAGTCAGCAGGGGCCTCTACCTACACCCAGAGTTGGGGGTCAATCACGATCGACCCAGCCCCAGCCCTGACACGAACCCACTATCGGACGACCGGACCCTCTCCCTCTGGAAACAGTCCGAGAATCCGGCGGTTCGTCGTGAATATCATTGTTTGCGATGGTGCGTCTGCGGACAGTGCCGCGGCGACGGAGCCCCAGGACGCCTCAGGCCCGCTGGCCTTCGTGCATCAACGGCTCGTTCGTCCCGAACAGGCGAGTCCGGTACTCGAGCACCACCACCTGGGTCACCAGCCGTACGAGGTCCGACTTGCTCGTCGAGCCCAGCTTCTGGTTCAGGCGCATGAGGTGGGTCCGCAGCGTGGGCAGTTTGACCCCCATCCGCTCGGCCACCTGCTCGTTCGTACCCCCCGCGACGATCTGGAAGAGCACCTCGCGCTCGCGATTGGTGATCTCCGGCAGCACCGCATCCACGAGGGCACGCTCCTCCTCGCGGAGGCGCATCCCAGCGGCGAGGCCGCTGGCGGTGAGTTTCGAGCTCGTGCCGACAGATCCGACGCCGGCAGCGGGGCTGCTCCCCGGCATCACTCGTCGTACAACAGGCCCGACGCCCGGCTCGGTCGAGTCGGTGCGATTCCGTTCTTGGCTGACACTGTCCATTGGGTCCATCAGGTCTCACTCCTGCTCGGGCGTGCCAAACGCGGCCCACCCTATATCTCCCAGAGTCCCCCATCCCTGCGGAAGGGAGACTACACCCGCCAGACCACCGCCTCTCGCGAGAAGCTGCGTAAGTGGGGTAATTTGGGTTTCCCCACCGTTGTCATCGTTACAGACAGGATACACCATTCTGCTTGACTGCTCCCCATAATCCGGCCCCCTCGTGAGTCATGTAAAGACGCGGGCCTGTCCGTAGGCGAGTTCGCCTCCCATCGCGCCGATCTTTCCACCCTGCGCACACCGCGCGATCACACACCGCGCTACCCAGGGAGCAAGAGCGACATGGACATCGATGCCATCCTTCGCGTCGCGATCGACGCCGACGCCTCCGACATCCACCTCGTCGCATGGCACCCCCCGGTCATGCGCGTGCAGACGCAGATGAACCCGCTGGACCACCCGGCCCTCTCGCCAGACACCGTGCTCGACATGGTCAAGCACATGGCGAGCCCCGAGGCCCTCCAGAAGTTCGAGAAGTTCAAGGACGCCGACTTCTCCTACGCCGTCGAAGGGCTTGGGCGCTTCCGCGTCAACGCCCACATGCAGCGCGGCGTCGTCGGCATCGCCCTCCGCGCGATCAAGACCCGCGTCCCGGAGATGGACAAGCTCAACCTCCCCGACGTCATCCAGCGCCTCACCTACCTCCCACGCGGCCTCGTGCTCGTCACGGGCGACACCGGTTCGGGCAAGTCCACCACGCTCGCCGCGATGATCCAGGCGATGAACGAGCGCTACCGCAAGCACATCATCACCCTCGAAGACCCCATCGAGTACGCGCTCGAGAGCCACCAGTGCCTCATCGAACAGCGCGAGCTCGGGCAGGACACCCCCTCCTTCTCAAGCGCGCTCAAGCACGCGCTACGCCAGGACCCCGACATCATCCTCGTCGGTGAGATGCGCGACCTCGACACCACCGCGCTGGCGATGACCGCCGCGGAAACCGGCCACCTCGTCCTCTCCACCCTCCACACCTGCAACGCCTCGCAGACCGTGGAGCGCATCATCGACATGTACCCCGCCAACCAGCAGAACCAGATCCGCTCCATGCTGAGCGACACGCTGCAGGCGGTCGTCTCCCAGACGCTCTTCAAGAGGCAGGACCAGAACGGCATGGTCCCCGCCATCGAGATCCTGCTGTGCACCCCCGCGGTGCGCAACATCATCCGTGAAGGGCGCACGTTCGAGATCCCGAACGTCATCGAGACCAACCGCGCGATGGGCATGAACAGCCTCGACTCCGCGATCGCCGCCCTCTACTTCAACGGCATGATCGCCAAGGAAGACGCCATCGCCCAGGCCGCCTACCCCGAGAAGCTCGAGCAGCAGCTCGCCGCCTGAATCAATCCCGGCGGCACCGGTCTCCCGACCGGTGCCGCTTTTCATAGAAGCAGCACCCCAGAACACCGGTCGGAGACCGGTGCCACCCGGAGCAAGACCCCATGCCCGCCTATCGCTACAGCGCACGCAACGCCTCGGGGCAAACCACCGTCGGCGTCCTCGACGCCAACACCGCTGCCGCGGCATCAGAAGCGCTGCGCGCCCGGGGCGAGCAGGTGCTCACCATCAACCAGATGAACTCCGCGCGCACCGGGGACCTGCTCGAACGCATCAAGCAGGCGAACTCCGGCAAGCCCACGATGAAGCACGTGCTGGACTTCACCACCCAGCTCGCGGTCATGGTCCGCGCCGGCATCGGCCTCCGCTCAGCGCTCGACGGCATCGCCCAGCAGACCACCCACGCGCGGTTCAAGAAGGTCATCGAGGGGCTCAAGACGGACGTCGAATCCGGCAAGCAGTTCTCCGAGGCGCTCCAGCGCCACCCCAAGCTCTTCAACCCCCTCTACGTCAACATGGTCCGCGCCTCGGAGATGTCGGGCTCCTTCGGCAAGATGCTCGACCGCATCGCGCAGTACACCGCCCAGCAGATCGAGACCAAGAAGATGGTCATCGGCGCCATGATCTACCCGGGCGTTATCGCCACCATGGCCGTCGGCGTCACCGTCTTCCTGCTCACCTTCGTGCTCCCCAAGTTCACGATGGTCTTTGAGGGCAAGGAGGACGCGCTCCCCTGGTCCACCCTCTTCCTGATGGACCTCTCCGCCTTCATGCGCAACCAGTGGTATGTCGTTGTGGGCAGCGGTTTCGCGGTCTTCATCGCGCTCTTCTTGTTCGCGAAAACCGACTTCGGAGCGCTGTTCTTTGACAAAGCCAAGCTGCGCGTACCCATCATGAGCCGCATGTTCCGCAGCCTCTACATCTCGCGCTCGCTGCAGACGATGGGCGAGCTCATCAACGCGGGCGTCCCCATGCTCGACACCATCGTCATCACGGGCGACATCACGGGCAACCGCGTCTACAAGAAGCTCTGGCGCGACGTGTACACCGCTGTGAAGCAGGGTAAGAAGGTCGTCAACGAGCTCAACCGCTCGAGCCTCATGCCCCACGCTGTGAACCAGATGATCGGCGCGGGCGAGGAGTCCGGAAAGCTGGGCGAGGTCCTCGACGAGATCTCTGTCTACTACGCCAAACAGCTCAAGGACGCGATCAAGGCGGTTACCGGAATGATCGAGCCCCTCATGATCGTCGCGATGGGTTCAGTCGTCGGCTTCATCGCCATGGCGATCATCCTGCCCATCTTCAAGATGTCCCAGATCGTGCAGTAATCCGATGCTCTCTCTGTGGGAGCGCCCTAGGTGCGCACCCCACGGAGGAGCGAATGTGAACACGAAGCGCGCGCACATCCCGACGCCTGCGACGAGCCCCCCCGGGATCACCCCGGCGCCGGCGCACGAGAGCCGGCGTGCTCTCGGAGGCCGCGACCGAGCGCGCAAGAGAAGCGCCTTCACCCTGCTCGAGACGATGCTCGCGATGACCATCACCCTCGTCGGCATCCTCGCCGTCAGGCAGGCCCCGCGCGCCTTCCTCTCCAACACCCTCTGGTCCTCCAACGCCGCCAGCGCCGCCTACCTCGCCTCCGAGGTACGCGAACTCACCCGCGCCCTGCCGCGCCACGACCGATTCTCCGGCGGCCTCTACTTCACGACACCCGGCGACGTGAACACCCTCACCGGCTTCGGCCCCGAACCCAACGAGCTGCTCCCCGAGGACTTCGACGACCTGGACGACTACGACGGCGCCGTCTTCGGCGACGCCACCGCGCTCCCCGCCGGCTTCACGCTCCGCAACCGTTACAGCGGGCCCATGGGCGCCGACGGCATGGTCCTCGAAGAGGTCGATTGGGACGCCGTCGTCGTCACCGAAGAGTTGGACGGCGATGAAGAGGTGATCGCGATGCAGGGCTGGACCCAGTGCGTCTCGGTCGAGCTCGTCGATCCCTTCGACTACTCGCTGCCCGCGGACCTCGACGCCTACGACGCGAGTGTGCGCGGCATCAACCAGTACCCGGTCCGCGTCACCGTCTGGATCCTCTACCAGAACCAGTGGACCGAGAACGCGCCCGCGACCACGCGTGTCAGCTGGGTGGTCCCGCCTTGAGCCACCGCTTCCACGCGAACACCAGCCCCGGGCTCGCGCCCGGGGCCGCCCGTCGGTCACACCAGGGAGGCTCCAGGAGCCACGACATGAACGCCACGCCCACACTCAAACAGCAATTCATCGCCCTGGCGCGCCTCGAGAGGCGCGGCGTGGTGGGCGTGCTCGCGATGATGTTCCTCGTCATGTTCGCCTCGCTCGCGGGCGCGATGGCCGTCGCGACGCAGGGCAACATGCGCTCCGCGGCCAGCTACCTCCGCGTCGTGCGCTCGCACGGCGCCGTGGACACGGGCCTCATCCTCGCGCAGTCACGCCTCGAGGACGCCGTCGGGCGCTTCTACGTCGCCAAGGGCGAGATCGACGCGGACTACCTCGACACCCTCTGGTTCGGCCCCGTGCCCGGTGAGCCGGACGTGCGCGTGATCCCCGCGAAGTTCGGTGTCCCCGAGGACGAATCCCCCCGCTCCATCCAGGCCGCCATCGCCAACCGCCACGCCGCCGACAGCCTCGACAACGTCATCACAGGCGCCGACCCCGACAACGCACCGGCGCCCATCGTCGTGTACGACCGGGGTGACGACTGGCTCGTCACCGACCCCATCGGCATCGACGCCGACAACGGCATCATCTACAGCGCCTGCCAGATCTCCTACGGCCCCCCCGACGCCTTCGGCGAGATCCCCGTCGTCGTCACCGGCTACGACTGGGACTACGCCAGGCAGCGCTGGGTCACGCGCACCGCGGAGGTCACCTACCGCGTCGCCAAGCGCGTGGAGTACGCGATCCTCAGCAACGTCCCCTCCATCATCGGTGTCGGCGGCAACGTGGACGGCCCCATCGGTTCCTCCTTCGACTCCACCGATATGGACCCCACAGACACCGCCCTCGACGGCTCGCCCGCCGCGACGCTCTCGGACTTCTACGGCCTCGACCCCGTCCTCGACCGCAAGCTCGACGACTTCTACGCCTCCGTCGCCACCTACGACGTGGACGGCGACAACCGTCTCCGCGAGAACCACGCCACCGAACGCATCGGACTCGCGCAGATCAACGTCGAGGACTACGACGGCGACGCTTCGGCGGACATCGCCTTCGCCGACATCACGAAGGACGACATCGTCGATGACTTCGACATCTTCCTGAAGCACTACGACGACGACCAGAGCGGGTACGTCGTGCTCTCGTCGAACCTGACCGCGGGCACGTCCGCCGCAGCAGCCACCCCGGAATTCACGCGCAACGACGCGCTGGGCCTGCTCATCGACTCCGCGGTTCCTGACCGCAACGCCAACGGTTACTACAACGGTCGCTTCTCCGGCGGCAGCTGGAACTACGACACCTTCCGCGACAACAACGCCGACGGAACGCTCGACTCCGACGACGTGGACGAGAACGACGTCGAGCTCGGCTACCGCGACGGCATCATCGACTACCGCGATCAGTACGCCAAGGTTCGTGGCGGCCTCTTCCTCCGCGCCTCCCGCGCCTCGTGGGAGGCCGCGACCATCAACGACAGCCCCGTCGGCAGCTACCAGGAATTCGTGCAGGGCCCCATCTCCACGGCGCACGGCCAGCAGGCCGTCACCTTCGACGCGACCGAGGACGAGCTGCCCACCATCACCGCAGACTCCTTCGACGCCGCGGGCCAGACCCTGCGCGACCTGCAGACAGACAGCAACCCCCTGGGGTTCTGGGCGCAGGTCGCCGCCGAGAAGGGCGGCGGCTGGACACCGCCGGTGCGCATCGAAGGCACCCCCTTCGGCGCGTCCTCGCCCGCCGACTACTACGAACGCCCCACCATCGACGGCGTCACCTTCCGCAACGTCACCATCCCCATGGGCACCAACGCCCTCTTCATCGACTGCACCTTCATCGGCATCACGCGCGTCGAGTCCTACACGCTCAACACTCACCAATCCTGGACCTTCTACGGCCAGCAGGAACGAAGCCCCACGGGCGAGCTCGTGCTGAAGTACCCGCCGCCACCCGCCGCCAGCGCCATCGCGCTCGACAAGACCTACGCGGACCCCAGCGCCGAGGGCTACGACGCGCTCCCAGAAGCGCTCGTCGTGGATGTCGATCTCGACGGCAACGGCACCGCCGGCGACCGCTGCTACGACACCAAACTGGTCGCCAACAACATCCGCTTCCACGACTGCACCATCGTCGGCTCCGTCATCGCCGACCGCACCGCGAACTTCACCCACGTCCGCAACAAGCTCCAGTTCACCGGCGACACCGCCTACGCGCAGGAGCACCCCACCAGCCCCAACGACCCGGACCTCAACCCCGACAGCGATCACCTCGAGGAGATCGCCAAGAGCTCCATGCTCGCGCCCGAGTGGTCCGTGGACATCGGCTCGCTCAACCCGCCCCCCACGCAAGACGTCCGCCTCCGCGGCGCCATCATCGCGGGCGTCCTCGACGTGCGCGGCAACGCCGAGATCAACGGCGTCGTCATCGCCACCTTCACACCCGTCCGGGGCCAGGCGCCCCTCGTCCATTACGGCGAGGCCGTCGGCAACCCCGCCAACTTCAACAACACCATCGGCTACGCAACCAGCCAGGACGGCGACCTCGAGGCCATCGACACCGCGGGCCTCACCGACCTCGACGGCGACGGACGCGTGGATCTCGGCTGGGACACCGCCTTGGACGACGACGGCGACCCCGTGCTCATGGTCATCGACGAAGAGGAATCCATGTACGACGGCGTGCCCGACGATCTCGCCGACCCCCTGCTGCACCACCGGCGCGCCATCCCATACGACGGCGTCGGCGTCACACGACTCATCGCAGACCCCGAGATGATCCTCCCCGACGGCCTCGCCCTCCCCCTCTCCCTCACGCCCATCGCTGGCAGCTACAAGGAGGGCATCTGATGCAGCGCAACCTCACCCGGTGGCACCGATCTCTAACCCGTGTGTCCCGCCGCGCCTTCACCATCCTCGAGATGCAGATCGCGATCCTCATCAGCGCCCTGCTCTTCACCGTGATGCTCACCAGCCTCGACACGATGTTCAAGGGCTACGAGACCAACGCCGACGCCGCCAGCAGCAACGTCGTCACGCGCCTCGTCGTCAACCGCGTCCTCTCGCTCGTGCGCACCGGCAGCGACTTCCGCCCTTGGCCCGACGACGTGCTCGATTCCAACGAGAACCCGATCTACAGCGACTTCATGGAGTTCGTCTCCGCGCGAGACGATGACGGCGACCCCATCGAGTCCATGCGCGTCGAGTACCGCTACCCGGGCGAGGGCGCGCAGTACCGCGTCTGGGGCGTCAAGGAAGCCGAGCCCGCCCTGGGCTTCACGCCCACCGGCAACGGCGAGCTCTGGCTCGTCCGCACCAACCTCACCAACAACGAGGAGACCGAATCCCTCCTCATCGACCAGATCCGCGCCATCAAGTTCACGCTGAAGTACGCCATCGGCCCCCGCCTCGAACGCGCGACCATCGACGTCACCGCCGACCCCGCCCAGCCCGAGTCCATCGCTCTCAGCAGCGACGCCCCACCCCCCGCGCTCCGCATGGTCGCCAGCGCGATGCCGCGGCGCGTGAGCAACTAAACACCGCCTCTCTCCGATCGAACCCCGGGCGGCAGCCCGGGGGTGGTCACGCGCGCTTCGCAGCGGGCCGCGCCGTGCCGCACTCCGGGCAAACACCCAGTTCGCCTACCTCATAGCGGCACCCCCCGCACACTCCGCGGGCCCACCGACAGCGACGAACGAAGCGGTTCATAAGACACAACGCGAGAACCAACGGCGGCCATAGAACCAGTCCGTAGAGCGCCGAGTTCGTTAGAACACCCTCTCCAGACCAAGCGTGTAGGGATCGCACGCTCGTGTCCATTGGCGGTCTTGGTGCCGGTACTGATTCCGGTCAACAACGGGCGACCGAAGCCGCCGCCGTAATCCGAAACCGCGGATACAAAGGGCCAGCCATAACCGAATGAGTCGATCGAGAACGACATTGTGGAATCGAGAGGATGAGCCGGCTGACTCCACGCGATAGCAATCACGGGGTCATCTGGTGACCACGACAACAACCCGGGCTCGAAGTCTTCCCCAACCCACGAATCATCTTGTCCGATGAACATGTGCATTACTGTCGATTGTGCTGGGCGACGCAAACCCGCTCGCCGAAAGAGTCTCTGCTCCACGGTGTCACCATTGATCGTTCCGGTTCCATACAAGAGCGCCGTCGATCGGCCGTCCCATCGCAGCACCCGATGATCAGCGAAGCACGCTTGCCACACCGGATGCCCAACCACCACAACAAACGGCAACAACGCGATGCCCACCAACACACACCACTTCGCAAAGCGCCTCAAGCCGTCACCGCCTTCGGAACCAGCCGCGCCGTGCCACACTCAGGGCACACCCCGAGATCACCCACCGCATATCGGCACCGACCGCACACGCCGCGGCCAACGGCGGCGCATGAGCAGTCGCCGCAAACGAAACAGAACGAACCACCCCGTCGCCCACCACACCGCGCCCACCATCGCGAGGTTACCGATCATCCCGATCCAGACAACGCGTGTCGGCAGCGCTCCATAGAGCCTCGTCAGCGAACTGAATTTGTGCGAAAAACCGAGCCGCTCGCCGCGCATGGGAAAGTGATCACCGACGGACGCCGGATACCACTGATACCCCTCCGTCATCGAAACGAAGGGCCAGCCGTACCCGAGCGTCCAACTCGCCCGCGGAGCGGACTCCACCCAATACGACTCGCCCTCCGGGGCGTTGTCCGCCATGCGTCGATACGCGTCGATCTGCTCGTCCTCAAGAGGCCTCCACCGAGCAAACACAGGGCGCCCGAGTTGTCCCATGGGCTCCGAGAAGTACAACTTAGTCGCGTCTCGACGATGCGAAGTCAACACGGTGTCGCCGACGAACCCGCCGGGATCAACATCCGCCCGCCCCCAACGCGCCACCGCCAACGGATGCCCCACCACAACAACAAACGGCAACACCGCCAACCCAACCACCAAAGCCCACCAGCACAGTCGCCTCATCACCCCACCCTACCCGCGCCCTCCCGATTCCCAAACCCTCTTCCCTCCCCCTCTGCGCCCTCCGCCACCTCTGTTACTCCGCGTACTCCTCCCGCGCAGCGCATAAAAAACGCCCGCCTCCGAAGAGGCGGGCGTCGGGAAGAGTCGTAAAGACGCTCGGGAACGATCAGTTCAGGAGGGCGGCGAGCATGCGCCCGTCGGCTTCCTGCTCTTCTTCGCGCCGAGGGCCCTCGAGGTAGTTCTCCTCGAGCTCGGTGCGGATCTTCTCGAGCGCCTTGTTCTGGATCTGACGCACGCGTTCCTTGGTCACGCCGATGATCTGGCCGACCTGCTCGAGCGTCATGGGCTTGCTCGTGTCCTCGGGGGTGGTGAGGCGGAAGCGGTGCTCGATGACGGTCCGCTCGATGGCGGACAGCTCGCACTGGTTGTCCATCACGATCCGCTTGACCTCGGAGGCCGCGTCGTGCACGAACTCCTGGCGCTTCGTATCGAGGTGGTTGCTCTTCTCGAGCTTGGGATCGAAGTCGGTCGGGAAGCGCTGGCGGTACTTGCTCAGCTTCATCCCCTGACGGCTGAACGCCTTCAGGATCGCACGGCAGGCGTACGTCGAGAACTTGAACCCACGCTCGCAGTCGAACTTGTCCACCGCGCGGAGCAACGCCATGTTGCCCTCGGAGACGAGATCAGCAAAGTCCACCTCGCTCATGCGGGTGCGCTTGGCCATCGCCAGCACCAACGCGAGGTTGGTCTCGGCGATCTGCTCACGCATCCGCTTCGAGTAGCGGTACCACTTCAGCATCTCACGGCCCTGCTCGTCGGTCGGAACCTTCGAGGCAGAGGCGGCGACCTCACGCTGCAGCTCACGCACCTTCCAGCGGGCGTAGTTGAACTGCAGGAAGAGGATCTTCTCCTCGGCGCCCGTCAGGATCACCTGCTCGGAGCTCTTGGGCGTCCGGGTCTTGGAGCCCAGGTCGTCCATCACCGGGTGGTACCACGAGGCGTCGGGCTTCTTCACGTCCGGGGCGTCGTCGTAGATCGACTTCTCGGCGTGAGGCTCCGGGAAGAGCGGGTTATCGATGAGGTCCATCTCCTTCTCGAGGAGCAGACGCAGCTCGGCGCGGTCACGCGCAGAGAGGGCGCGGACCGCCTTCTTGCCGGCGGTCGTGCCGGCCTGCATCGAGATCCCGCGCCGTCGCTGGACCCGATCGAGAGGAGAGTTGTTGGCATATCGCTTCATATTGCACCGTCCTGATGCTGCGGCGTTCGTGCCGCATCGAAGGTCGGTTTCACTCCTGAGTGAAAGCTGACCCATTGTTCCGTACGTATGGTCCCGCGAGATCAAACGAACCTCACGCAGCGAGACCACCCACTTTTCTTCGTCCCCGGACGCACACCGTCGTGCCCTGACAAACCCCAGCACAGGTCCCACCTGCAAAGAGCTCACCGGATAGGTGTATACGGCTCAGCGGCGTGTTTGGTTCTGCGCGCCGGGTCAAACAATCTACAAAATTTCCCGCCAGGTGCAAGAGGCCGAACGAACAAGGGAGCAGGTTTTCTCCCTCAATCTGTTCATATCAGACGCTTTCGCGCATTTCTTTCTGCACCTTGCCCACCACAACGGGTGGACACCCAGCCCGAGCGGCGATCACTACGCCGCGCGGACACCGATTGACCGTCCGAAAACCTCTCCATAGGCTCGGACACGACTCTTCGAGTCGTACGCACGCCGGGACGTTCCCGGACGGACTCTGACGCCAGCATGTCAGACCCTGACATCGCGTCAACCCTTGATTCGGAGATCGGGGTCATGTTGCGCCAGATCGGCCCTTACGGTGCCGTGGCGCGTGTCTTGACCCCTTGTGTTCCACATATATACGGTGGGGGTTACCGCCCCGCCGCATCCAGAAGTCCCCCAACGGAGTTCCCACCATGCCCCTCTCTCTCCCCGACCTCGCCTACGCCAAGGACGCCCTCGAGCCGCACATCGACGCGACCACGATGGAGATCCACCACGGCAAACACCACGCCGCCTACGTCAGCAAGGCCAACGACGCCCTGAAGGGCACCCCGCTCGAGGGCGAAACCGACCCCTGGATCGTCTGCAAGAAAATGGGCGATCTCCCCGCCGACAAGCAGACCGCGGTCCGCAACAACGCCGGCGGCGCCGCCAACCACGCCCTCTTCTGGTCCGTCATGGGCCCGGACAAGGGCGGCGCCCCCTCGGGCAGCCTCGCCGGAGCGATCGACAAGGCCTTCGGCTCCTTCGACGCCTTCAAGGAGCAGTTCGCAACGGCTGCCGCCACCCGCTTCGGTTCCGGCTGGGCCTGGCTCTACGCCGACCCCTCGGGCAAGCTCGCGATCGGCTCCACCGCCAACCAGGACAACCCCGCGATGGGCAAGCAGGTCGCCGGCATCGAGGGCACCGCCCTCCTGGGCCTCGATGTCTGGGAGCACGCCTACTACCTCAAGTACCAGAACAAGCGCCCCGATTACGTCAACGCCTTCTGGAACGTCGTGAACTGGGACGCGGTTGCTTCCAACGCGAAGGCAGCCGGGGCCCTCTGAGCGGTCTACGCTGTGACCGACATCACATCGCCCCCCCCCCGGGCCCGCGCGACCCTCCCCCCCGAGGCGACGCGCGGGCCTCTTTTATGCGCCCATCGCACGTCACCCGCGATACGCTCAGGGACCATGCACCGCCCGCTGTCGTCCGTATTGGTGTGCTGTCTCCTCCTCTGCGCCTCTTTCCGGAGCACCCCCGTCATGCAAGCCGCCCACGACACACTCTCGATCATCGTCATCGACCGCTCGGCAGAGTCCGAAGAGCCGATCGATCGCATGTACATCGCCTCCAGCGCCAACGCCTGGGACCCGCGCGGCACGCCAGCCGTCGAGCACATGCCCGCCACCGACGACCGCCCCCACGCCTTCCGCTTCGAGATCCCCTACCGCACCGCCTCACACCCCACCTTCCGCTTCAAGCTCACCCGCGGCTCGTGGGACACCGTCGAGACCGAGACCGACGGCAACTACCTCCAGAACCGCGACCTCGACGGCATGCTCGCGGGGCGCCCCGGCTCGGTCACCATCGAGGTCGTCGCCTTCGCCGACGCGATCACCGAGAAGCCCTCCACCGTCGTCGGCACCCTCCGGACCTTCGAGCTCACCAGCGAGTTCATGGAGAACACCAGGACCATCCGCGTCTGGCTCCCCGAGGGGTACGACAACTCGAAGGACAACTACCCCGTGCTCTACATGCACGACGGGCAGAACTGCTTCGACCAGAACACCGCCGCCTTCGGCATGGAGTGGAACATCGACGGCGCGCTCACCGAGCTCATCAAGGCGGGCGACGTCCCGCCGATGATCGTCGTCGGCATCGACAACGCGGGCACGCAGCGCTCGTGGGAGTACAACGCACCCGAGATCAACTTCCAGGGGCGCAACGGGCGCGCCGACCAGTACGTCCGCTTCCTCACCGACGAGGTCATGCCGGCGGTCAATGAACGGTTCCGCGTCAAAACCGGGCCCGAGCACACCGCGATCGGCGGCTCGTCCTTCGGCGCCAACGTCACCCTCTACGCACTCATGCACGCCCCGGGCACCTTCGGCCAGGCGCTCATCGAGTCCGCCGCCATCCGCTTCGCGGGCCCCGCCTTCGAGGAGATCATCACCGATCACCCAGGCCCCTGGTGCGACCGCGCCTTCATCGGCATGGGCACCCAGGAGACCGGCGACCCCGCGCGCGACTCCATCTACGCCGAGGCCGCCACCGTCCTCGCCGATCACCTTGTCGCCTGCGGCGTCCCGAAGAAGCACGTCACCCTCGTCATCGACGACGGCGCCGCGCACAACGAGAACGCCTGGTCCCAACGATTCCCCGACGCCGCACGCGCCCTCTTCGGACGCTGAGCAGCACACAACCAGATCCACGCACACTCCAACACAGAGAGAGACCCATGCACCGACACCTCATCGCCCTGTTCGCCTCCTGCGCCCTCGCGGCCCCGCTCTTCGCGGGTCCCCACGACATCACCAACGCCGACGCCCCGGGCCTGCTCGAGACGATGCAGGACAAGCAGGTCGTACTGCTCGACGCGGGCAAGGGCGATGCGCGTGAGCTGCGGTACGCAGCGGTGGAGGACAACAGCGTCACCGTAAAGCTCGTCCAGAACATGACCATGAAGCAGTCCATGGGCGGCCAGCCCATGGGCGCCAACACGCTCCCCGCCTCGTTCTATCGCAACGAGTACCGGGTCTCAAAGACCAACGACGAGGGCTTCACCGTCGTTGTGACCGTCGAGGACGCGGGCGTCACCGAGGGCGAGCAGGGCCCGATGGCCGACATGATGGCCCAGTCGCTCAAGACCATGGTCGGCACCGTGACCACCATCACGATGGACGACCTCGGGCGCGTGCTGAGCGCCGACACCAAGCTCCCCGCGGGCGCCGACGCCCAGGCCCAGGGCCAGGCCGACCAGATGGCCTCCCTCACCTCCACCGTCCCCCTCCCCGAGAAGCCCGTCGCGCCCGGCGCCGTCTGGCGCCAGCGCCTCGATCGCAGCGCCAACGGCCTGGCTATGCACATGTTCAACACCTACACGCTCAACAAAATCGACGGCGACACCCTCTACCTCACCATCGACGCCCTCCAGTACATCCCCGTGCAGGACCTCCCGGGCGACCAGCTCCCCCCCGGCGCCAGCGGCAAGGTCACCAAGGCCGACAGCGTCGTCTCCGGCACCGCCACCCTCGACCTCGCCACCTCCGCCCTCATCGTCGTCGATTCCAAGATGACCATGACCATGACCGTCAACATGAACATGCAAGGCCAGTCCATGAGCGTCGATCAGGACATCGACATGACCATGACCGCAGAGCCGGTAGACGGCTGAACCGAAAGGAGACCGCATGTTCCGGAGGACGCGAATCCGAATCGTCATCGCGCTGCTGTTCAGTGCCCCTCCGAGCGCACTTGCGCAGCATGAGGAGCCCTGGTTCGGGCGCGCCGACGAGGACATCCCCCGGATCATCGACGCGATGGAGGAGGGCGATCTCGTCCTCCTCTGGCAGGGCGATGAGCAGATCGCCCCGCGCTCCTTCACGCCCGAGGTCGGCGACACGACCACGTTCGTGATCGACATCGACAAAGAGGCGCACGCATGGCTCGACGACGCACGCCGCCCGAGCGTCGTCCTCCCGTCGTGCCGCCTCCGCGTGGACACGAAGGTCACCAAGGTCGAGCCGGACGGCAACTACGTGCTCCAGGCGCGGTTCGCCGACGCGGAACTCATGCCCCGGGCCATCGGCACCCCCGAACGACGGCGCGAGGTACAGGTCGCGCTCAACTCGCTGGAGGCGATGACGCACGTCGTCACGCTCACGCCCAGCGGCGAGGTCGTCGATTCCTCGTGGTTCCCGCCGAGGATCGCCAACGCCACCATCCGGGAGCTCATCTCCAGCCTCTCCCATCACATCCGTGGCACACGCCTGCCGACCGAGCCCATCGGGCTCGGGGCCGTTT
This sequence comes from Phycisphaerales bacterium, assembly GCA_029260475.1. GTDB lineage: Bacteria > Planctomycetota > Phycisphaerae > Phycisphaerales > UBA1924 > OFTM391. The sequence continues at coordinate 4,588 of JAJDDE010000043.1, read as the reverse complement.
GGCGCACCAGGTCCCCGAGCGAGTCGGTGGCCCTCCAATACTCGGAGATGATGACGCACACCCTCTCGAACATCACCGAGGACGGGCTGGTGATCTACTCCGAGCTTCGCGGCGTCATGCCGGAACAGACCTCGCCCGTCTCGCTCGGCCCCGAGGGTTCCTCCACGCTGCGACCCAGCTACGCGGTCGGCGGCATCACGACCGTCGTCGATCCCAAAACCGGTGCGCCCGTCGCCGCGCTGTTCAACGTCGACGTGGTCCAGACGCACGCGTGCACGACGCCCGACCGAAACTTCGTGATCACGTCCCAAGCGACCGCAGCCCGCAACATCTACGAGTTCGACCCACACATGCTCACCGTCGAAGAGGCCCAGAGGATCGCGAAAGGACTGAAGCCGGGCGAGGTCCGCCTGATCGAGCCGGGCGAGAACCCCAAACCCCTCGCCTACGCGCCGCGCGAGGGCGAGCTGGCGACGTGGATGTTCTCGCAGTCCACCGATGCCTTCCAACTCCTCCCCACCGGTGTGCCGAACGACGAAGTCACGCTCGAGTTCCCGACCTACGCCGTCTTCACCAGCGTGGTGAAGGAGGTGCTGCCCTCCGGGGTCTTTGTCGTCGAGGACACCATCGATGAGTTCCGCTACCTCCCCTTCTCCGACGAAGACGCCGAGGCGATCCGCCAGAACAACGAGGCCGTCCGACCGATCGAGGGTGCGAGGATCACCTACACCTACGCGCCCGACGGCGAAGTCCTCAACGTCAGCACCGACCCGCTCGACACCGTAGACCCGGCGGTGCGCCCGATGCTCGAAGAGATGTGCAACGTCGAGGCCTCCGACTTCTTCAAGCTCCCGCACCGCCCGATCGGTGTCGGCGCCGTCTGGCGCACCGCGACCGAGGAGGTCGTCGAGAACATCCGCAGGACAGTGGTCGAGACCACCACGCTGACCGGATTCGACGATCGCTACATCTATCTGTACTCCGACATCATCATCATCATGCCCGAGCAGCCCTATACAAATGAGTACATGCCCGAGGGCACCGAGGCTCGCATCCTCCACGCCGCCGGCGAGGGGTACACCAACAGCGTCGTCGATCGCTTCACGGGCCAGACCGTCTCGCACGACGGGGAGACCAACGTCGGCATGGACGTGGAGGTCACCGCCGCCGGCATCACTGGCCGCGTCCTGCAGATCGCGACCGCCTACGAGACGATCGAGACCGTCGAGCTCATCGACAACCAAGCCGAACCCGACGGGTAGACCCGATACGACTGCCTCTCGCCGTCCCTGTCACAAGGAACACCAGACCCATGCGCACGCTCTGCATCCTCGCCACGCTCGCTGCCTTAACGCTGACCCGCCCCACGCTCGCGCAAGACGCCCTGTTATCGGATCAGCAAGCGCGCGAGCTCGCGGAGACCCTCGAGCACGCCGACACCCTCATCGTCTCCCGAGGCGAGGGCCGCCCGCGGCTCTACACGCTCGCGCCCCTCGCCGGCTACAGCACCAGCTACCGCGCCACGCAGTACCTCAGCGTCACGCGCCTCTTCGACGGCGTCCCCATGGCGGGCAGCGAACTCCCCACGCACACCGCGCTCGTCACCTCCACCGTGCGCAAGGTGATGGACGATCGGTCCTTCGTCGCCGACAGCGTCTTCACCGAGCTGGGCGTCGCCGAGAATACCGACGCCACCGACGCCGCGAACCAGGGCATGCGCGCGCTGATCGCGCCGCTCGAAGGCATGTCCAGCGTGCGCACGCTCTCCGAGCGAGGCCTCCCGATCCCCCACGACGACGTGCGCACCAAGCCCGCCGCCGACAAGGACCTCGCCAAACGCATCGCGCAGATCGCGCTGCTCCCGATGTACATCCTCCCCGATGAGCCCGTCGCCCCCGGCGCTGTGTGGCACGCCCGGCGCGACTTCAACGAGGACAACATCCAGCAGACCCTCATCCTCAGCTACACGCTGACCGACGCCAACGACGACACCATCAGCCTCAGCGTCAACGGGCGCTACCTGCTCGAAGAACAGACGCTGCCCCCCTCGCCGCAGATGCCCGAGATGGTCACCACCATCACCGACGGCACCGGCTCGATCCTCGGCGAGCTCACCATCGACCGGCGCAGCGGCGCGCCCACCCACGGCTTCGTGCGCACCGACGCGACCGTCAACGTGACCGCCAAGAGCCCCGAAACGAGCCGCAGCACCATCGAGCAGCGCCTCTTCTCCGAGATCACCATCAGCCGACCAGAGGGCGAGGACGAAGCCGCCAGCACGCACCCGCCGCGCCCCAGCGTCCCCGACCTCGACCGCGTGATCGCTGGCATGCCCGACTCCGGCTCGCTCCTGCTCTCCTCGGGCGTCGGCGACAAGTCAGAGCTCCGATACACGCCCAGCCTCGACGCCGCCCGCACCATCAGCGTCACCACGAAGTTCGAGCTCCTCGACTACGAGGGCGGCGTCGGCACCATGGAGCAGGCCGCCATCCCCGACTTCGAGCAGACCATCGCCCTCGCCACGCAGGCCGCGCCGGGAAACGGCACCTTCTCCGTCTTCACCCGCGTGACCGACGCGGGGATCGTCGAAGACCCCGCCTTCGACGCGCGACTGCTCCAGACCTTCGACGTCGGCATCAAAAGACTCGTGGGCCAGCAGTACAACTACACCCTGACCACCAGGGGCGAGGTGCTCGAGCGCATCGGGCAAGAGGCCAACGCCAGCCGCATCCGGCCCACGCCCACCGCCGACATCGAGTTCGCCGGCACGAGCTGCGTGCTCCCCGAAGCCCCCCTGGGCATCGGCGCCCGCTGGCGCACGCTCGAGAAGCTGTCGCACCTCACGGGCATGACGACCCACGTCCTCCGCGACTTCGAGCTCGTCGCGATCACCGACGACACCTTCACCGTCAAGATCAAGCACTCCAAAATCGCCCGCCTCGACGACGAGAAGAACCTCACCTCCCCCCTGCGCTCCCTCCTCGCGGTCTGTGAGGGCGAGCTCACCTACGACCGCGCCCTCGGAAGGCCCGTCGAGGGCTCCATGGTCACCGCGAGCTGGCTCACCCTGCAGATGGTCACCCTCGGCAAGGCCCAGATGCTCCAGCAGGCGGGCGCGACGACGGTGACGATCGAGTTGGCCCAGTGATGTGTGTTCTCTCGCGCGCAACCGCGAATTTTGTATGCGGGGTGGTGAGTGCCTCAGCGCTCTCCGCGTGCGCGAACACCCTTCCTGCGACGAGAACATCCACATCACTCATTGTGAATGGTGACGGCTCACCCCCGTATTGTGTGCTTGGTCTTCAGCCGGGTGCGGGCGACACCATGACGATTGAGGAGAGGACAGTCACACGCGACGGGATCGCTGCTGCCACCAAACTCAAGGTGACGTCCAATTACGTCATTGATCTCGCTTCGAGCAATGACTCCGTCTCGATCACACGGAATGTCACCAAGTGCCAAGAAGTACCCGCCGACGCCCCCTACCGCGACGACAGCGAGAACAATCGCGAATTGGTGGGCATCACGAACACGATCGTTCGCGACGCACACCGCCTCGACTACGAACAGTCATCGGTTTCGCCGCATGTTCTGTGGAGCACAGACCACCTCGTACTCCCCGAGTCACCGATCGGTATCGGTGCCCGCTGGATTCTCCACGGATCGCACGAGGGCGAGTACGGCGAGATCACGACGTTCGATGTCACATACACGCTGGTCGGGTTCGATGCAAAGACGATCACGGTCGAGATCGATAACAACCCGATTCAAATCGATCCTCAGCAACAGGCGCATTCATTTACAGACTCCGGCACGATCATCTACGACCGGCGCTTCGGAATCCCCATCGGCGGCGTGATGAACAGCGAATCCGATATGTTCGGCTCGCAGAGCTCCGACACCACCACCTACACGCTCGTCCCTTAGGCTCGGTTCGACGGACCCGGCGTGACCGTTCTTTCTGCGGTGGATGGCCTTCCAGGCCGTCCTTCTGGTGCGCCACGGACATCGGGACGGGCTGGAAGCCCATCCCACCGATCGACCAATCAACGCCTGAGCAAAAACAAAGACCGCGACCCCCACCGGGTCGCGGCCTCGTAATCCAATCGCGTTGTCCGAACCCGTTGCTTAGCGCTTCGAGAACTGGAACTTACGCCGGGCACCGGCCTGGCCGTACTTCTTACGCTCGACCTCGCGGTCGTCACGCGTCAGCAGGCCGTTGTCGCGGAGCGCCTGCTCCAGCGTCGGGTCGTACTTCTTGAGCGCACGGCTGATGCCGAGACGGATGGCCTGGGCCTGGCCCATGTAGCCGCCGCCGTGGGCGCGGATGACCACGTCCATCTTGCCCAAGGTGCCCGTCGCCTCGAAGGGCGCCACCACGTCGCTGCGGTCGCGGGTCTCCGAGAAGTACTCGTTGACCGTCTTGAACTTCTTGCGGTTGATCTGGATCTTGATCTCGCCCGAACCGGGCTTCATGCGGCAGCGAGCGACCGCCGTCTTGCGACGGCCCGTGCCCCACCACCAGCCGTGCGCGTCGGGGGGCTCGGCGGCCGCCAGCGGGCGCACGGTCATCTCGGGCTCTCTGCTG